>JAYUHO010000223.1:0-29771 GCA_043766915.1 Cypionkella sp.
CCTCGGCCACCGAAGCCGATGTCGCCCGCGCCACTGCCGCCGCCCGCCGCGCCTTTGACGATGGCCGCTGGTCGCGCCAATCCCCCGCTGCGCGCAAAGCGGTGTTGCTGCGGCTGGCAGACCTGATCGAAAAGAATGCCAACGACCTTGCCGTGCTGGGCGTGCGCGACAATGGCACAGAGATCGGCATGGCACTGCGGGCTGAACCGCTGTCCGCAGCGCAAACCTTCCGCTGGTATGCCGAGGCGCTGGACAAACTGTATGGCGAAATTGCCCCCACCGCCGAAACCGTGTTGGCCCTGATCCACCGCGAACCCGTGGGCGTGGTGGCGGCTATTGTGCCGTGGAACTTTCCGCTGATGATCGGCGCGTGGAAATTGGCCCCGGCTTTGGCTGCGGGAAATTCGGTGGTGCTGAAACCGGCCGAGACGGCATCGTTGACCCTGCTGCGTCTGGGTGAGTTGGCGTTGGAGGCGGGGCTGCCAGCGGGCGTGCTGAATGTGGTCACCGGGGCCGGGGCTGTCACGGGGGCGGCCCTTGCGCTGTCGATGGATGTGGATGTGCTGGTGTTCACCGGGTCCGGAGCCACCGGGCGGCGGTTGATGGACTATTCGGCCCGCTCGAATCTGAAGCGGCTATATCTGGAACTGGGCGGCAAAAGCCCGAACATTGTCTTTGCCGATGCGCCGGATCTGGCGGCGGCGGCCAAGACCGCCGCTGCGGGCATCTTCCGCAATGCGGGGCAAGTTTGCGTGGCCGGGTCGCGGCTGTTGGTTGAAGCTTCGGTGCATGACCAATTCGTGGATCTGCTGGCCAAGGCGACCGCCGCTATGACGGTTGGCAACCCTTTGCAGTTGTCCACCCAGATCGGCGCCGTCAACTCTGCCTCGCAACTGTCCCGCAACCTTGGCTTTGTCGAAAGCGCCCGGTCAGAGGGGGGCGAAATCGTCGCCGGTGGCCATCAGGCCCTGACCGAAACCGGCGGCTATTATCTGGAACCGACCATCGTCACCCGCGTGGCCGATACCCACCGCCTGTTCCGCGAAGAAGTGTTTGGCCCGGTGCTGGCGGTTACCCCGTTTGACACCGAGACTACGGCGTTGCGTCTGGCCAATGCCACCGATTACGGCCTTGCCGCCGGCGTGTGGACAGCCAATCTCGCGCGCGCGCATCGCATGGTGCGGGGCATCCGCGCCGGGGTGGTCCATGTAAACACCTATGGCGGGGCAGACATCACGGTACCGATGGGCGGGGTCAAGCAATCAGGCAACGGCCACGACAAGTCGCTGCACGCCTTGAGCAAATACACCGACCTTAAGACCGCGTGGATTCAACTTTGACGCCATGGGAATGACCGGACCGGACGAACGCCCAAAGTCACCGCGACGAACGCCTCTGTGGACAAAGTGCCTGCTGTGCGGTGACGGGCCCGTGTCCCTCTCACACACACCATTTCAGCATCGCACAGCGGTTCAGGTTTACTGGAACCAAGACCGTCAGAAATCGCGTTCGGGCGCAGCGAGAGACAGCGAATTCCGATTGAAAACAAACCTGAACCGCGCCCGTCGCGCTGCTATCCGGTCTTGCCCTTGCGGATGCGTTCGGCGGTAAGGGCCGTGACGCTGCGCACCTGCGGCGTCGACACACGTCCGGCAAGGCCAGGATCCACCACGAGGTGTCGGTCTGGATGGGTGAATCTGAAAACCGCCATCGCGGCGACCATCGCTGATCAAGGTGTCTGATCAGGCTTTGGAGCCGAGCAACCCGTGCTGTCGAATTTAACCGGTTGAGTCAGGATCAGTCGAATGCAACGAAAACGAAAACGCTGTTGGCATGGTTAACGCTGGTTAAAAATTTCAGTGCGACGCTCCCCGCCAAAATTCTGATTATTCATCCAGATCAGTCTGTTAATCCTTCCTGGGCGCAGTCGACGAAACGTTTGACGCGGTCCGGCTCGACCGGGTTCCACCACACCCCGCCCACCTTCAGCGACGACGCCACGATGACACCGCTGGTGCGCGACAGGATCGAGACGATATTCGCCTCTGTAACGCCTGATCCCACAAGAACCGGCAGATGGGTCGCATCGACGATCTCACCGATTTCTTCCAGACTTGCGGCGTGACCGGTGCGTTGTCCTGTCGCGATGACGCAATCGGCGTCGAAGAAGGCAAGGTCGCGGTTCAGTTCGGCAATGGAGCGATCTGCAACAATCGCGTGGCTGCCGTGCTTTACATGCGCATCTGCAAAGATTCGGACACCTTCGGCCCGCAACATTGACCGATAGCGCAGCGCTTCGCCTGCACGGCCCTCCATGAACCCTTCATTGGCGACATAGGCATTTGCCCACTGGTTCACCCGGATGAACGCAGCCCCTCCCGCTACAGCCGTGGCAAGGGCTGGCAGTGGCGCATTGGCCAGTACGTTGATGCCCACCGGCACGCCCGTCGCACGTCGCACACGGTCAGTGACGACCGACAGGAAGGCCGGCGTTTCAGGGCCGATATCTTCGGGCTTGGAAAACGGAATATCACCGTGGTTCTCAATGATCAGACCATGCAACCCTCCGGCAATGAGCGCTTCGGCATCGCGCAAACAGGCGTCGTAAAGGCTATCCATCGTCGCGCCGCGATAGCGTGGCGCGCCGGGAAAGGGCGGGCAGTGGATCATGCCGATCAGAACTTTATCGCGGCCAAAGATTTCACCTATCGCGCCAGAGCTGCGGTTCGATATGCTGTGCATCAGTGGTCCTTTCGAAAGGGAGATGAGGGTCGTATGCGCGCCTTCGTGATTGGGAACGTGGCACTGGACGAAACCGTGACGGTGGCCGATCTGCCCGCCCCCGGCGCGTCGATCCAAGGGCTGGCAGGTCCGCGCGGTCTGGGCGGCAAGGGTGCCAACCAGGCGATCGTGCTTGGCAGGGCGGGACTTGGCTGCCGCTTGGGGGCTGCGGTGGGCGATGACATCCGGGCCGATGAAATCCGCATCCGTCTGGCGGTCGAGCCGATCAAGGTCAGGCTTGAATCCGTGCCCGGCGTGGGAAGCGATTTTTCCATCATTCTGCGCACCGGGTCCGGTGAGAACGCGAACATCACGACCAATGCTGCGGCATTAAGGCTGACTCGACGGGCGGGATGTGCTGTGCTGACCGGCGCGCAGCCGGGCGATCTGCTGGTGATGCAGGGAAATCTGTCCGAGGAAACGAGCATTGCCGTCTTGCGCCAAGGCCGGGCGATGGGCCTGCTGACAGCGTTGAACCCCTCGCCGCTGCGGCTCTTTTTCGCTGCGCTCTGGCCGCTGGTCGATATGGCCTTTGTGAATGAAGGCGAAGCGGCAGAGCTTGGCGGTACCAAAGCGCTGTTGGCATCCGGGGTCAGACAGATCGTGCTGACACTTGGTCCTGCGGGGGCCAAGCTGTTGTCGGCTGGCCAAGAGATCACCGTGCCAGCGCTGCCCTGCGGTGTCGTGGATACGACAGGGGCCGGAGATTGCTTTATGGCAACGGCACTGGCTTCGGCTGCGCTGCGGGGGGTGATGCTTGACGCACGCGCCCTGCACGACGCGGCGGCGGCGGCGGCAATCACGGTGTCGCGTCCGGGTACGGTTGCGGCTTTTCCGACGCAGGCCGAACTGGCGCGCATCCTGACGCAGGTGTGACGCACGCGCCTATTCACGGGATTGCGCCAGCCAGCCCAGCAGGTTTTTCCACAGTCGCCCATACCCATCCCACGCGCAAAAGGCGGGTGACAGCCAGTGCGGCCCGATATCCGACGTCCAGGCCGCCGTCCGCCCCTTGCCAAACCCGCCCAGCACCAACAGCGGATGACCGCCCTGATCGGGGGGAATGCGGGCCAGCACTTCGGCCCCCGGACGCACCTCGACCTCGTTCACCCCCAACACAAAGGGCCAATCACCGCCCAACCCCGCCAGCACCGGATGATCCGGTTGCAGCACATCGGCCACGGCGCCTTCAGGCATTTCGATCCGGTCATCCCACGGGTGGCAGGTCACCGGCAATACATCCTCGACCGGGGTGTTGCGCCAGCGCGCCTTGCCGTCGATGCCCTGAAAGCTGAAATAGCCCCCGACCATCAACAACCCGCCGCCCCGTTCCACCCACGCCTTGATCAGGCGCAGCCGGTTCGGCACGGTCTGCGATCGCAGCCAGACGGCGGGGGGCAGCAGGAACGAATTGGCCCCGATATCTGACAGGATGATCACGTCGTAGGCATCCAGCCCTTCCATCTGAAACGGGAAGTTTTCCACTGCATCGTGTGCTGTCATGTAGGTCAGATCAAAGTCCGACCCCTTCAGCGCTGCCACCAGTGGTTCTGCCCCCAGATGGAAGGTCACACTGCCAAACTGATCAAAGCCCTTGTAATGAGTGGCCGATGAAACCCAGCTTTCGCCGACCAGAAGTACCTTGGTCGTCATGCAAACGTCCTCCCGTTTTCGTCAGACTGCGGCGTCGAACACGCGGCGTGGATTGGTTGTGAGTAATTTATCACGCGACGCGGCATCCATCCCATGCCGTGCCGTGCCAGACGCGGCAGGAAGTGACGCTGCACAAAGCCATAACCGTTTCCGCCATAACGCGTCAGCATCATCTTGAGGAACACATCCTGCGACAGCAGCACCCGGTCAAGATACCCTGCCCCTGCCAACCGCAGAATGGCGCGGGCAATCTCGTCGTCGCCGGGGCATTGCACCTGCTGATCGGCATAGAAATAATCCATGCCGATCATGTCGAATTCTATAAACGCCCCGCGTTCCGCGATGCTGCGCTGATACATCCAATCGTCATGCGATGGATTCATGTGGCACAGCACGGTCTGCGCAAGGTTCGCCCCTTCGGCCTCGACCAGATCCAGAACCCGGTGCCCCAGCCGAAACCAGCCCGGCAGATGCACCATCAGCGGCAGACCGGTGCGCACCTGCGCGCGCGCCGCCCCGCAGAGGGATTTCTGCTCGGCCTCGGTGAAATCTGAAGACACCCCGATCTCGCCGATCAACCCGATCCGTGCATCGGTGCCGTCTGTGCCGTGCAGGGCCTCGTTGACGATTTGATCGGCGATATCATCTGCCGACAGTCGCGCCACCTCGTCCGGCATCGACGACGCCAGATAGTAGCCTGCCCCCATCACGATGTTCAGCCCCGTATCGGCCGCAATCCGGCGCAGCTTGACCGGATCACGCCCGATGCCGCGGCAGGTCGGATCGACCACCGTGCGCCCGCCAAGTTTCGCAAATTCACCAAGCTCGGCAACGCACAGATCGAGATCATCCAGCGAGATGTTGTGCTTGTTTACGAAGGGGTCTTGCCGCAACTCGGACAGAATCTCGATCCGCACCGGACCTGTTGCCAGATAGGCGCGCGCCGGGTCCGTGGGCGGATTCCACCAGCAGGAACAATCATTCTGCAGATGTTCATGCATCAGCGTCACGCCCAGACTGGCACTGGGGATCGGGCCATTGACCGTCATCACCAGCCCTGATCCGACATGTGCGGGTGATCTTTCGTCTGTCATCGGGGTTTCCTTCCAAAACGCAGTCCGCCACTGAACAGTTTGGTGTTCATCCAGAGTGCCAGCAAAATGATCGTGCCCGTCACGATCTGGGTAAAGAACGGCGAGATGTGGACAAGGATCAGCCCGTTGCCGATGATGGCAATGGTCATCGTGCCCAGCACCGTGCCGATCATGCTGGCCTTGCCACCCATCAGCGACGTGCCACCCAGAACGACGGCAGCAACAACCTGCAATTCGAACCCTACGGCCGCGTTGGAAGACCCCGACCCCAGCCGCGCCGCGATCAGCAGCCCCGCAATTGCGCAGGCGACGCCAGACACAACATAGACCGATGCCATGGTCCACAAGGCGGGCATGCCCACGCGCCGGGCCGCCTCCATGTTTGACCCGACGGCGACGACCCGGCGACCGTAGCGCGTGCGCAGCATCACGACGAACCCCAGAATCGCCACGAGAACGGAAATCAGCGCAGGCACCGGAAATCCCGCCAGCGTGCCGCGCCCCAGCCAGAAAAAGGCCGGCACGTCTTTGATCGGAATTGAATAGCCCTCGGTCAGATAAAGCGCATAGCCGCGCAGGATTGACAGGCCCGCCAGCGTGACGATGAAAGCGGGGATGCCCTGATAGGCGATAAACCAGCCCTGAATGGCCCCGATCACCCCGCCCATCAGCAGCATCAGGGCGACGACCACGATCCAGTTCACTCCCGCAGCCAGCGCGATTGCGGCAACCGCATTGACCAGCGCCACGGTTGACCCGACCGACAGGTCAATCCCCGCCGTGGTGATCACCAGCGTCATGGCGACCGCCACGATCAGCACGGGGGCCGCCTGTCGCACGATGTTCAGGATGTTGCCTGCGGTCAGAAAGGTCGGGCTCAGCAGGCTGAACAGGATCATGCAGCCGATGAAAAACAACGCGATGGACAACACCTGTGCGTGTTCGGCCAAGAAATCGGCCAGCGGCGCGCCTGTGCTGCGTTCGGAATAGGCGGTCATCAATGGGCTCCTTTTCCGACGATCAGATCGACCAGATCCTGAAGGTTGGTCTCGGCGATCCGGCGTTCGGCGACTTTGGTGCCTTCATACATCACGGCAACCCGGTCGCAGACGCGAAACAGGTCTTGCAGACGGTGCGTGATCAGCACGACGCCGACGCCCTTGGCCTTCACCCGGTTGATCAGCGCCAGCACCGCTTCGACTTCGGCGACGGCAAGGGCCGACGTCGGCTCGTCCATGATCAGCACGCGCGGCTGGAAACTGGCCGCCCGCGCGATAGCAATCGCCTGCCGCTGGCCGCCCGACAGCTTTTCCACCTTGGCGGTCAGCCGGGGGATACGGATTTCCAGCGCGTCGAGCATCCGCCGCGCCTCGGCCAGCATGCGCTTTTGGTCCAGAAACGGCCCACGTGTCAGTTCACGCCCCAAAAACAGATTGCCCACGACATCGATATGGTCGCACAGGCTAAGATCCTGAAACACCATCTCGATCCGGCGGGCGCGCGCATCGGACGGCCCGGCAAAGCGGACTGCTTCGCCGCCGATGGAAATCGTTCCGGCATCGGGAATGTAGGTGCCAGAAATCACCTTCGACAGCGTCGATTTCCCCGCCGCGTTGTCGCCAATCAGACCAAGGCATTCACCGGGCAGTATATCAAGATCAACGCCGCGCAACGCCTGATGCGAGCCGAAGGTCATGGTAATGCCGCGCAGCGCAACAAGGGGCAACACCGCCCCCGCCTGCGAGAGGGGAATATCCCCTCCCGCAGCGGACGCTAGTGCACTATCGGGCCAGACACGGATGGCCCGGCGCGTTCGCATGCCCAATGCGACACAAAAGGAAATCGACGCGATGGCACCGGGCTGCCGGTCAGGCGACACGCCCGGCGCGTTGTTCGTCGATCTTGATGGCCTTGCCGGGAAGTGGAATGCCAAGGCTGGCCTGCCCCCGCCGCGCAAGATCAGCTATGATATCGATGTCCGCACCGACAACGTCCAGTATAATGCCGATGGCTGGCACGATCCGCGCACCCATCGCTATCGGTTGATGGCGGTCGAAATCAAAGAGCCGACCGGACCGGGCGGTGCCTACCAGACGGTTCACCGCGACGTCTTCGACTTCAAGCCCGGCGAAAATGCCGAACCCGTTTTCCCACGCGCCAACCAGGGTGATATTGTCGAATGGCGGCATCACAACAGCCTGCCATCTTTCCCGGCAGATGAATATGACGCAGGCCAGTTGCCGGTTGAATGCGGGCTGCATGTCCATCTGGTGAAGTTCGACGTGCTGTCTGCAGACGGGTCATCAACCGGGTGGAATTACCTGTCAGGGGCAAGCTGCCGCGAGGCGGTCGGCCCCGATGCGCCGGGGCAGCAACGCACTGTCAGCCTTCATCGCTGGGTGGTTGATGAAGAATTTGGGCCCTGCTTTTTCCACGATCACCTTCTTGCCAATTTCCGGCAAAAGCACGGGCTTTCGTCCGCGCTTATTGCCGAACCGCATGGGTCGCAATGGCACCGCGCCGATGACCAAAGCGTCACTGCATGGGGAGATCCCCAGGCCGTGATCGTGCCGCCTGCCGCCAGCCATCTGCCGCCGTACCGAGAGGCCTGTCTTTGCATATCCGACTTCGTGCCCCTGCTTGATCAGGGCGGGCGTCCGCTTAATCCCCCCGGCGCGTTATCGGGCGATGACGATCCCGGATCGATGGGCGTCAACTATCGCAGCGCGCCAATGTCGTTTCGCGGATCCGATCCATCAAGTTGGTTCAGCTCGTCAGGGCGCGGCCGGCCCAATTTCGCCGGCAACATTGGCGATCCGGATACACCGATCATCCAGACCTATCCCGGCGAACGCCTGCGCATCCGCCTTGTTCAGGGATCGCACGAAGAACAACACGGTTTTACCGCGCATGGCCTTCGCTGGCGGCGCGATTGGGGACATCCCAAGGCCACGCTGGTCAATCAGCAATCTCTTGGCATTTCAGAAGCCTTCACCCTTGACATCAATCCCACCGATGCTTCGGCCTATGGCATTGGTGATCATCTTTGGCATTTCAGTGCCATCGACGACATCTGGCTGGGGTGCTGGGGGCTGGTGCGCGCGCTGCCGCCAATCCCGGCCAATTTTGAAAAACATGCTCCGCTTCCTGATCTGACCCGCAGCCCGCAAAGCGCCCGCGCCTACCTGAAGGAACGCGCAATACCCGTGCAGCCGTCGCTCAGCGAGAAAGAAGGCGCGCGCACCTTTGTCGTCGTCGCCGAACGGCACGAACATCGCTACGCCGGGAATATGCTGACCGACCCTTGGGGCCTGATCTATCGCGACATCCCCTATTCAGAGTCTGCCGAAATTGCCGCCAAGAAGACCGACTTTTGGGAAGTGCCCAAGCGGAAAGATAATGCGCCCACGACTCCTCTTGTTTTGCGTGCGCATCCGGGGGAATGGGTGCGGCTGATCCTTGTCAATGAACTGATCGAGGATAAAGAGGGCGATGATGCCAGCGTCGAATTCGGGCCAGAACCCTCGCCCGCGCGCCTGCCGCTTGAGCATCTGGATGATCTTTTCGGGCCCGACCGCCGCACAATCAGCCCGCGGGTTTCGATTCATCCCAGCCTGCTGACCTATGACGTGCGCAATCATGATGGCAGCTTTGTCGGTCTTAATCCCGATTCAACTGTCGGTCCACGGCGCAGGCCCGGCGATCATCTGCCCGGCCATCTTGGTATGGCCCAGCCAGCGCAGACCGTTATTGTTCGCAACGATCACCATAACAAACGCAACTGGCGGGAATATTGGTGGTTTGCCGACCCGGCACTTGCTCCGGCTTCGTATCAGGACGGTTGCGGACAGGTGTGCTACCTGCACGACATGGCCGACATCCGCAATCACCGCCACCACGGTCTGATCGGCGCGCTTATCGTCGAGCCAAGGGATGTGACCCCCTTCCGGCCCGGCTCTAAAGCCAAAGCGCCAAACGGTTGGACCGGGCTTGATGCCGAATTGCGGAACCCGTATGGCGATGTCGTCGCCCGCGAAACCTGCTGGTTCGTGCAGGATGGCTTGCGCTTTTTCGCCAATGGAAATCCGGACTTTCCCCTGCCCGATGTCAATCCGACCGACGACCCGGAAGACAGCGGCCAGAAAGGCGTCAATTATCGCAGCCATCCCGTCCACAACGGCGTGATAGCGCGCGCCGGAGACAGCCCTTGCCCCGACCCGATTGCCGAGGTGAAGGCCGGAGACACGCTTTGGCTTCGCGTGATCGGTGCCAACGACAAGCCGCGCCAGCACAGCATCGTCGTCCATGGCGCCGCTTTCGATCAGGCAAGCTGGATGAACGACAACAGCCCGATCCTTGGCGCCAGATCGGGCATATCGCCGTGTCGTGTCGAAAATCTGGTCGTCAAACTTCGCCACAAAGGCGACTATGCTGTGCGCACCGGCTGTTTCCGCTGGGGTTCAGAGCATGGGGTCTTTGCCACCGTTCGGGTCAGATAATTCGCAGTTGTTTTCCCCGGAAGGGCCCGATGCGCGACTTTTCCCCGGCAAAGGTCGGCGGGGGTATTTGAGTGGTGGTCAATCGGCGGGCCTTTGCGCCCACTTGGCCCCTGACGGACATTGAACAGGCATCACGCGCCGTTCCGGAAAAACTCCTGATAAGTGCAGGATTTGTCTTTAATCCGAAAACCGCTACGGTTGCGTCGTCCAATTGCTTATGCAGCCACTTCGAGTATCCGTCTTGATCAAGCCGCTTCAGGCGCTGTGCGTCGCGAACTCGTTTCCTTTGCCGGTTGCCTTTCCAGCCTGCCCGCCTGTCAGCAGCACTTGGGTGATCAACAGGTCCAGATCGGATCGCCGAGTGCGGTGATTGCAGATCGCCGCGCGCAAACAGTGGCGGCCGTGAATGGTGGTGTCCGAAACAGCTGCAGCCCCGGTTTCCTGCAGGCGCAGCATGATCTCGATGTTCAGATCGCGCAGCGCCTCTTCTTCCAACCCGCCGGGATTATAGCGAAAGCACACAATGTCGATGACGGTCGGCGCCATAAGCTCCAGCGTCGGTTCACGCGAAATCAGACCGGTCAGATACTGCGCTTGCGCGATGCCCTGATCGATCAGCCGTCCAAACTTTTCCACCCCGTGTTCTTTAAACATCATCCAGATCTTCAATGCCCGGAACCCGCGCGTTGTGTCCAGGTTGTAGTCGTGCAGATATTCGGCTGCCGCGATCCCGCGTGACATTTTCTGAAGGTATTCCGCATCTTCGGCAAAGGTCTGGCGGTGCTGGCGGCGATCGCGCAGCAGGGCGCAACCCACATCAAACGGCGCGTGAAGCCCTTTGTGCAGATCAAGTGCCAGCGAGTCTGCGCGGTCGATGCCAGCGACAAGTTGGCGGTTTTCCGGTGCAATTGCGATCAGCGCACCGATGCAGCCATCGACATGCAGCCATAGCCCTTCGGCGCGACAAAGGTCGGCAACGGCAGACAGATCGTCGATAGAGCCGGTGTTGGTGGTGCCAGCCGTTGCGATCACGCATGCCGGACGGATGCCCAGCGCCCGATCCGCGTCGATCAGTGTTTTCAGCGCAGTGACGTCCAGCCGGAACGCGCCATCCGACGGCACCTTGCAAAGTGCCTGTCTGCCCAACCCCAGCAAGTTCATCGCCTTGTGGTGACAGCTATGAACCTGATCAGAGGCGTAGAACCGCAAGGGCTGCGGCATTGATGCAACGCCATCCTGCCGCAGATCGACCCCGGCCATCGCATTGCGCGCAGCCATCAAACCAATGATGTTGGCCATAGATCCGCCGTTGACCAGCGTCCCGCTGGACCCGTCCGGGAATCCCATCATTTGTCTGATCCAGCCCGTGACCTGCCCATCCACCAGACCGGCTGCCGAATTTCCACCGCCAAGGTTCGAGCCGTCGATTGCAGCCAGAAAATCCCCCAGGGCGCCGGTAAAGTTTCCGGCCCCCATGTACCACATCCAGAACCGTGGATGGACGTTGCCCATTGGATGCGGCATCAGATGGGTGGTGATTTCGGCGTAGACTTCCGCAAGCGGCAGCGGCGTCTGCGGCAGCGGGTCGGCGAAAGTGGCGCGGACCGACGCTGGCATTTCTTGCCAGACCGGTCGGCCACGCACCCCGCACAGATGGTCGATGGCGTCATCCATCATTCGGTGCGCCAAAGCCCGCGCTTCGGCCCAATCGCTGGGATCAAGGGTTTCTTCAACAATAATGGTATCCTGCGCCGTCATATTGTGCCCTCGTCGTTGTCTGCTTTCAGTGGTTTCATCCCATCTGGAATCCGGGAGTCGACTGCGACAGCGCCACCTCGGCTGCGTCCATGTCTTCAGGAATGTCCGCAAAAAGCGGAGTCGTTAAGTAGCGCTCACCAGTATCAGGCAGCATCGCAAGGATCACTGCGCCCGGTTGCGCACGTTCCGCGACCCCCATCGCCACAGCAAATGTCGCCCCGCCTGAGATGCCGGTCAGAATCCCTTCGCGTTGCGCCAGCTTTTTCGCCCAGGCGATGCCGTCCGCCCCCGCAACCGGGATCAGTTCATCATAGCCGCCGTTGTCGATGCACTCCTGAAGAACATTGGGAATGAAATCCGGTGTCCAGCCTTGGATGGGATGCGGCTCAAAACTGGGGTGGCTTGCGGCGGGCCCACCTCCCGCACTGCGCGTCTGGGCCACGCCGCTGGCCACAAGCTGGGCGTTGGCGGGTTCGGTCAGGATAATCCGCGTCTCTGGCCGTTCGCGGCGCAAAACACGTGCAAGCCCGGTCACCGTGCCGCCAGTGCCGTAACCCGTCACAACATAATCCAGCCGATGCCCATTAAAATCGGCGATAATCTCACGCGCGGTGGTGGACTCGTGGATATCGGCATTTGCCGATGTCTCGAACTGACGCGCCAGAAACCAGCCGTGCTTCTGGGCGAGTTCTACGGCCTTCATGTACATGCCGGTACCCTTTTGCGCGCGCGGCGTCAGCACCACCTTTGCACCAAGCATCCGCATCAGCCGCCGCCGTTCGACCGAAAAGCTGTCGGCCATGGTGACGACCAGAGGATAGCCCTTTTGCGCGCAGACCATCGCCAAACCGATCCCGGTGTTGCCGCTGGTCGCTTCGACAACGGTCTGGCCCGGCTTCAGGGTGCCTGCGCGCTCCGCCGCTTCGATGATGTTCAGCGCCAGCCGGTCCTTGACCGAGGCCGCCGGATTGAAGGACTCCAGTTTAACATATAGCTGGACCCCTTGTGGTGCGAGGTTGTTGATCCGCACCACAGGCGTGTCGCCGACGGTGTCGAGAATGCTGTCGTAAAGCATCCCACGCCCTTTGGTTGTCCGAATCGTCATCGCGTCCATGTGCCTGACCTCCGCTTTCCAAACAGCGTGGCCCGATGCCCCGCTTTTCATTCAGGTTACGCCTTTGGCAGGCAAATGCTTGACCGATTCCTGAAGATTTCGTGCAGAAATCTGCAAAATTGCGGTATTCTGCCGCATGGCGTGGACCTTTGGCGACTTTCGGCTGGATGCCGACCGGTTCGAACTGACCCGCAGCGCTGAACCCGTGCGGCTGGAGCCGCAAGTGCTTGCGCTTCTCGTGCATCTTGTCCGCAACCGCGACCGTATGGTGACGAAGGACGAGATCGTTGACGAAGTCTGGCGCGGGCGGATCGTTTCGGACGCCAGCATTTCCAGCCGCATCCGATCGGCGCGCAGGGCCGTTGGTGATGACGGCGACCGTCAAACGATTATCTGCACTGTTCATGGCCGCGGATTTCGGTTCGTCGCCGATGCGGTGGAAACCCGAACAGCGCAGGCCGCCACCGCCAAGGACAACCCGGCGTCAACAAGCCCGCTGACGGGCAGGCCGTCTATCGCCATTCTGCCGTTTCACCCGCTGGCGATGGCACCGGAACTTGCGATCCTGGCTGACGCGATCCCTTACGAGATCATTCAGGCACTGTCGCGTCTCCGCTGGCTGGCGGTGATCGCGCGCGGATCGTCGTTCCGGTTTCGGCAGCCTGACCCGGACCTTGAACTTGTCGCCACCGCATTGGGCGCCCGCTATGTCCTGTCGGGCATTGTCGAGGCCCGGGAACGGAAGCTTGCGGTGACACTTGAACTTTCCGACAGTGCCAGCAACGAAGTGATCTGGGGGGATCGTCTTGTGGCGCCGCTGGATGGCATCGACGAACTGCGCAGCCAGATCGTCACACATCTTGTCACCGCACTTGAGGTTTATATTCCGCTGAATGAGGCTAGGGGCGCGCGGATGGCCGGTATCGGGGCACTGGATCCTTGGGCCAACTATCACCTTGGGCTTCAGCATCTTTATCGCTTTGCGGCCGACGACAACCAGCGCGCAAAGTCCTATTTCGAACGGGCTGTCGCGCTGGACCCGCGTTTTGCCCGCGCCCATGCAGGCCTGTCGTTCACAAGTTTTCTTGACGCCTTCCTGCACCTGACCCCTGATGTCGGGGCCGCGACCCGTGCCGCACGGCGCCATGCCGAACGCGGGTTCGATCTTGACCCGCTGGACCCGTTCACAAATTTCACCATGGGCCGCTCTCACTGGCTGACCCATGATCTTGATGCAGCGACGGAATGGCTGGACAGGGCCATCACGCTTAACCCGAACTATGCGCAGGGGTTTTATTCTTCGGCCCTGACGTCGATGTTGATGGGCAATGCAGCACAGACTGAAACCGGGCTGGACACGGCATTGCAGCTCAGCCCGCTTGACCCCCTGCTGTATGGCATTCACGGGGTCCGGGCGCAGATGCTGATGCAAACCGGCGACTACCAGTCTGCGGCCCACTGGGCCAACAAGGCCGCGACCACCCCCGGCGCGCATTACCTGATCGCCATGATTGCTTTGGCCGCCAATGGGCTGGCAGGCCAACACGATCAAGCCGCCCGCTGGCGGCAAGAGGTGCGGCGGCGCAAGGCAGATGCAATCGCAGCCCATTATTTCGCAGCCTTTCCAACCCGGGATTCCGCCTCCCGAACGCGCATCGCGGCTGAATTGCACCGCCATGGATTTTAAACTGCCCCAGACGCTGCAGACTTTTGCCACACAAATGCGTCCTGTCCCCTTCAGCGGAAAGCAGCGAAAATGAGCACCTAAGCCTGCCTGAAATTTACGATCTGTCTTTGGAAGATGTTTTATTATTGGCAATCTCTCGGCATGAAACTTTCACTGGCCAAAACGTTGAGACTTCGCTTAGCGGACTACCTGAAATCATCGATCAGGGTTTAAAAATCTGCTGCTATCGTTTTGTTCAGGAAGGGCTGACAAATTCCTTTAAACACGCAGCAGGTGCGTCCCAAAGCGTTTCGGCAGACATGGCAGATAATGTGATCACCTTAACCGTCAGCGACGATGGAGCGGGTGAGGTACGTATTGCCCAAGAAAATGACCGCATCAGCGGCGGAATTGGACTGCTTGGTTTGCGCCACCGGCTGGACGTTTTCGGCGGTCAACTGGACTTAAAGCGAGTTGCTTTCAATGGGGTTCACCCCATTGAAAGCAACTCGCAACATTCCCAGTCTCGGTTTGTCTTGGGTTGCAGCCAATCTGAATCAGATTGGCTGCAACCCGCTCTAAAGCAACGGCCGGGCGGTGCCACGGTGCTGACCGCAAAAATTCCGCTGAAGTGATTTGCAACAGGTTTGAACGCAAAGCCTCCGTCGGCATCCGGACGGACACTTTAACGGGTTGCAGCCAATCCGTTCAAATAGGCCGCGACCCAACACAAACTGAGACTTGGACTGCTGCGTGGTGATCTCAACAGAGTGAACCCCAGTGAGAGAAAAACACTCTAAAACAACGTCATCTGATCGCCCGCCCGCAAAGGCGGCGCAAACTGGCTGCAGTCCAACCCCGGCATGCGCACCGATAATCCCAACCGCCCCACGGCAATATCAAAGCGTTGCCGCATCAGATCGGCCCAAATCCCGGTGCCCCGCATCCGCTTGCCAAATTCGGGGTCATAATCGCGCCCGCCGTGCAATTCGCGCACCCGCCCCATCACCTTGGCGGCGCGGTCGGGAAAGTGCTGCGCGAGCCAATCCTGAAACATCCCCGACACTTCGCGCGGCAGGCGCAGGGCGATGTAACTGGCGGCAACAGCGCCCGCATCCCGCGCCGCTGCCAATATTGGTTCCACCTCATGATCCGTCAAACCCGGCACCACCGGCGCCACCATCACCCGCACCGGAATGCCCGCATCGCTCAATCGCCGGATCATCGCCAGCCGTCGCAACGGCGCGGGCGCGCGCGGCTCCATCAACCGCGACAGCCGTGCGTCCAGACTTGTCATCGAAATGCCAACCCGCAACAGTCCCGCCGCCGCCATCGGGGCCAGAATATCCAGATCACGCTCGATCAGGCTGCCCTTGGTGGTGATCGCCACCGGATGGCGGTGCGCCCATAACACGTCCAGCACCTCGCGCATCACACGATGTTCGGCGTCACAGGGTTGATAGGGATCGGTGTTGGTGCCAATCGCCATCACTGCGACCCGATACGATTTTGCGCGCAGTTCGGCATCCAGCACCGCGCCAATTCCGGGACGCGCAATCAGCCGGGTTTCAAAATCCAACCCCGGTGACAGGTTCAAGAACGCATGCGAAGGCCGCGCAAAGCAGTAAATACAGCCATGCTCACAGCCCCGGTAAGGGTTGATCGACCTATCAAATGGCAGATCGGGGGATGTGTTGTAACTGATCGCCGATTTTGGCACCTCAAGCCGCACTTCAGTGCGCAACAGCCGTTCCTCGGGGGCATCCCAACCATCTTCGAACGCCACGGTTTGGCTGGCTTCAAACCGACCCGCAACGTTTTCCAATGCCCCGCGCCCACGCAGCCGCAGTCCCGGCAAGATTGTGGTTTCCTTGGTATCCATCGCGCCAATTTAGAACACAACAAGAACATTTGAAACCGATTTCTCGCCAAATCCGCCTTGAAGTCGGCTTTCATCCGGCGCATGTCGCTATTCGAAAAGTGCCGCGCGGGCTTTGGGGCCAGTAACATGTCATTGATTGAAGGAATGCCACGATGTCCGATGACGAAATCATCCTCGCCGACCTGTCCGATGAAGAGCTGGTGCTGCAAATGCACGATGACCTTTATGATGGCATGAAGGAAGAGATTGAAACCGCAGTGCATATCCTGATCGCGCGCGGCTGGACGCCTTATGACACGCTGACAAAGGCACTGGTGGCGGGCATGACCATCGTTGGGGCCGATTTCCGCGATGGCATCCTGTTCGTTCCCGAAGTTCTGCTGGCCGCCAACGCGATGAAGGGCGGGATGTTCATCCTGAAACCCCTGTTGGCCGAAACCGGCGCGCCGCGGATGGGCAAGATGGTGATCGGTACGGTCAAAGGCGATATCCATGACATCGGCAAGAACCTTGTCGGCATGATGATGGAAGGCGCCGGGTTTGAGGTGCTTGATCTGGGCATCAACAATTCGGTTGAGAAATATCTGGATGCGCTGGAACGCGAACAACCCGATATCCTTGGCATGTCGGCGCTGCTGACCACCACAATGCCCTACATGAAAGTGGTCATCGACACACTGAAAGAAAAAGGCATGCGCGACGATTACATCGTGCTGGTCGGCGGTGCGCCTTTGAACGAAGAATTCAGCCGCGCCATCGGGGCCGATGCCTATTGCCGCGATGCGGCTGTCGCGGTGGAAACCGCCAAGCAGTTCGTGGCGCGCAAACACAACCAACTGTCTGCCTAATGCCGACCGATGCGGGAATAATTCGGGCCCCGGACTTGTTCCGGGGCTTTTTTCTATCATTTGTATAACATGCTCGTTTGGAAATGAGGGAATGCCAATGCCGCTACCAACTTTTCTGATGCTGATTGCGGGCGTGATCGTTGCGGCGGGGGCTTCGATCGCGTTGTTTCAATTCGCTGGTCTGCCTGTGGCTTGGGTATTGCTTGGCGCGCTTGTCGGCGGCCTTGCCGTCCGGGGATTGCGGTGGCGGTAACGCTGAATGATGCTGCTCTGACCGAAGCCGGGCTGGCACCGACCGCCCAAGGCCGGGTTTTGTTGATTGCATGCGGGGCGCTGGCACATGAAGTTGTGGCGCTGAAGTCTTTGAACTCATGGGATCATTTGGATTTACAATGCCTGCCGGCGAACCTGCATTTATACCCAGATAAGATCACCGCTGCGGTTGAAAAGGCCGTCTTGGAGCACCGCGCGGCATACGACAGCATCTATGTTTTGTATGCCGATTGCGGCACCGGCGGGCAATTGTTCGAAAAGTGTAAAGAACTGGGCGTTTCGATGCTGGAAGGCCCACACTGTTATTCGTTTTTTGAAGGCAATGAGACGTTTGCCACGCATCTGGATACCGAATTCACCGCCTTTTATCTGACAGACTTTCTGGTGCGGCAGTTTGATGCCTTTGTCTGGCGTCCGATGGGGTTGGATCGCCACCCGCAATTGCGCGATATGTATTTCGGCAATTACACCAAGCTGATTTATCAGGCGCAAACCAATGACCCGGTGTTGGATGCCAAGGCGATGGATTGCGCTGCGCGTCTGGGTCTGGCGTATGAGCGGCGTTTTACGGGGTATGGGGATTTGGCCCCGTTCATGGCCAAGGCTGTCTGATGGTGTGATGGGCAGATTGCCCACCACAGATGGTCTTATTGCCCTTACTGTGCATCGGGCATTTCGCAACAATTTTCATCCTGCCTTAGCTTGCCAGATTTGCGCCCTATCAGGTGGACAGTAGGGTTGGGTGTAGAAAGGGCAATGTGCCCATCACCCCCCCAGCAACGCCCGTGCCGCATCGCGTGCGGCTTGGGTAATCGTATCGCCCGCCAGCATCCGCGCGATTTCCTCGATCCGTTCATTGGGGTTCAGCGCCGTGACAGTGGAAAGGGTTTGCGCGCCTTCCACCCGTTTTTCCACCCGCCAATGATGCCCGCCCAAAGCCGCCACTTGCGGGCTGTGGGTGACAACCAAAACCTGCGCTCCGGTTGCCAGCGCCTTCAACCGCCGCCCGACTGCATCGGCAGTGGCCCCGCCAACCCCGCGATCAATTTCATCGAAAATCAAGGTCAAGCCGGGGGTATTGCCGGTCAGGCACACTTTCAAGGCCAGCAAGAACCGCGACAATTCCCCACCAGAGGCTATTTTGTTCAGCGCCCCTGCAGGTGCGCCGGGATTTGTGGCCACAGTAAACTGCACCATGTCCACCCCATCCGGCCCCGGCTCGGCCTGCAAAACATCGGTGGTGAAAATTGCGCGTTCCATTTTCAGCGGGGCCAGTTCGGCAGCCATCGCAGCGTCCAGCCGCCCGGCAGACGCGTGGCGAACAGCGGTCAGCACCGACGCGGCACGCACATAGGCCAGTTCGGCCTCGGCCACCTCGCGCTGCAACCGTGCAATCCCCGCGGCCCCACCATCAATTGCCGCCAGCCGCGCGCGCAACTGATCGGCAAAGCCGCCCAAATCATCTGGTAAAACGCCATGTTTGCGGGCCAGCGCACGAATGGCAAACAAGCGCTCTTCCAGCTGTTCCAATTCATGCGGGTTGAAATCCAACTGCCGCAGACACTCCTCAACGCCCGATTGCGCATCGCCAAGTTCGATCAAGGCCCGGTTCAACGCCGCCAATGCGCTATCCAGCCGCCCCTCGGCGCGGTCAGACGCGCCTTCCAGCCACCGCACCGCATCCCGCAAGGTGCCCTCGGCGCCCTGGCCCGAAATTGCGGCATCGGCGCGCTGAACATCGGCACGAATGCGTTCGGCTCCCTGCATCGCGCGGCGGCGGGTGTCTAACAGCGCCTCCTCACCGGGGTTTGGGGCCAATTTGTCCAATTCAGCCACGGCATGGCGCAGAAATTCTTCCTCGACCCGCGCGCGGTCTAATGTGGCCTGCGCCGCGGTCAAAGCCTCTCGCGATGCTGCCCGTGCCCGCCACGCCCCACGCACAGGGCCAAGATCAATGCCCGCAAACGTGTCCAGCAGCGCCCGATGACCGCGCGGGTTCAAAAGTCCACGATCATCGTGCTGGCCGTGCAATTCCACCAAAGTCTCAGACAAATCGCGCAACACCTCACCCGACACCCGCCGATCATTGATCCAAGCGGTTTTGCGGCCATCAGCGGCGTTCACCCGGCGCAAGATCAGGCTGTCGTCGGCCTCTATCCCGGCCTCGGCCAACACGGCGTGGGCGGCATGGCCGGGGGCCAGATCAAATTCGGCAATAACTTCGCCTTGCGCGGCCCCTGCCCGCACCAGTTCGGCACGGCCGCGCCAGCCAAGAACAAAGCCCAAAGCATCCAGCAAGATGGATTTGCCAGCACCAGTCTCGCCGGTCAGAACGTTCAACCCGGTGCTGAATTCCAACGACAGCCGATCAATGATCAGCACATCGCGGATATCAAGACTGCGCAGCATCGCCTGACCCAAACGTCCTGCGCGTCACAGCCACTCGCCCCGGATCATCTGCCGATAGGCCGATGCCAGCCAGGATTTGCCTTTGGCCTCGGGGGCAAGCCCACGATTTTTCAGCAAACGGAAGCTGTCTTCGTAGAACGGGCTGGATTTGTAGTTATAGCCCAGGATCGCCCCCGCCGTTTGCGCCTCATCGGTCAGGCCAAGGGCCAGATAGGATTCAACCAACCGGTGCAACGCTTCGGCAGTGTGGGTGGTGGTCTGGAAATCCTGCACCACCACGCGGAAACGGTTGATTGCGGCGGTGTAATTGCCACGCTTCAGGTAATAGCGGCCAATTTCCATTTCCTTGGCTGCCAGATGATCAAAGGCCAGATCAAACTTCAGTATAGCCGATTTGGCGTATTCGCTGTCGGGATATTGTTCGATCACCACGCGCAACGCCTGCAGCGCCTGAAAGGTCAGACCCTGATCGCGGCCAACTTCGTCAATCTGGTCATAATAAGACAGCGCCAACAGATAGCTGGCATAGGCCGCGTCTTCATCGCCGGGATAGAAATCAAGGAACCGCTGAGCAGCCGCGCGGGCCTCTTCATAGGCTTTGGATTTGTGCAGCGTATAGGCCTGCATGATCAGCGCGCGTTTGGCAAATTCGGAATAGGGATACAGGCGTTCAACTTCCTGAAAGTAATTCAGAGCGTCTTCCGGTTTGCCTTGGCTTTCCAGAATCACTTCGCCGCGTTTGTAAATCTCTTCGGCGGAATAGTTTTCCAACGGAACGGTTTTGGCTTGCTGACCACCGCACGCGGCCAAAGTAGCGACGAGAAGTATAAGGCATAGGGCTTTGCCCGCCCGCAGCTGCTTAACCGACTGTCCGCCTGCCATCTTCCGTCTACCTCATCTGCCGCGCGAAAGGCCCGGTTGCCCGGACCATGTTCGCCGCCTTTGAGATGTCGTAGCACAGAAAAATCCGGGGCGCAAAACGGCTTTCACCAATTGCACGATCGTTTCAGGCCGACACGGGAAGATCACCGCGATGAACCCCCACACCGGGCAGTTTTTTGCCCGCCAAGCCGTTGCAATCCTGCACCGTCCAGGCCCCCGGCGTGGCAAAAAGCACTCGCAACAAACGGTTGGTCATCGCATGGCCCGCCCGCACGCCGGTATACCGGCCAAGGATCGGCGCACCCGCCAAAGCCAAATCCCCCAACGCATCTAACATTTTATGCCGCACAGGTTCATCGGCGTGGCGCAAACCACCGGGCGACAGAACCCGGTCGCCTTCAAACACCACGGCGTTGTCCAAAGTGCCGCCCAACGCCAATCCACGTTCACGCATGGCGATCACATCTGCATTGCGGCAAAATGTGCGGCTGTCGGACAATTCACGCACAAACGCGCCGTTCGACATGTTCAGTGATTTCTTCTGCCGCCCGATGGCAGCTTCGGGAAATTCAATCTGAAAGTCGATCTCCAGCATATCGGCTGGCTCCAGACGTGCAAACGCCGCACCGTCGCGCACTTCTACCGCGCGCAGCACCCGAATGGCACGCACCGGTGCGTCCTGGGCTACGATGCCAGCGGTCAGAAACCCATCAACAAACAGGGCAGCAGACCCGTCAAGGATCGGCACTTCGGGGCCATCAATGTCGATAATCGCGTTGCTAATCGCACAGCCCGCCAGCGCGGCCATCACGTGTTCAATGGTAGACACCGATGTTCCCGCCGCATTGGCAACCAGCGTACACAGTTTCGACGGCACAACGGCATCCCAACGCGCAGGCACATCGGCATGGGTCGCCACATCCTTGCGGTGAAACCAAATCCCATGATCTGCAGGCGCAGGACGCACCGTCATCACAACAGCCGCGCCAGAGTGCAAACCCCGGCCCGCAAACACAGCAGCTGTTTTCAGTGTATTCTGCAACGCACTCTCCGACGATCAGGTCAGCAGACCAAAAGCTTGGGTCTGCAGGGGGATAGGTAGAACTCTATTCACATTATCTCAACTCACTCTTTGTAACCGAGTGTAACAGAAATAAATCACCTTAACCCATTGACTTAAAATGAAAAAGCCCGGCGATGCCGGGCCTGATCACATGCGTTGAAATATCGCTCAGTTGGCCTGACGGCGCAGAAAGGCGGGAATCTCTATCCGTTCCTGATCTGCCGACAATTCCGGCTCATCATCATAGGACGTGACGGGCGGCTGTGCGCGGCCCATCTGAGCGCGCTCGGGGGCGGGTTCGGAATTGCCGCCTGCCATGCGGTTGATCAGGCTGCCGATGCCAAAACGCGGACGGGGTGCTTCGGCGGGTTTTTGCACCGGAGGGGCCGCACGCTGTACTTGCGGCTGGGCCGCAGGTCGGCTGGCGGGCATCGGCGCACGGCTGACGGCGGCTTGCAACCGGGCCAAAGCCTCGGGTGAAGGGGTGCCGGGGCTGCGCGGACGTGGGGCCACAAAGCTGGCCGCATCGGCATCAACCGAAGGTGGGGCGGGGCGCGGCGCTGCGGCGGGTTGCTGCGCGCGGTAAACCGGAGGCGGCAGATCATCATCCAGCATCTGTTCGGGTTCGCGCTGCGCATGGTAGGTGGGCGCATCATCGTGGAACAAATCGGCTGTGGGTTCGGCCATATGCTGCATCGGAGCGGCCATCGTTGCGGCCATGGGTTCGCGGCGCGGTTCGGGGGCTGCAGGGGCCAGAACCATCGGCTTCAACGGCTCTGCCATCGAACGACGCGTGATCGCAGGTTCAGCGCGGTTTTGGTTGACATCAATGCCGGTGGCCACAACCGACACCCGCAAGGTGCCTTCCATCGAGGTATCAAGCGTCGAGCCGACGATGATATTTGCGTCAGGATCCACCTTTTCGCGGATGATATTGGCAGCCTCGTCCAATTCAAACAGCGTCAGGTCATAGCCGCCGGTGATGTTGATCAACACGCCTTTGGCGCCGTGCAGCGAAATTTCATCCAGCAGCGGGTTGGCAATGGCTTTCTCAGCCGCTTCCACGGCGCGGTTGTCGCCCGTCGCCTCACCCGTGCCCATCATCGCCTTGCCCATCTCGTCCATCACGGCGCGGACATCGGCGAAATCAAGGTTGATCAGGCCGGGGCGCACCATAAGATCGGTCACACCCTTGACGCCCTGATACAAAACATCGTCGGCCATGGCGAAAGCTTCGGTAAAGGTGGTGCGTTCGTTGGCCAGCCGGAACAAGTTCTGGTTCGGGATGATGATCAGGGTATCAACCACCTTTTGCAGCGCCGCAATGCCGTCTTCGGCCTGCTTCATCCGCTTGTTGCCTTCAAACTGAAACGGCTTGGTGACCACGCCCACCGTCAGCACGCCCAATTCACGCGCAGCTTGTGCGATGATCGGGGCCGCACCCGTGCCGGTGCCGCCGCCCATGCCTGCGGTGATGAAACACATATGCGCACCTGCCAGATGATCAACGATTTCTTCGATCGTTTCTTCTGCCGCCGCAGCCCCCACCGTTGGCCGCGCACCAGCACCCAAGCCTTCGGTGACCTTCAGGCCCATCTGGATTTTTGAGGTGGCCTTGGATTGCTGCAACGCCTGCGCGTCGGTGTTGGCGACGACAAATTCGACGCCCTCAAGGTTTTTCTCGATCATGTTGTTGACCGCATTGCCTCCCGCACCGCCGACGCCGAACACCGTGATACGCGGCTTCAGCTCTTCGCGCTGCGAGGTCATGATCAGATTCAAGGCCATTTGCTGTCCGCCTGTTATTATAGGCGGTGCGCCCCGCCGGTTGCCGTTTCGGATCGCACCATGCCTGTCCCAACGCACGGTTCGCCGATTTATCCCCGATTCTATCCACAGACTGGCCCAAGGTCACGCAAAAAATCGAAACATGCCCCAATATCTGGGGGAAACGTGACAGATTTATGCAGGATTTCGACCAGATTGCAGCCTATAGCGGTTACCAGTTGTCTTTGAACCAACGCACCGCCCGTTTCAGGGACCGCGCCGGATAGCGTTCGGAGGGAATGTCGAAATCCCACCACTCATCTTGCGGGTGTGCAGCAAACAGGCAAAGGCCAACGGCCGATGAAAACGCCGGCCCCGTTGCCGCCTGAGGCAAGCCCTGCACCCGCAACGGCCGCCCCATACGAACGCGTTGCCCCAGAATGCGGCTGGCCAGTCCATCCAAACCAGGTATCTGGCTGGCCCCGCCGGTCAGCACGATCTGCTGGCTGGGCAGGCTGTCAAACCCCGCCGCGTCCAGCCGTTCGCGGACTTCTTCCAGCACTTCCTCAACGCGGGGGCGCATGATGCCGATCAGTTCGGTGCGGCTGATCTGGCGACGATCTTTTTCCCAGTCGCCGCTATCGCCGCCCATCTCGATCATATCGCGGTCATCCATTCCGGTGGCATGCACGCCGCCGTGTTTGGTCTTGATACGTTCGGCCACGGCCAGGGGTACTTGCAAGCCTTTCGAGATATCAGACGTCACGTGATCGCCGCCCATGCGCACGCAATCGGCATAGATCATGTGCTTTTTCATAAAGATCGAAATGCCGGTGGCCCCGCCGCCCATATCAATGCAGGCCGCCCCCAACTCCTGTTCGTCTTCCACAAGACTGGAAATGCCCGAGACATAGGCCGAAGACGCAATCCCCGCCAAATCCAGATCGCAGCGTTTGATGCAGTACAAAAGGTTCTGCACCACCGATGCCTCAACCGACAGCAAGTGCATATCACAAGCCAACCGGTTGCCGATCTGGCCGCGCGGATCGCCCAGACCTGTACGATGATCCAGCGCAAAGTTCACCGGTTGGGCGTGCATAACCTCGCGCCCCTCGCCAATATCGGGCACATCGCAGGCGGCCAGCACGCGGGCAACATCTTGTTCGGTTACCACCGAATCCTGCAATTCCCATTCACCTGCCAAGCCATAGCTGCGCGGCTCTGCCCCGGAAAAGCAGGCAATCACATGATCAACCCGCACATTCGCCATTTTCTGCGCGGCCTGCACCGCCGTGCGGATGGCGCGTTCGGTTTCGTTCATCACGGCAATCTCGCCAAACCGTACCCCGCGCGACCGCGTGGTTGCAGCGCCAATCACTTTGAAACTCGATTGCCCCGCCATCGGCCCGACGCTATCGCCATCGCGCACCGCCTCGACCCCGTCAAAGCGCAGCACCAGACAGGCGATTTTCGATGTTCCTACATCCAAAATCGCCACCACCCCCCGCTGCATCGCGGCCCGTCGCATGTTGCGCATGGCACGTTGGGATTGGTAAAGATCGGTCATAGGCCATTCTCCGTAATCGTTATCAGCCCCGCCGCGCGCCGCGCCTCGTTCAGTGCGAACGGGGCCAGACGCAGCGCGGGGCGCTGTTCATTTCTAAGATCAATTGACAGGATATCGCGCGCCAGCAGGTCATCAGCCTGATTAAGCGCCAGCAAACGTTCCAGCGCGGCAATCGGGTTTGTCGCAGGCAACAGGATGCGCTGATCGCGGTCCAGCACGATGTCCCAGCGCCGCTCACCCATCCGCACCAAGCCGCGCAAACGCGGCATCAGCGGGCCCGCGGCCTCTAGCAGCGCCAACGCTTCGGTCGAGGCCACATTGGCGCCCGTGCCCAAAACCAACGGCAAATCCGCCCGGTCGCCGCGCGCGGCCAAACCCGCCACGCGATGACCCGTGGCATCCAGCAATTCCAGCCGATCTCCCTGCCGCCAGATCAGCGCGGGTTCGCGTTCGGTCAGCAGCACTTGCAACACGCCGCCCGTACGCACGCGCAATTCAGCCGAGGCCACCGCATCGAGATCTTCGGCCGCCAACCGCAGCGCATCCAGATCAAGATCAAACGACGATTGCGGCAAAGTCAGTTTCAACTTGCTGCGCACGGCATCCGCCAGATCGGGAGATGCCCCATCAATAGACAGATAGCTGACCCGAAATTCAGGCCGCGCCTCAAACTGGGCGCGCAAATCAGCCACCGATCGCATCAGCGCATCCCGGCGACCTGCGTCATAAAACACCAGTGTCGCAACAGCGCCGATAACTGCGACGGGCAATCCCACCCGGAACACCACCCGAAAGACCGGCGTTAACCACAACCGTTGCATCCGGTAGGCCCAGCGCGACGGGGCCGGATCGCGGCGGGCTGGCGGGTGCTGGCGACTTACCGATTGCATGACGCGTCCTTTACCATCCAGTCGCACAACGCAGGAAAGCTGATCCCACAAAACGCCGCCTGTTCGGGGGCCAGTGATGTCGGCGTCATGCCGGGCTGGGTGTTTGTTTCCAGCAGGATCAACCCTGCCATTCCGCGCGCCTCGTCCCAGCGAAAATCAGTGCGGCTGACGCCCCGACAGCCCAGCGCGCGGTGCGCGCGCAGGGCGAAATCTAGGCAGGCATCGGTGATCTCGGGGGGGACAGCAGCGGGCAGAACGTGGCGCGAGCCGCCGGTTTTGTATTTGGCATCAAAATCATACCAGCCGTCGGTGATGATGTCGGTCACGCAGAGCGCCCGATCCCCCATCACCGTGGTCGTCATCTCCCGGCCCGGCGCATAGGTTTCGACCATCACCATATCGGGCATCGTCTCGGCCAGACGTGGCGCATTGCTGCCGGGGTGCACGATGTAAACGCCCACCGAGCTGCCTTCGTTATTGGGTTTCACCACATAGGGCGGCGGCAAAACGTGGCCGTCAGCCACCAAATCGCGCGGCACCAGAACCGATTGCACAATCGGCAGACCCGCAGCCGCAAACACGTCTTTCGCGCGCGCCTTATCCATCGCCAAAGCCGACGCCAACACTCCCGAATGCGTATAGGGAATACCCAACCACTCCAGCATTCCCTGCACGCAGCCGTCCTCGCCCCAGCGGCCATGCAGGGCGTTGAAACACACGTCGGGTTGAATTTCGATCAGCCGCGCGCACAGGTCCGGGCCGCAATCGACCTCGATCACCCGATACCCCGCCTCCGTAAGTGCCGCCGCGCATTCGCGCCCCGAGACAAGCGATACCTCCCGCTCTGCGGAACGCCCACCCATCAACACCGCCACTTTGGAAGCCGCTTTTGATAAGCCGCCTGCCATTCACTGCCTCATCCAAGCCTTTGTTGGCCTGTGATATTTATTTTTCCGCGCGCCGTGTGCCGACCCGCATGATTTCCCACTCTAACGCGATACCGCTGTGTTGGAAAACCTTTTTTCGCACCTCTTCGCCTAAATCTTCGAGATCGGCGGCAGTCGCCCCTCCGGTGTTGACCAAAAAGTTGGAATGCATCGGCGACATCTGTGCAGCCCCCAAGGTTGCCCCGCGCAGTCCTGCGTCATCAATCACCTTCCACGCCTTCAATTCATGGCTGTCATCCGCCCGCCCGGTGCTGGAATGTCCCACCGGATTGCGAAAAGTTGACCCCGCACTTCGATCCTTCGTCGGCTGCGACGCATCGCGCCTGGCGATCTGATCGGTCATTCGCGCGTCAAGCTGCGCCGGATCATCGGGCGCGGCGCGAAAGGTGGCACGGGTGATGATGGCCCCTTCGGGCAAAGTGCTTTGCCGATACGCCAAGCCTAGATTGGCGGCGGGCAATTCCACCACATCGCCACCGCGCAGCACAAGCCGCACCGAGATCAGATGATCCGCCACATAAGACCCATAGCACCCCGCATTCATCCGCACCGCCCCGCCGATACTGCCCGGAATGGTGCGCAGAAACGTCAGGTCCAACCCCGCCTCAGCCGCCCTGCGCGCCACATGCGCATCAAGCGCGGCTGCCCCCGCGGTGACGGTGTGGCCATCAGTGGCAATCGCATTAAACCCCCGCCCCAAGCGGATCACCACGGCACGAATCCCCCCATCGCGGACAATCAGGTTAGAGCCGACACCGATAGGGAAGATGGGGGTTTCGATGGGCAGCGCCCGCAGGAAATCGCACAGATCATCCTCGTCAGCCGGTTGAAACAACTGGTCCGCCGGCCCACCGACGCGCAGCCACGTCAGGTCCGCCAACGGGCGATTGGGCGTTAACGTGCCGCGAGGGGTGGGGAGTTGGGTCATCCGGATTTGGTAGCAAGCGGGGGGGGATGGGGCAAGGGGGGGATCGCGCGTTCACAAAATCCGGCGCAGCCCCGGACTTGCTCCGGGGCCTCATGCTTGCGGAGAGAGGCCGGATCAAGTTTTGTTGGGGATGGCCCCCGACCTACCCCAGCCGCCCCCGCACCCACCGCCATGCATATACCAAGGGCCAGCGCAGCACTGATCCGGCTGCCACCAGCAAAACCAGCCCCCAGACCGCCCCATTCTCATACGTCACCCAGCCCAAGATCGGCACGCCAACCGCGATCAGGATATAGGCGTTGCGCCAGTGGTGGTCGCGCGACGGCAGCAGGCCGATCAGATTGGCCGCCACCAGCCAGACCAGACCAAGGATCAGCGGCAGGCTCATTTCTGAGATATCCTTGGATCATCCACCGGCAAGCCCATGGCCTTGCGCGCGAAATAGATCAGCGGGCGGCGGAACATCGAGGCGAACGCGAAGATGCCAAAGGCGACCCAGATCCAGCCGTGCGTGGCCCCGATCCAGATCAGCAAGATCGGTGCGGCGATCAGCAGCGTCCAGCCCGGCAGCATCTGGCGGCGCATTGGCAGCATGGCTGTAAGGGCGGCGGCGATGATCCACAGCGCACCAAAGATCAGCGGCAGACTTGTCAAATCAGTTCCCCCCGTTGTTGCCCAAATTTTTCAGGAAAAATTTGCAAAATTCTTCGAAGAATTTTGGCTCTCATCCCACAGCCGCCATCAACTTGGCTGGCAATCCATTGGCCCAAGCCGAGATCGTGCCCGCGCCCAAACACACCACCATATCGCCGGGCCGCGCCTGTTCGCGCACCAATCGTGCCAGATCATCCTCGTCGATTATGGCACGAGCATGGCGGTGGCCGTGTGCGATCAGCCCTGCCACCAGATCATCACGCGACGCCCCCGGAATAGGGTCTTCACCTGCGGAATAAACTTCGGCGATTGCCACCACATCGGCCTCATTAAAGCAGGTGCAGAAATCTTCAAACAGGCTGGACAAGCGGGTATAGCGGTGCGGCTGATGCACCGCGATCACCCGGCCTTTGGTGGCTTGCCGTGCGGCGCGCAACACGGCGGCGATTTCAACCGGATGGTGGCCGTAATCGTCGATGATCGTCACGCCGCCCACTTCGGCCACCTTGGTAAAGCGACGGTTGACGCCCGCAAACCCCGCCAAAGCCTCACGGATTTCGGCGCGTTTCATCCCCAGATGGCGCGCGACGGCAATGGCGGACAACGCGTTTGACACGTTATGATCGCCGGGCATCGGCAAGGTGCAGCCCTCGATCATCACATCGCGCCCCTCGCCCTGCAGGGCCACGTCAAAATGCGCGATGCCGTTTTCATAGGTCAGGTTGACCGCGCGCACGTCTGCCTGGGCGTTAAACCCGAATGTCACCACGCGGCGATCGGTGATCTTGCCGACCAGCGCCTGCACTTCGGGATGATCGGTGCAGCACACCGCCAAACCATAGAACGGAATATTGGATACAAAATCGAGGAACCCTTTGCGCAGCGCATCAAAGGTGCCCCAATGTTCCATATGTTCGGGGTCGATGTTTGTGACAATCGCTATCGTGGCGGGCAGACGATTGAACGAGCCATCGCTTTCGTCCGCCTCAACCACCATCCATTCCCCTTCCCCCGCCCGCGCGTTAGAGCCGTAGGCGTGGATGATACCGCCATTGATCACGGTTGGATCAAAGCCGCCCTTGTCCAGCAAGGTGGC
>JAYUHO010000224.1:0-4576 GCA_043766915.1 Cypionkella sp.
GATTGGGTGGGTGGCGCTATTCAGGGCGTGGGCGTGGCGACCTATGCCACGGGCGATGTGTATGAGGGCACATTCGTGGCCGGCAAACGGGACGGCGCAGGCACATTAACCTACAAGGGCGGCGAAGTGTCGCAAGGGGTGTGGAAGGGCGGGATTTTGACCGCGCCGTTCCCGGTGGCACCTGCCCCTGCTGATGAGGCTGCACCCGTGACGCCGTAAGATGGTTTGCTGAGCGGAGGCCGGGGGGGTTTCACACCCCCTGGCCGCAATCGCCAGGGCGATTACGGCCTCCCCCGCGGGATATTTTTGAACAGAAAAAGCGCGAATTTTAGATAAATTTTAGGCAGTTAGGGGAAAGAATTAGACGTTTTCACCTGCCTGCAAACGTTCTAAAAACTGATCAGCCTCGGCCAGAACGCGGTCGCGGTGGGTGGCCGCCATCTTGTCCCATGTATGGTACATCTGGCCCATCCGGGGGTTGGACTTGAACCGATCGCGGTGGCGGATCAGGAAATGCCAATAGAGCAGATTGAACGGGCAGGCGTTCTCACCGGTCTTTTCCTTTACCGCATAGGCGCAAGCGCCACAGTAATCCGACATCCGGTCGATGTAGGCCCCGGACGAGACATAGGGTTTCGATGCCACCACGCCACCGTCGGCGAACTGGCTCATCCCGATGGTATTGGGGGCCTCGACCCATTCGAAGGCGTCGATATAGACGGACTGATACCACTGATGCACCTGCGCAGGTTCAACGCCCGCCAGCAGCGCGAAATTACCCGTCACCATCAGTCGCTGAATATGATGCGCATAGGCCAGATCGCGGGTTTGAGCGATGGCATGGGACAGGCAGGCCATTTTGGTGGGTGCGCCCCAGTAAAGCGGCGGCAGGCCTGCGCGATGGTCGAGCGCGTTTTGGGTGATGTAATCCGGGCCTTTCAGCGCCCAGATGCCGCGGATGTATTCGCGCCAGCCGATGATCTGGCGGATAAAGCCTTCGGCGGCGTTGATGGGGACGCAGCCCGCCTGCCATGCGGCTTCGGCGGCCAGACAGACTTCCATCGGCGTCAGCAATCCAAGGTTCAGATAGGGCGAGATCAGCGCATGCGACAGGGTAGGATCGCCGCGCAGCATGGCGTCTTGTTCATCGCCAAAACTGGGCAAGGCATGAGCGATGAAATGATCAAGCGCCGCCAACGCGCCCGCACGATCAGTAGCCCAGCCAAACGGGCGCAATTTGCCAAAATGGCTAAAGCGCGATTGCACCAGATCAAGCACGGTTTCGGTGACGGCATCCGGGGCAAAGCGCAACGGCTGGCGGCGAAACAAGTCGGGTTTGGCAGGCTTGCGGTTGTCTTTGTCAAAGTTCCACTGCCCGCCGGCGGGTTTATCGCCGTCAATCATCAAGTTGGTTTTACGCCGCATATCGCGGTAGAAGTATTCCATCCGCAGCTGTTTGCGCCCTTCGGCCCATTGACCAAATTCGCCCTCAGAACAGATAAACCGATCATCGGGCAGCTGGGTCACTGGCAATGGCAGATCAGCTAACGCTGCGCGCAGCCGCCATTCCCCGCATTGGGTGGCCAACACTGACTGCGCCCCGGTTTCGACCGCGCGGCGCAGCAATTCGCCGCTGATCGTCTGGCTGTTTTGCGGATCATCCAGATCTGAATAGAGCACCCGCCAGCCTGCGATGCGCAAATGGGCAGCAAATTTGCGCATCGCTGTCAGGATTAGCGCAATCTTTTGCGGATGATGTGGCACCGATGTGCCCTCGGCCATGACTTCGGCCATCACCACGTAATCGCGGGTAATATCAGCGGCGCGCAGGGCAGCCATATCGGGCGACAGTTGATCGCCCAGGATCAGGATCAGGCGCGGCGTTACCATGCGATACGTGCGTCTTTGGCGTCGAAAAATCCACCTGTATCGGCGCGGGTCAGCCCGTCAAGCACTGCAATCAGATTGGTAGCGGCCTGATCGGGCGTGACGGTGACCCGGTTGGCGACATAGTCTTTGGTAAAGCCTGTCGCAACTGTGCCGGGGTGCAGAACTGAAACCACCGCCAAGGGATGGCTGCGCGCCACTTCTATAGCCGCTGTATGGATCAGCTGGTTCAGTGCCGCTTTGGCCGCCCGGTAAGAATACCACCCGCCCAAGGCGTTGTCGCCGATAGACCCCACGCGCGCGGACAGGGCTGCAAACCGCGACGGGCGGTCGCGGGGCATCAAACGCAGCGCGTGTTTCAACACCAAAGCAGGACCAATGGCATTCACCGCAAACTGCTGCGCCATTGCAACCGCATCCAAAGCACGCAACGATTTTTCCGGCCGGTTGCCGTTGATCTCCAGGGCCCCGCTGGCGACGATGATCAGATCGAAGCTGCCCTCCAACATTCCCATGACCCGCGATATCGAGTCTTCGTCCGCTAGGTCCAAACCATCGACTGAGCGCGACAGACCCACCACCTCACCGCGCAACGCCAATGCCTGCACCAGCGCCGCGCCAATTCCGCCCGAAGCCCCGATCACCAATGCGCGCATACGTATTCTCCCGCCATTTCGGGGATAACTAGCCTGCAAAGCCGCCACAGCCAGAGGGCTGGCGAAATCATTGCAAAACATTGGCAGCCCGCGCCGCCACTTGCGCCAGCGCCGCCAAGCGGTGGTTCGATGCCACCCGAGGCGGCTTTTTTGTAACTGCCCCCTTTTCTTTGGGAATTTCCTTTGTATAATTCGCCCCATGACCCGCGCCCCGATCATATCCACTGCCCGCCCTGCGCCCTGCGCACCGCTGGCCCTTGGGCTTCTTCTTCTTAGCCGCTTCTGAGCGTGCCTTTGGGTGCGACCGCTCGGAAGTGATCCGCACCCCCCACGCAACACGCTAAGAACGATAGGAAAATTGCCATGACTGACAAAGCGACCCAACCGCGCGTGATCATATTTGACACGACGCTGCGCGATGGCGAACAATCGCCCGGTGCGACGATGACGCATGATGAAAAGCTGGAAATCGCCGTGCTGCTGGATGAAATGGGCGTCGATGTGATCGAGGCGGGGTTTCCGATAGCGTCCGAAGGTGACTTTGCTGCCGTTTCGGAAATCGCCAAAGCCGCCAAGACTTCGACGATCTGCGGGCTGGCGCGGGCCAGTTTCAAAGACATTGATCGCTGCTGGGAGGCGGTGCGCCACGCCCGCAGCCCGCGCATTCACACCTTTATCGGCACCTCACCCCTGCACCGCGCCATTCCCAATCTGGATATGGATCAGATGGCCGAACGCATCCATGACACCGTCACCCATGCCCGCAATCTGTGCGACAATGTGCAATGGTCGCCGATGGATGCGACGCGCACTGAACATGATTACCTGTGCCGGGTGGTGGAAATTGCGATCAGGGCGGGAGCCACCACGATCAACATTCCCGATACGGTGGGCTATACCGCGCCGCGCGAATCTGCGGCGCTGATCCGCATGCTGCTGGACCGCGTGCCGGGCGCGGATAGCATCATCTTTGCCACCCATTGCCACAATGATCTGGGCATGGCGACGGCCAATTCACTGGCAGCGGTTGAGGCGGGCGCGCGGCAGGTGGAATGCACGATCAATGGTTTGGGCGAACGGGCCGGCAATACGGCACTGGAAGAGGTCGTGATGGCCCTGCGCGTGCGCAACGATATCATGCCGTTTCAAACCCGGATCGATACCACCAAAATCATGAACCTGTCGCGGCGGGTGGCCACGGTTTCGGGGTTTGCGGTACAGTTCAACAAAGCGATTGTGGGCAAGAACGCCTTCCTGCACGAATCCGGCATCCATCAGGACGGGGTTTTGAAAAACGTCGAAACCTTTGAAATCATGCGTCCCGAAGACATCGGATTGCACCAGAAAAACCTTACGATGGGCAAACATTCGGGCCGCGCCGCGTTGCGGTCCAAGCTGCGCGAATTGGGCTATGAGCTGGCCGACAATCAGCTGAACGACGTGTTCGTGCGGTTCAAGGCTTTGGCGGATCGTAAGAAAGAGGTCTATGACGACGATCTGATCGCTTTGGTGGCCGATGAGGCGACACTGACCGAGAATGACCATATTCAGGTCAAACGCCTGCGCGTGGTTTGTGGCACCGAAGGCCCGCAAGAGGCTGATCTGACACTGACAATCGCCGGGGTTGATCACAGCATTGACGCCACGGGCGATGGCCCGGTGGATGCCAGCTTTAACGCGGTTAAGATGCTGTATCCGCATTCGGCGCGGTTGCAGCTTTATCAGGTCAGCGCTGTCACCGAAGGCACCGACGCCCAAGCCACGGTTTCGGTGCGGATGGAAGAAGATGGCCGCATTGTTACCGGCCAGTCGGCCGATACCGATACGGTGGTGGCATCGGTCAAGGCCTATGTGAACGCGCTGAACAAACTGGTGGTCAGACGCGCCAAGACCGGGCCGGACGCGGATAAAAAGTCGGTCAATTATACGGATGTGTCTTAGTGTCTGATCCGAAACTAGTTGAGTGAATTCAGTCCTTTGTGATTCTGTTCGGTTGTGACACTGAACGGAGATCACAATGGCTTGGACCGAAC
>JAYUHO010000225.1:0-1650 GCA_043766915.1 Cypionkella sp.
ACTGACCTCGCCCGATCAGGTGCCCTTGACGGCGTCGCCGTTCTGATCGTCTCGCCCGGTATCCCGCATCTATACCCCGCCCCCCACAAAGTCATCGCGGCAGCCCTGCTGGCCGGAATCCCCGTCGACAACGATATCGGCCTCTTCTTCCGCAACTATGCCACGCCCGACTGGGATGATTTCGACACCACCCCCCGCGTGGTTTGCGTGACCGGATCGAACGGCAAATCGACCACCACCGCGCTGATCCATCATATCCTCGATGTCGCCGGGCGGCACACCCAGATGGCGGGCAACATCGGGCGCGGGGTGCTGGATATTGATCCGGCCGAAGACGGCGAAGTGGTGGTGCTGGAGCTGTCGAGTTATCAAACCGATCTGGCCCGCAGCCTGACCCCCGATGTGGCGGTCTTCACCAATCTATCCCCGGATCATCTGGATCGTCACGCCGGGATGGGCGGTTATTTCGCGGCCAAACGGCGGCTGTTTGCCGAAGGCGGCCCCGACCGCGCCGTGGTGGGGGTGGATGAGGTGGAGGGCCAGTTTCTGGCCAACCAATTGTCGGAAGGGTCGCAAGATGACCGGGTGATCCGGATATCGTCGGGCCAAAAACTGGAAGGGTTCGGCTGGTCTGTCTTTGCCCGCAAAGGGTTTCTGGCCGAATGGCGCCGCGGCAAACAGGTGGCCTCGATGGATCTGCGCGAGATTGCGGGCCTGCCCGGCGCGCATAACCATCAAAACGCCTGCGCGGCCTATGCGGTGTGCCGCAGTCTGGGGATCGGGCCAAAGCTGATCGAAACCGCGTTCGGCACATTCGCGGGCCTGCCGCATCGCAGTCAGTTGGTGGGCGAACGGGCCGGCGTGCGGTTTGTCAACGATAGCAAAGCCACCAATGTGGACAGTGCTGCCAAAGCGTTGCAGGCGTTTGCCCGTATCCGCTGGATCGCGGGTGGCATGGGCAAAGACGGCGGGATTGCCGGGCTGGTGCCGCATCTGGGATCGGTGGCCAAGGCCTATCTCATCGGCCATTCGGCGCGGGATTTCGCGCTGGAGTTGGGCGATACACCCTATGAGATTTGCGAAACCATGGCGCGGGCGGTTGCAAGTGCTGCGGCAGAGGCGGAACCGGGCGACGTGGTTCTGCTGGCCCCGGCTGCTGCGTCGTTTGATCAATACCCGAACTTTGAACGGCGCGGCGAGGATTTTGTGGCGCAGGTGGCGGTGGTTTTGGCGGGGTAGGGTTGGGGGAGGGGTTGGCCGCTCCGCGGGGGGACATGATCTTTCGCGAATTGCTTTGACTTTGAGTTAAAGTATAGAGTGGCGAATATGCGAGACGTTGCTGCCGTTTGCAGCTTGGCGTTGCTTCGTCTACCAAGCAATCATCTGTAGCTTTCGATTGAAGAGCGCCTCACCCGAACATGTGGCAGCCCGACAGACGCAAGAAATGCCCGCATCCATTCTAAATTTGTCCGATTCTTAGGGCCAAGTATCACCTCTTGAATTGCTTCCCTGGCTGAGTCAGCAATGGGGGATGTGATGAACGGTCGAACCGAATGATCATCAGCAAAATACTCAATGTCTGGCAATGCCACCTTGTGGCGGTAGCGAAGAAGACGCCACTCACATTCCTCATGGAAATGCACTGGCTTG
>JAYUHO010000226.1:0-12009 GCA_043766915.1 Cypionkella sp.
CCGGCCTTCGTTGCGCATCAGCACATCCAGCAGGGTGAATTCCTTTGGCAAAAGATCAATCGTCTGGCCTGCGCGGCGGGCTTGGCGGCGCATCATATCCAGCTCCAGATCGGCGACGCGCAGCACGGTTTTTACCTCTTGCACGGGGGGGCGGCGGGCCAGCGCGTTGATCCGCGCCATCAGTTCGGCAAAGGCGAAAGGCTTGGTCAGATAGTCATCCGCCCCGGCCTCCAGCCCTGCAACGCGGTCATCTATGCCGCCCATTGCGGTCAAAAACAGCACCGGTGTTTTGATGCCTGCCGCGCGCAATGCCCGCACCAGTGACAGCCCGTCCAGCCCCGGCAGCATGCGGTCCACCACCAGCACGTCATAGCTTTCGCGGGTGGCCTGAAACAATCCATCGGTGCCTTCGGCCAGCACATCACAGATATGCCCCGCTTCGGTCAACCCACGCGCGGCATAGGCCGATACAGAGAGATCATCTTCGATCATCAGAATGCGCATGGCGGGCTTTCATCGGACGGCGGGGCGGCCTTGTGGCAAGGCAATATGGTATCTGGCGACAGGCGTTGGCTGCAGTATCGCAGCAAACTTACAAATCTGTAAGCCTGACGACAGATCACGGTATTGCCCCCCGTCTATCAGCTGTTCAGACAGGCGGGATCATCCCGTCCGGACCTACCTCAAGTGGACCAACATGAAACAGCTTTTACTTGCAACGGCGTTGATCGCCGTGCCCGTGGCCGGATTTACCGGCTTTAACCTTTATACGGCCAGCGCCACGGTGCAGACCGCTAGTTTGGGCGATCTGTCATCGTTCAAAACCATCATCACCGATGTCCAGACCATTGCCGCAACGGGTGATTTTGTGGCCGCCGAAACCCGGATCACCGACTTTGAAACGGCATGGGATGACGCCGCCACCGCGATGCGGCCCTTGAGCAAAGCGTCGTGGGGAAATGTCGATGATGCGGCAGATGGCGCGCTGAGTGCACTACGCGCTGATGTCCCGGTGGCAGGTGATGTCACTGCGACATTGGCCACTCTGATGATGGAACTGGACAACCCCGCGGTTGGTCCCGACGGGGCCGCCGCTGCAACAGTTGCCGCCACAGCCATTGGCGGCATCACCGTTACGGATGAAAACGGTCGGCCTTTGCCATGCGAAGATATGCTGGCCACGCTGGCGGCAACATTGACAACCACAACAGCGTCCGATGCCGATAAGATCAGTGCCGTCGATTTCCAAACCAAGGCGTTAGAGCGGTGCAATGCCGATGATGACACGCGGGCGGATGGGTATTCGGCGCAGGCCTTGGCGCTGCTTAGCAAGTAAATCTCCGGCCAGAATTGTGCCGTTATATCAGGAAAAAAACATGCCAACCAATTCAGGGGCAACCGCCCAACTCCCGCAAAACCGTGTCCCCGAAGTGACTGCCGCGTTTTGGTTCATCAAGCTGATGGCGGTGACCATGGGTGAAACCGCAGCCGATTATCTGGCGGTGAACATGGGGCTGGGGCTGACCGCAACCTCGATCATCATGGCTGCGGTGCTGGTTGTGGCGCTTGGCCTGCAATTCGCACAAAAGCGTTACGTGCCGTGGAGCTATTGGCTGGCGGTGGTGCTGATCAGCATTGTCGGCACGCTGGTGACCGACAATCTGGTGGATAACTTTGGCGTGTCGCTGATCACCACGACAATCGGCTTTTCGCTGGCGCTGCTTGTCACGTTTGCGCTGTGGTATCGGTCTGAGAAAACGCTGTCGATCCATTCGATTTTCACCACAAAACGTGAGGGTTACTACTGGTTGGCGATCCTGTTCACCTTTGCTTTGGGAACGGCGGCGGGGGATTTGGTGGCCGAGCATTTCGGGTTGGGTTATCTGGCGACGGGTATCTTGTTTGGCATGATCATCGCGTCGCTGGCTTTTGGCTATTACGCCCTTGGCCTTGATCCGATCCTTGGGTTCTGGCTGGCCTATATCCTGACCCGGCCTTTGGGCGCGTCGTTTGGCGATTTGTTATCGCAACCGGCAGACTATGGCGGCATGGGGCTGGGCACCATCGTGACAAGCGGGCTGTTTCTGGCCTCTATCGTGGCGATTGTCGGATATCTTAGCGTTTCCAAAGCATCAGACACAGCCGTCGCAACCCGCTGACGCTGTCACAGGACCCTGTGCGGGGCGAGGACAGGCTGATCGGCTGCCTCGACACAGCAGGGGGTTTCACACCCCCTTGCCCCAATGGCCCTGGCCATTGGGGCCTTTCCGGTAAGGTGTTTGGACCAAGGCAAAACTCAATTTCAGCCAAATTATAGGGGGTGTCGCAGATCACTGCGGCAAACCAACCGGATCATAGCCGTTCTGCGTCGTCTGAAAGGCCGCGACTTCGGCCTCGAGTCCCGCCATCAGCTCGCCACCCGCCATAAGATCGGTGATCTCTTCGCGGCTTTTCTCGCCTGTGCAGAAATCGGCCGCTTTGGCGCCTTTGATCAGCACCGAAAAATGATCGCCCACTGTCAGGGCATGGATGACGTTATGGGTGATAAAGATCACGGCGATGCCCTTCTGGCGGGCTTGCAGCACAATGCGCAACACATGGGCCGCCTCTTTCACCCCCAACGCCGCGGTGGGTTCATCAAGGATAAAAACCGATGCGCCAAAGTGAACCGCGCGGGCAATTGCCAAGGCCTGCCGTTCGCCGCCCGACAACCCGCCAACCAGTCGGTCGCCATCATCAATCCGGGTGATGCCAAGGTCTTGCACGGCGCGCACCGCAATGTCGTTGGCGCGTTTGCGGTCAAAGGTTTTGAACGGTCCCCAGCCTTTGGTGGGTTCCTAGCCCCCAAAGAACGACCGGCCAATGCTCATCAACGGAAATGTGCCGCCGAATTGGTGGACGGTGGCGATGCCGTGGTTGCTGGCTTCATGCGGGCAGGCGAAATTGACGGTTTTGTCCGCCATTTCAACCGTGCCGGAGGACGGCTTGTAGACGCCCGACAACAGCCGGATCAGCGTTGATTTGCCGGCACCGTTGTCGCCCAGCAGGCACAGAACCTCGCCTGCGTATACATCCAAAGATATGTCGTGCAGCACGTCAATAGGCCCGAAAGATTTGTTGACAGACCGCATGGTCAGCAAAGGAGCGTTCATTTTGTGGCCTTTCCTTTTGCCGAATAGCTTAGCACCATCTTGCGGAAGGTGTTGTTCATCAACACTGCCAGCAGCAACAACACCCCGATGATCAGGCTGGCCCAGTTGCTGTCAAACGGGGTGTAATAGATGCCTTGGTTGACAATGGCAAAGGTCAGCGTGCCCAGAAAAATCCCGACAACTGATCCATAACCGCCCGTCAACAGCACGCCGCCCACCACCACCGAAATGATCGCGTTGAAGATCTAGGATTGGCCCGCCGACACCTGGGCAGAGTTATACAAGACGGCTTGCGACAGGCCGACGAACGCCGCACTGACACCGCTGCACATGAACAGCAGGATTGTCAGCCGTTCGGTGGGGATGCCTGCATTGCGGGCGGAAACCTTGTCGCCGCCCATCGCGAAGATCCAGTTGCCATAGCGGGTATAGTGCAGGATGAAGCCGAAGATCAGCGCAGCGGCGATCCACCAGAAAATCGTCACCTGATAGATGCCGCCGATGAACCGCCCCAGCAGCCACTTCGCCTCTGGCCCCGCCTTGATGGCCACGCTGGTGGTGCCGGTCAGCAAAGCCGACAGACCAAGCGTTAGCCCCGCCACCGGAAACAACGTGCCAAGGGTCACGATAAAGGACGGCACCGCCGTTCGGATCACCAGCACTCCGTTGATAAACCCGACCAGTGCCCCCAGCGCCAGCGCCGCCAGAATGCCCATCCAGACCGGCCCGCCGTAATGTCCCGAGGTGATCGCGATGGTCGTCGACGACGCCGGGATCATCGAGCCGATAGAGATGTCCAATTCCCCCGCGATCATCAAAAGGCCGATGGGAATGGCGATGATGCCCAGCGAGGCCGCGACGTTCAGCCAACTGGCGGCCCCGGTCAACGAGACAAAGTTCGCGCCGCCGAAAGCTGCGAAAAACAAAAAGACCGCCACAAGTCCAAGGAACGATCCGGTTTCGGGCCTGCGCAACAGATGGCCCAATGAAAAGCGGCTGGTCTGGCTGGTCATGCTGGCGTTCCCGAAATGAATTCTACTTTATCAAATGCGCCGCCGCGACGCATCAGCATCACGGCGCTGCACGATGGTGTCCAGCCCAGCCAAGCTGCCTTGTACCGGACTTGCGAAGACTTTTGCTTAGCGGAAACCAGCCGCAGCGCCCGAAATGGTTGCATCAACGTTGGCTGCATCCGCAATGCCCGGCCCGGTCAGGACAGGCGACGAGGCAGTCGCCGTGCCGAAGGTGACATAGGCGTCAGCCATCGACACCGCGAGGAAGCCCTGCAGCCAAGGCTGCTGATCCACCGCGAACAATTGCGTGCCTGCCTTGATCCGGTCCAGCCCTGCACCGTCCATATCAAACGACGCCAGCGCAACCTTGCCCGTCACGCCAGCCTGCTCAATCCCGATGGCTGCCGAGTTGGCATCGCCTGCGGAAATCGTGACCACACCATTGATCGACGGATCTTTCAGCAACGTGGCCTTGATCGCCTCGGCCACAGCCGTTGGATCGCCGAACGCCGATGCTGGCAGTGGCAGTTGCACCGATGCGCCGCCCTCTTTGACGATCCCATCCGACACACCTTTGCAGCGATCTTCAAGGTTCTGCGCGCCCGGAACGGTATTCACCTCGAAATACTTGTGATGCAGGTGATGGGCGTAGGCGTGGCTGTCGAATGCGGTGCCGCCCGCCTCGATCTTGTCGAACCCGATATGGCCCACCACGGCCCCGGTGCCGGTGACTTGCAGATGATACAGCATCAGCAGGGGATGCGACGGCAACACCAGATGGATCAGCACATCCGAGAAATACAGCAGATGTTCGACAGGGTGCATCGACAGCGATGACCACGGGTTGGGGTTCACCGAATTGTGGTGCACCGAATGCACCCATTTATACAAAAACGGCGTGTGGATCAGGCGGTGGATCACATAGAAATGCGCCTCGTGGAACGCCGGGATCAGCAGGCCAAGTGCGATCAGCGCCTCCGGATGATCGCCAAACACCGACCAAGCCCCCCAGCCATGCGCCCATGCGTAAAGCATGCCCACCTCATAGGCCGTCCAGATCGGCACGCCGGTGCCAAAACAGCGGATGATGTTGTCGATATTCTGGCTTTTGTACATGAACACGTCGGACGCTTTATCCGCCGGAAATGTCCCATTAAACTTGAACCGCCCCCCTTGAGAGCGCAGGATATACAGGCGCACTTCCAACGCGCCGTAAATCGCCAGAACCAGCACCGCGTTGCGCAGCAAGATGAACGCGATCCAGTGCCAATCCAGCGTTAGCAGGGTTTCTTTCGAAGGAGTAAGGAACGCCCAGACGATCAGCCCAAGCGCCATGAACACCGCATTCCACGGCAAGAAATAATGCGGCAGCCAGCTTAGAAATTTGAGCGGGCGCGGCGGCCAGACAAAGACCGGCGCAGGCTCGATCTGCGCATTGGGCGTGTAATCGCCCCGTTTGTTGCGCTTGCCAAGTTTGGTGTCGTCCATCGCCCACGGCCCCTGTGTGTCCCCCGTTGATGAGGGCACGGACCGTTTACAGCGATTGGAATTTTCATACCGCTGGCGAAGCGTTTGGTATATTCATTTCATATTGACTGACCTATTATCTTTCAAATCCTGCAAAATTTGCTTTGGAAGAATTGAGAGAATCTTTCATCCTTGGTTTGGTCAGGGCAGAAGTTTACCCAAGCCCAACACGCTGGTGGCAAGCCAGTTCGCCATTTCACGCCGCAAAGGTATGGCTTGATCAGGACGAAACGCGCGCGGGTCGGGGCCGAAAATACCGTGCAGACTATGCGCAGGATCATGACGTTGCGCGCCGTAGGGATCCTCGCCTGTCTCGCCGGGGCGGGCCGTTGGCAACAGTTGGATATCCACGGTTTCGGCGTGAAACCCGGCCAAAAGCGTGGTTTCAAACTGCCCCGCGTGATCGGGCGGAAGAAACGCACCGGCGTTGCCATTCACCCCCCGCGCAAGCACCACCATCGGCCCACCGCCTGCCGTCCAATCCGCCGCAATCCGGGCGATCATCGCCAATTGTTCATTGGCAAAATGTCCGGTGAACAGCACGACCTGTCGCACGCCCAATGTTTCCAGTCGCCGCAGAGTAAAAGTCAGGATCGCCGCAATCTCGGCTGCCTCTGGCATCATCACCGTCCACGGATAATTGCCATGGCCGCCGCCCGTGCCCCACCACAACGGCGGATATACCAGCCCGCCTGCAATTTCGGCGGCATCCAGACACAGCCCATGCGCCTGCAATCCGTCCAAACCCACCGGCAAATGGTGGCTGTGATATTCAATCGTGCCCAACGGCAGCCAGATGCGTGGGCAAATGGCCATTGCCTGTGCAATCTGTCCGGGGCGTAGCAATTCAAGTTGGCGCATTATGGGCCCCTTATTTATAAAAGTTGCGCGGCCAGACATGGGCGGCAAGGGCGGTTTTCAGATCATCGGGAAAGGCCGCACCATCACTATAGGCCACATTCATATCGACCTGATCCGGGTTCAACATGCCCGGAATAACGCAAGACAGTTCCGGGCAAGACAGCACATAGCGCATCGCGGCCTCGGCCAGTGTCGGGTAATACGGCGCGCACAGCGCTTTCAGCGCGCGCAACCGCGCCAGGGTTTCGGCAAAGCGATCGCCGCGAAACAGCTGTGCGGGCACTGATCCTGCGGGAAAGCTGGCATAAGTATCATCATCCCAATGCCCCACCAACGACCCGGAATCCAGCGGCACCCGCGCGATAAACCCCTGCGTTCCCGCGCCCGCCTGAAACAAATCCCCCGCCGGGCGCTGTTCAAACAGGTTCAGCACCACCTGTTGGCTGGCCACCAGCCCCAACCGCGCCAAATCCACACCGTCTTGGGGGCGATAATCGCGGATCGAGACGCCGATCTGGTCAATCTTGCCTTCCAACCGCAGCGCGTTCAGGGTTTCCAGCCAATCCAGTTCATGAATGCCCGCCGTCATCCATGAATGCAGCTGAAACAGATCAATCCGGTCCAGTTGCAACCGCAGCAACGCCGCATCGACCATTTTGCGCAAATACCACGCCGGATACCGCCCGCGCATCTGTGGAGCGTCATCATCCGGGGCGGGCCATTCGACGGGTTGCGCCTTGGTTGCCACATAGATTTTGTGCCCCTGCCAGCGTTTCAACGCGCCGCCGATGACCGTTTCGGAATGGCCATTGCCGTAGATATAGGCGGTATCGACAAAATTCACGCCACGTTCAAAGGCATGATGCAAGGTGCGGATCGAGGCGGCATTATCCACCGCACCCCAGTTGCCGCCCAATTGCCACGCGCCAAAAGCAATTGCGCTGACCTGCCAGCCGGTGCGGCCAAAATGACGATACTTCTTGGGTAAGTCCCTCAATAAACCAACTTCTTTGGATGTCTCGCGCCGGTTGCCACGCCGCAGTCCTCGCTGATGATCCCCCGCAGACAAAACATCGGCCTGCACCCCAGGACAAACCGGCACCGGGACTGTTGCGTGTTGCTTTCAATGGGACAAATCCCCTTGAAACCAACACACTTTAGATATTTTCGGCGGTGACGATATCAAAGCCGATCAGGTGCTGGCCGGGCGGTGTGCCCTTGGCGGCCTCGGACATCGCCGAAATCGCTTCCTGCGCCAGCCGCGCCACGGGATGGGCGATCACCATTGTTAACACTCCGTCGATCAACGCCGCGCGCGTGGGGTCCATCAATTCATGCCCGATCACGATCAGGCTGCCGACCCGCCCCGAGGCCGCAATCGCATCCATCGCTCCGGTGATCCCCCCGCCCGAGATATAGAGCGCGGCAAGATCGGGCTCGCGCGCCAGCAGATCTTCGGTCACCTCGCGGGCCACCCGTCGGTCTTCAAAGGTTGAAATTGGTTCCAGCAGGGTGAAGTCGGGCGCATGTTCGCGCAGATATCCGCGAAACCCGGTTTCGTTCATTTCCTGACAGCGATAGCGGTGATTGCCGACCAGAATGCCAACTTTGCCGGGGGTTTTGCACAGGCCCGCCACTGCCCAACCCGCAGTGCGGCCTACTTTCCAATTGTCGAGGCCGACATAGCCCGTGCCACAGGCCGCCGTCAGCCCCGAAATCAGGCCAAACACCGTGACATCGCGGTCTGCCAGAGTTTCAATTGCCTGTGTCACGCGCGGATGTTCCGCCGAGATCACCGCCAGCGCATCAACACGGTTGCCCATGTCCAAGACACGGGCGGCTACGGCTTCGGGGGAAATGTCATCCATATGTTCGACCACAATCGCAACCCCGGCCCCCGCCTCGCGCGCCGCCTGCTCTAACGCGCGGGCCAGCATCCGGTAAAACGGCCGATCAGACTGCTGCAGCAAATAGCCCAGCCGGACCACGGGCTGACCCACACCCAGCCGGGTGCGCAGGGCAGGGGTGGCATAAAAACCAATCGCCTCGGCCGTGGCCAACACTTTGTCGCCCGTGGCTTTGCGCACCGGATGACGCCCGTTCAGAATCCGGTCAATCGTCGAGATCGACACTCCAGACGCCTGGGCCAGATCAGCAATGGTTGCGCGGCGGGCCATGGTTTTTCCTGACATAATCTTTCATCGGGTGGTGCAGTGGTAATGAAAGAATTGACGTAAAATACATCATAACCATGAAATGCGTCTGCCAGTAGTTTTGTCAATGGAATAGTTGGATCATCCCGTTCGCCGGGAGATGATCTGGCCCGGAACAAACCCGCCCACACCCAATCACCATCGACGACATCAGCGTGACGATCACAATAGCCATCATCGGCGCGGCGATCATGGGGGCGGATCATGCCCGGATTTTTGCCAATGATCTGCCCGGTACGACGGTGCAGGTGGTGTGTGACGCCTCGGTTGCGCGGGCGCGGGCCATCGCCGATGAAACAGGGGCCGTCGATGTGGCAACCGATGCGTTGGCGACGATCCGGCGCGCCGATGTCGATGCCGTGATCATCGCCAGTCCTGACCCAACGCATGCCCCTTTGGCGCAGGCCTGCATGGCGGTGATGTGCATCATGTGCATGCCAAGGACACCGGCCTGTACGCGCCGGTGCAGGCCACCAGGTGATGCCCAGCCTGCCGTCAGACTTTGCACCGCAGGCAATTTGACACCAGTTTGATCATCAGGGTTGCCAATTGCGCCTGTCGGCAAAAATTCGCCTGCTTTTGCCCGTGATTCACGGCCTAGGATTGCAACAATTCTCTGCTTGCATAGCACTTAAGCAATTCTACCTTCGGGCGAACCGCAGCAGATTGGCGGGCATCGGTTGTACCAAGTGAAAGGTGTGCAAATGACAAAAGGACCATCACAGGCGTTTAACCTTGGCGGCAGACCGCAGGCCTACGGCGATAGTTTTATCTCGCTTGATTTGATGAAAGGCGCGGATGATTATCGGTATCAGGGACCAAATGGCGATCTGGTTCTTTCCAGTGCAGACCTTAATCTTGATGCACGAGGCTGGTTAAAATACCTGCCCGTGATCAACGGCGTTGAAACCGATGTGTGGCTGAACGTTTTTTACACCAAAGTTCTGCCGCCGGGAAAATATGTTTTGGAATGGCAAGGTGAGGGGACGCTTTCGGTGTATCAAGACTACACTGTGATTGGTCAGAATAAAATATTGATAGATTACAAAGCCGATTATGTTGGTGATGATGGCAAGCCGCAAGACGATGGGATCACCGTTGTTATTGGCGCGACGGACCCGAACAAGACCGGAAACTATCTTCATGATATAAAGCTTTATGATGTGGTCGATACCGATCTTATTCAGGCGGGTGAACAGTTTAACCCGGTGTGGCAAGACCGCATCGACGATTTCCGCATTCTGCGCACGCATGATTGGCAAAGCACCAATTTTCCCAGCACCGTTGACTGGACGCGCAATGTGGTGTCAGCGGATCAGGCAAATTGGGGCAATGACGGTCGCGGAATGCCCTATGAATTGATTGTCAAAATTGCCAATGAAACCCGCAGTGACTTGTGGATCAATATCCCGCACACCGCCAGCGATGAATTTATCCGTCAGGCTGCGGGTTATGTGAAAGCAAACCTCAATCCAGATTTAAAGCTGCATGTTGAGTTTTCCAATGAATATTGGACGACGGGCTTTGATCAGCACAAGTATTTTGTTGATGGCGGGCTTGCAGCTTATGGGCAGGCGGAATTTGCGACGGGGCAGTTTTATGGCACAGAGGCCGCCAACATGGCCGACATCTTCGGTCGGGTTTTTGGCTCCAACTCGACACAGCTGAAGCAGGTTTTAACCGTTGATAACGTGTTTTTTCTGACGGGCGAGGCCGAGGCAGTGCTGAAAGCCCCCGCTGCGGTGGCACAAGGTGGCACCGCCCCGGCAACGCACGGCTTTGACGAGATCGCGACGGATGGCTATTTGTTGTGGGATGCCACCTCTCCCTATTACGCCGATCTGATCACCGGTTGGATGAAAGATGCCGATGGCGGCTTTGGGCGCGCGCGCGATTTTCTGATCACCCAATTGAACACCGAACTGTTGCCCAGTTGGCAGGCGGGCCGGGTGTTGGCAGACAAGTATGGCCTGAATTTCACAGTATATGAGGGCGGCGCCCTGTTGCTGAACGACCCTGCTGTCGGTGAGGGTAACCCGGTATTCACCGATTTCGCTCTGCGTTTTACCAAGTCGGTCGAAATGCGCCAAGTCTACGAGGCGGAATTGGCAGCGTGGAAAACCGTCGGAACCGGGCCGTTCGCGTGGTATGCCGATGTTGGGCGCGGCGGCGATTTTGGCGATTATGGCCATTGGAAAGGCCCCGATTTTGTCGCCGATCCGCGCACTGGTGCTATCGTTGCCGCGAATAAAGACACAGCGCCATGGTGGTCTGGCGACACCCGCCCGGCCTTGACCTTTGACAATGGCAAGTATGAAGCGGGCACTGCATCAAAAGATAAAATGCAAGGCACCGCCATGGATGATCGCCTTTACGGCTTGCAAGGGGCTGATAAGATTTATGGTCGTGACGGGCGCGATAAATTGTGGGGCGGCGCGGACAACGATAAAATCTATGGTGGACGCGGCCGGGATGAGATCAATGGAGGAGCGGGGAAAGACCTGATCAACGGCGGTTCGGGCCGCGATATGGTCGATTATCAAACCAGCAGCGCAGGCGTAACCGTCAGCCTTGTCTCTGGCAAAGGCTTTGGCGGCGATGCGCAAGGGGACCGGCTTAAATCAATCGAGTCTGTGCAGGGATCCGCTTTTGCAGATCGGTTGTCGGGCAATGGAACGGCAAATGCGTTGATCGGTGCTGCGGGTACGGATCGGCTGTTTGGTGGAAGCGGTGCCGACAGCCTGACGGGCGGGCAGGGGGCGGATACCCTGACCGGCGGCGCGGGCAATGATCAGTTCATCTTCAACAGTACAGCCGACGCCGGTGATGTGATCACTGATTTCTCATCGGCAGGTGCGGGCAACAACGATCAGGTCAGTTTGAATGCGGCGGCGTTTGGCGGGCATGCCGTGGGTGGATTGCTGGCGTCCGAATTTCAGGCGTCGACGGCCAATGCAGCCGCGACATCATCGGTTCGGGTGTTTTACAATGTGGCAACCGGCCAAGTTTACTACGACGCCGATGGGTCTGGCACCGCTGCTGCGGTCTTGATGATGACACTACAAAACAGCGCTGTTGTTTCAGTGGATGATTTTGTATTTTTCTGACCGGGCCGCCGCTGAATTCATCTGACGGTTCGACTTAACAGTGCAAAGTAACGCTATGTGTCAGCGTTTTATCTTATACGGCTGTCAACAGAAAAACGGACAGCCCGGCCAGAAAATCCGCATTCTAGAGCGGGTT
>JAYUHO010000227.1:0-1640 GCA_043766915.1 Cypionkella sp.
GGAATGCCTGCGGCGGCCAGTTGGGCCAACATCGCATCCATGTCCTTGACCCGAAAGTTCAGCATCCACTGCTGTGCATCCCGGCCAAAATAGTCGGTATCTTGCTGGAACGGCGCAAAAACGGTCGGACCGGCGTCTTGCATCCAGACCGGATCGCCGCCAACGCCCAGATGGGTCGCGTACCACGCCTTAAGGGCCGCGCCATCCGCCGACCGAAAGAACATCCCGCCGATCCCGGTCACACGTTCCATGACGATCCTCCCCCCTGATTCCACAAAACCTAGCCTTGTGGCCCCCTTGGATCAATCTGCAAACACGCCGCAATTGCGGCAGGTTTGTTTCCCTGCCCCCGACAGTCCACGCATAAACCCTGATATTGTCAGCCTTGGGTCCCATTCCCGCCTGATTTTGCAGCAATAACACCCTGTAGAAGATGAATGCAGAGGTATGTTGATGGATCGCCTGACGGAAATGGAAGCCTTTGCCACGGTTGTGGATCAGGGGGGCTTTACGGACGCGGCCAAAAAGATGGGGATTTCGAAATCCGCTGTCTCCAAACATGTCTCGGCCCTTGAAGCGCGGCTTGGGGCGCGTCTGCTGAACCGCACCACCCGCCGCGTCAGTCCAACCGAAATCGGGCTGGCCTATTACGACCGCGCCCGCCGGGTGCTGAATGACGCAGGCGAGGCGGATGCCCTTGTCACTTCGATGCAATCGGCGCCTTCGGGCCTGTTGCGCATCAGCGTCGCCACTGATTTTGGCGTGAACCACCTATCGCCGGTCCTGGGTGAGTTCCTGCAGGAATTCCCTGACATCACCGTGAACATGGTCCTGAACAACCGCTATGTCGAACTGATTTCCGAAGGTTTCGACATGGCCGTGCGGATCGGCGAGTTGGAGGACAGCACGCTGCGCGCCCGCAAACTGACCGAAACCACGAAAAAGATGATCGCCGCCCCCAGCTATTTCCGCCAATATGGCCGGCCCGAAAAGATCGACGATCTGAACGAACACAAGCTGCTGCATTACTCCAACCAAGCCAATGCCGCCGTCTGGAAACTGACGGCCCCCTCGGGCGAAAAGCGGCAGGTGCGCACCGCAGGCTGGCTGACGGTGAATGATGGCCAATCGCTGCTGAACGCCTGTATTTCCGGCCTTGGGATCGCTTATCTGCCGTCGTTTCTTTATGCCGACGCCATGGTCAAGGGTCTGGTTGAAGAGGCTATTCCCGATCTTCCGGTCGAAGTGCAGGGCATCTATGCGGTTTATCCACCGGGGCGGTTTACCCAGCCCAAGGTGCGCGCCTTCATCGACTTTCTGGTGCATTCCTTTGCCGACAAAGGACCCGAGAACTGGTGATTTCCACGATCTTCCCTGGGTCCCCTCCCTGATCTTAGCGGATCATTGGACCCCACCTTGCGCGGCCCTTTGTGGCCGCGCTTTTTCTGTCTACGGACCGGCTTGGGCCGCAAATCTTAATCAATCCTTTGGACTGTTGTCCGATGCTGGCCCCGGGGGGGTCAAAAGGTGCCGGGATGAATGGATTGGTTGATCTGGTTGCGCCACGCAGTTGGCTTGGCGCATTGGCCAAAGGCGGCACCTTTATGGTGCTGATTCATCTGCTGAATTACCTGGTGACG
>JAYUHO010000228.1:0-11951 GCA_043766915.1 Cypionkella sp.
CCCGGTCAAGTGCCTGCACGGTATTCTGATCAGTTTTGTCATTTAACGATTTCGGGCGGCCACGGCTGCGAGGCTGGTCTGACATTTTTGAAGCCTTTCAACACATTTTAGCTTTGTGAAAAATCTTAGGGTGATGATTTATTTATAGAATATCACACTTTTCGATAGCTGAAAAACAATTTCGAAAAAATTGTGACGAGGGCGGCAAGGGCGTAAAAAGGATCAATGTGTGGCCAGCAGCGGGGACGACAATGTACATACCAACCTAGGCAGATGTCGAAGCCGCCCATGCCCGGATTGCCCCCTATATCCACCGCACCCCGGTGTTGACCTCCAGCTTTCTGAACGCACTGACCGGGGCCGAGCTGTTTTTCAAATGCGAGAATTTTCAAAAAGCCGCGGCGTTCAAGGCGCGGGGGGCGTCAAATGCGGTGTTTGGCCTGACCGAGGCGCAAGCTGCCTTTGGCGTGGCCACCCATTCCAGCGGCAATCACGGACTATGCCTGTCTTATGCGGCGGGGCGGCGGGGGATGCCCTGCACCGTGGTGATGCCGCGAAACGCGCCGCAAGCCAAGAAAGACGCCGTGGCGGGGTACGGTGGCAGCGTGGTGGAATGTGAGCCGTCGACCAGCAGCCGTGAGGCGGTGTTTGCCGAGGTGGTTGCAGGCACAGGGGCAGACTTCGTGCAGCCCTACAATGACCCGCAGGTGATCGCAGGCCAAGCCACCTGTTCGCGCGAATTGAACGAACAGGTGCCGGGGCTGGACGCAGTCATTGCGCCCATCGGCGGCGGTGGGATGATTTCAGGCACCTGCCTGACGCTGTCCACTATTGCCCCAAACGTGAAAATCTATGCCGCCGAACCCGAACAGGCCGACGACGCCTATCGCAGTTTCAAGGCGGGCCATATCATCGCCGATGATGCGCCTGCGACGGTAGCCGACGGGTTGAAAGTGCCACTTAAGGAACTGACATGGTATTTTGTACACCGTCATGTCACCGATATTCTGCGCACATCAGAACAAGAGATCATCGATGCGATGCGCCTGACTTTTGCGCGGATGAAGATTGTGATCGAGCCGTCTTGCGCCGTGTTGCTTGCAGCCATCCTGCGCAACCCGGATGTGTTTCGCGGGCGGCGGGTGGGCGTGATCATCACCGGCGGCAACGTCGATCTGGACAAACTGCCCTGGATGCAGGGCGAAAGGAAATCGCTATGAACGCACCGGTAAACTTTGCCGCCTATGATGTTGGCTATGATATTCCCGCCAAGCCCGGCATGAACGAGGCTGATATCCAGACGCCGTGCCTGATCCTTGACCTCGACGCATTAGAGCGGAATATCAAGAAGATGGGCGACTATGCCAAGGCGCACGGCATGCGGCACCGGGTGCATGGCAAGATGCATAAATCGGTCGATGTGGCGCTGTTGCAGGAACGGCTTGGCGGGTCGGTAGGGGTGTGCTGCCAGAAAGTGTCTGAAGCCGAGGTGTTCGCGCGTGGCGGGATCAAGGACGTGCTGATATCGAACCAAGTGCGTGATTTGGTCAAGATTGACCGTCTGGCACGGATGCCGAAACGGGGTGCGCGGGTGATTTGCTGCGTCGATGATCTGGTTAATGTCGCCGATCTGTCGGCCGCCGCAATGCGGCATGGCACGCAAATCGAATGTCTGGTTGAAATTGATTGCGGTGCCGGGCGCTGCGGCGTGAATACCACCGCCGCCGTGCTGGCGCTGGCGCAGGCGATTGATAGCGCGGCGGGCCTGAGGTTTGCAGGCCTTCAGGCCTATCAGGGGGCCATGCAACATATGGACAAATATGAAGATCGCAAAGCCAAGATCGAACTGGCGGTGGCGATGGTCAAGGATGCCGTGGATACGCTGGCAGGGGTCGGGATTGGCTGCGATATCGTCGGCGGCGGCGGCACCGGCAGCTATTACTTTGAGGCGGCCTCGGGCGTTTATAACGAGCTGCAATGCGGATCCTACGCCTTTATGGACGCCGATTATGGCCGGATACTGGATCAGAACGGCCAGCGGATTGATCAGGGCGAATGGGAGAACGCGCTGTTCATCCTGACCTCGGTGATGAGCCATACCAAGACTGACAAGGCGATTGTTGATGCGGGTCTAAAGGTGCAATCGGTGGATTCGGGGTTACCCGTGATTTACGGCCGCACGGATGTGAAATATCTGAAATGTTCCGATGAGCATGGCGTGGTGGAAGATCTGGGCGGGGTTTTGAAGATCAATGACAAGCTGCGGCTGGTGCCGGGGCACTGTGATCCCACCTGTAACGTGCATGATTGGTACGTGGGCGTGCGTGGCGGCAAGGTTGAAGTGGTTTGGCCCGTGTCGGCACGCGGCAAGGCGTATTGAAATAACCCGGCCTAAGATGGGCAATATTGCCTATCCTACAGACTGCAACCTGCGACGGAGCTTGCCATGCTGATTATTCCCGAAGCTTTGATCGCTGAATTGGTCACGCCTGCCGACGCTTTCACAGCCATAGAAGCGTGTTTTGCGGCGATGGCGCGGGGCGATGGCGCGGGGCGATGCTACTAACTTTCCTGTCATGCGTGAAGCTTTGGGCGAGGGGCGGCACTGTGGCTTTAAGTCGGGGCTTGATCGCGCGGGTGGTCAGTTGGGCGTCAAGGCAGGTGGGTATTTTCCGGGCAACGCGGCGCGAGGCCTGACCAATCATCAGTCGTCCGTCTTTCTGTTCGATCTCCAAACCGGGCGGCCGGTTGCCATGGTGGGCGGTAATCTGTTGACCGCGCTCCGCACGGCGGCAGCGGCGGCGATTTCGATTGACCGGCTGGCGCGCGCAGATGCGCGGGTGTTGGGCATGCTGGGGGCGGGTCATCAAGCCGTGTTCCAGTTGCGCGCGGCGGCACGGGCGCGGCAGTTTGAACGCGTGGTCGGCTGGAACCGCCATCACGAAAAATTGGCCAAACTGGCGGCGGCTGCGGCGAAGCTGGGATTGCCGTTTGAGACGGTTTCACTAACGCAGTTGGGCGCACAGGCGGATGTGATCGTCACGATAACCGCGTCACCTGCAGCGTCGCTGATGAGTGCGCATGTTCGCCCGGGCACCCATCTTGCGTGCATGGGCACCGATACTGTTGGCAAGCAAGAGGTAGAGCCTGCCCTGTTGGCCCGTGCCGTTGTGTTCACCGACGACGTGGCGCAGTCGGTGACAATTGGCGAGGCGCAACATGCGGTGGCCGCGGGATTGCTAACGCGGGATGCGGTCTGTCGCTTGGGGGCTGTGATCATCGGGCGGCATCCGGGGCGGACATCGGCGGGTCAGATCACGCTCTTTGATGGCACAGGCGTGGGGCTGCAGGATTTGGCCGTGGCCGCAATTACCGTGGCCCGCGCGCGCTGGGATTGGGGATAGAGGTGGCGGTTTAGGGACGGCTGAGAACAGGCAGAAAGAAAAGTGCTGCCTTCTGGCCTGCAACCTTCGGCTTTTCTTGCAAGACTTTTCGGGCATCAAATCGGGCCAGAAAATTTGCACTTGTCAGCCAAGGGCGGGGCAGGCTTTTCCAGCGGGCCTTATCGCGAGCTTGAAATCGCCCGACCCCAAAATTAAAAACGCCCGCGAGAAACGCGGGCGTTTTCTTATTCAACGATATCGCAGAACCGAATTATTCGGCTTCAGTTGTGCCGCCGGTGCCGCCACCAGCAACAGCTGCGATGGTCAAGCCAAGCAGCAGCAGAATCAGCAGGCCGCCGTTGCTGCTGCTGGTAGGACCAACTGCAACCATTGGCTCTTCTTCAACGATGGGGGCAGCCATGCCACCAGCGACTGCGTTTGTAGCGAAAAGCGCTGCGGACGCAGCCACGAGGAAGGAAGAGATTTTTTTCATGTCAAAAGACTCCGATTTGAAGACAGGCTGGATCAATCTTACACGGTGGCAACCCAAAAGAAAAGCCTTAGGCGATGCGTCTTAGCCGTTGGCTGTGTCAAAAATAGCATACCCTACGCCCGAGGATATCCATTGTTTTGACCTGACGATGCTGTTTGCAGAATCTATCCAAAACACGTTCGTGATCCGGCCCGCATCGCTTTCGCAGGTTTCCAGCAGTTGATAGGTAACATCGGGTCCGGTGCGGTCTGTTACCGGCGTCACAACACAAGAATATTCGCGCCTGACAGAGGTGTCCAAACCGTCAAGATAGGTATTTTTGCGGCTGTGAACGGGATTTGCGTCAAGCAGGTCTGCCACAGAAGGCACATCGGCTGACATCAGATCCATGCCAAATCCCCGCGTTGAAATCAAAAATCCATTGCGCAACGCCACCTGTGCGCCATCACCGGACGACCAGAGCGTGACGTCGCCTTTGGTTGCAAGGCTTTGAATTGGAAACTTTATTTTGGCCGATACCAAAGTCATCGTGATTTGATCGCTGTCTTTTGCCGGTTTGGCCACGACGGGCGCTGTCCCGCCGCCCACCCGCGACAACGCCGCCTTGGCCAGTGGCACCGCGGCCTTGGCAAGTGGCATCGCCGAACAGGCCGAGAGCAAAACTGCCAGTGGGGCAAACCAAAACAAAATCGACGGAAGGCGCGTCATTTCCAGAACCTTCCCCATTTGTCGTCAAGCTCTTTGGCATGATATTCGCGCACTGTGTCGTAAAGGCGGTCATCAATATCCAACCGCGCGCCGCCATCCCGCAGAATTGGCCGGATGGTGGTTTTATAGGTTTTGCGCGTTTGTTTGCCTAATGCCCAAGCGAAGGGGATCTCAATCTTTATTCCTTTGTCGAAGGAACCTTCACCAAAGTCATCAAATGGCACATCGGTTAACGTGGCAAAGGCGCCAACTTTCCAGCCATTGGCGAATTCACGATCCAGCGACAGTGTTGCGCCAAAATCACCCGCCAAGTAGCGGCCGACGTCTAATTGCGCCTGAAAACCGTTCGCTAAGGCGTAATATCCAGACACATGGCCCGTCACGACGCTGTAATCCTTGAACCCCAGCAGTTGATCGAAATCGCGCTGCTTGACGTAATTCACTTCAACGCCCAGCGCATAGGGCTTGTCGACCTGTTTCCACAGCAGTTCTGCCGAAACACCGCCGTACATCCGTTCCAGATATCCCACCGTCACCCGGCTATAAAGATCGGGGGAAGGTTTAGCATACCACGCGAGTGTCAGTTTTTCGAGTGCCGGGTCGCCTTCCCGGTCATAGATATTCGAATCACTTCGCACATGCGGTAAAATCGAATTTGAAACGCGGGTAGACTGATCAAGGTTGCCGCTGATTTTTTTGGTCATCGACCCCGATATAACCAGTCCCGGCGCAATATCATAACGCGCGGTGGCGCGCACACCAACGTCGATCCGGAGCGGATTGTCGGGATCAAAAAGGGCGGTGCGCACGAATGGCGCTATGCCCCAATCAAACTTGGGATATACACCTTTGCCCATCACTGCGCCACCCGGCTGTTGCCCCGGCAGGGCCAGGATTTGGGTGCGCGCCAGCAGCGCCGCGTCTTGGTCTGGCGCAAACTCCAACGCTTCCAGATCAGACCGCCGCAGCACCACTTTTGACAAAGGCAGGCCATTGGCGACCGGCACGATTTCAAACGTCTCAACCGACGCTGGCAGAACAGATGCCATTGCGCGCGATGCCCGGCCAATGGCCTGGGGGCCGCTGTCGATGCGGGTATTGCGAATGCGCAATTGTGCGCTGTTGTTCGTTACAGCAAAGGATTCAATCTCGATGCCGTCAGCCGCCAGCACCTTTTGCAGCTTGTCACGCAGTCGGGTCGCCGAGCCAGCCTGAAACACGCTGTCTGCAGACCATCCCGCACTGCCGGGCCGGTTTTTGATCGGCAAGGGCCCCGCCCCCAACTGCCCGCCCGAGGGGCTGCGTTTGGGGTCCAGAATGATCTGGACTGAAAACCCTACTTGCGATCCGTAAAGCGAGTACAGACCCACCCGCAGCACATCCATGGCCTGATATTCAATGCCATAGTTGAACGGGCTGTTGCGCTCAAAGGTTTTGCGATAACCGGCCTCGTTTGCATAAACATCCGAAGAATACTCTGCCTTAAACCCGACACGCTTCGTGATCTGCCATTCGACACCGGCAAAGGGCGCCATATCCCCCTTAAACCACTCCCCCAGCCGCGGCCGTCCCCCCAAACCAACGTCTGCCACCGGTCTGGGCCCAAATGGCGCGCCGATAGAGCCGTAGCTGCCAAAGCGACCCCAGCCCAAACCACCCGATACCTTGATAGTTTGGCCGACAGATTTTGTGGCAACGATGTACTCACCGGCCATCAATCCGGTGCCGATGATATCCTGAATGCCGATGCTGACCGAAGGCAGATAGTCGGTTTCCTTCAGCACCTGATACCGAAGATCGAAGCTGCGGTCCAAATTTGTCGCCAGCGGCGATGGGATCACATCATCCCAATTGCGAAACGACGTATACCGAAAACTGCCAGACAGGCGCGGGGTGATCTGAAACGTCAGCGTGGTGCGGCCAATCGGACCAAAGACCGATTTCGTCACGGCCAACGATCCATCGGGCTGAGTCTCACCGCTTGGCATATCGATCAGACCGGTTACCCCCGAAAACGCCAAGGTCGGCTTCATTTCCGCAAAGGCTGCAGGTGCTGCGGCGCAGGCCAGAACTATCGCAGTGGTGGCGCAAAACTTGGTCAGTCTAGCCGTCATACCATAAACCTTATCCAACGATAAAACCCCGACACGCGGCAGGTCCTTATAATTACTACGGCATAGAAAGCGAGGATGCCACCTGCCCCGGTGAAATTATCTGTGGGTATCGGCGAACAGATGCTTAAAGCGTTTTTCCGTTGCAGGGAATCGTAGTCGACACCGGCAACACGCGCCTACTTCGCGTGGTGAAAACACTGCCGTTAACCGCGGTCGTTCGACACCAGCGTCAATCGCGGCGGGTCAATTTGGCGCGGCTCGGGCAGGGACAACGCCTGCGCTTCGTGGCGCTGCCAAACATGATCAACGATCTCACCATAGGGTTGATATCCGGTCGGGGCATCAACCAGGATCCGGCGGATCTGATCCAGATTATTGGCATCACAAGCGACCGCCAGGGCATCAAGAATACAAGCCAGCTCTTCCTGGGACTTGCTGATTTCCGTTGCCGTCATAATGCGGGGATGCGCGGTTTGTCGCGGATCATCCCCGATCAGCAACTCTTCATACAGCTTTTCGCCGGGGCGTAATTTGGTGAAAACAATCCCAATTTCGCCGCTTTCAACCTCAACCGACTGCACATCCGCAAACAGTACAGGTTTCAGCCCGTGCAGCCGCGCCATGCGTGCCGCCAGATCAGCAATCCGCACCGGCTCTCCCATGTCCAGCACGAACACATCGCCGCCCTGCGCCATTGCCCCCGCCTGAATAACCAATTGTGCCGCTTCGGGAATCGTCATGAAAAATCGGGTGATGTCCGGATGGGTCACCGTAATGGGCCCGCCTGCCGCAATCTGACGGCTGAACAGCGGGATCACAGATCCGGACGATCCCAGAACATTGCCGAACCGCACCATCGACACCACAGTTCCGGTGTTGGCTTTGGACCGCGCCATGGATTGGCACACCAGTTCCGCCAGCCGTTTTGACGCCCCCATGATATTGGTGGGCCGCACAGCCTTGTCCGTTGAAATCATAATGAACGAGTCAACTCCTGCGGCAATGGCGGCTTCAACCACGGTCTTTGTGCCAAAGACATTGTTGAAGATGCCTTCTGCCACATTCTGTTCCACCAAAGGTACATGTTTGAACGCCGCCGCGTGATAAACCGTTTGCACGCCAAAAAGCCGCATCACGCTTTCAACCCGGCGCCTGATCTGCACCGATCCCAAAACGGGGCTGATCTTGACGTCCAGTTTATTGACGCACTTTATCGTCTGCAATTCTTGCTCGATCGAGTACAGCGCCAGTTCCGACAATTCAAAAAGCACCAGATGGCGTGGAGACTGGCGCAGAATCTGGCGACACAACTCACTGCCAATCGACCCCCCTGCCCCGGTCACCATCACGACTTTGTCTTTGATATTGGCCGACAGAAGATTGGCTTTCGGCGCAATGGGATCGCGCCCAAGCAAATCTTCGATACCAATTTCGTTCAGGTCATCAATCCGCGCTTTGCCAGACATGATGTCGTCCAGCCCCGGAATGGTGCGCAGATGCACCGGGTATTTCTCAAGCGATTTCAGGATTTCGCTTCGGCGCATATTTGTGGCCGATGGCACGGCCAGCAACACTGCCCGCACGCCATTCGCTTGGATCAGCGATTCGATCTGATCTGGCGGATACACCCGCAAACCACCCACCAGCGTGCCTTGCGCTTTTTTATCGTCATCAAAAAACGCGATGGGCTGATATTCCGTGCCTTGCCGCAACACCTGCAAAAGTTGCCTGCCCGCAGCCCCGACACCGTAAATCACAACGGGTTGCTTGCGCCTGTTAAGACTGTTTGCGACCCATTCCCGAAACCCAAAACGCGCACCACCAACGGCGAAAAACACCAAAATCGCATAGATAATCGGTACGGCGCGCGGCACAGGAAGATCTGCAAACTGCACCACCAGCGCAAGCGTCAGCCCCGACAGCGCCGATCCTAGAAAGATCGTCGCCAAGGCTTTGCTGGCAATATACCGGATCACAGCGCGGTAAAAGCCCAGCCGGACAAAGAACAAGATGGTCAGGGGAATGACGATAACCAGGCCAAGCCAAACCTTTGGATCGCGCAGAAATGACAAGCTATCAAGCCGCAGCCACATCGCAACGGTAAAGGAAATAGCCAGCAACATCACGTCGAACGGAACCTGAACGCTGCGCTTTTGTGCGCGACTAAGCCCAAGCAGGCGCAGCATATATGGCTTCATCATCACATCCCAATCACACACGCTCATGACAGGCGGGTCTAACACAACTTTCAATCACAACTGCAACGTGCGTTAACACAAGAGGGTGGAAATGGACAGAACCTGTCTAATTTTAGGGGAATTTTAGGCGAACGTAAGCAATAAATTGCACAAAGCCGCCCGACTGGCGGGGCAGTCGCGCCAATTTACAGCCCTGCGCGCGTTGGACTTAAGGCAGATTAACCACCGCGTTCTAGTCTTGCGCCTCACACGCGGTGCTTTTTGCCGCCACCAGATTGATCGATCAACGTGAGGAAGCGGGATGAATAAAGCAATTACGCAGGGTCTGGTTCTGATGCCGCCGCCATTTTCGGCCGGTCTTTCCCTTTGGTCGCGCGAAGATGGCAGGCCGGGCCAGGGATCTTATGAGGCACAGCCAAATGCGGCCTATGTGCCGTCAGATCAGGATTTCGCGGGCTGTCTGGAACTGCAAAAGACCAGCTCTGTGCAAAAGCTGCGCTGTTTTCAGCAAATCCCCATTCAACCGGGCCTCTATCTGCGCGTGACGGCAAGGGTAAAAGCGATGAGCGGCGCGTTGCCTTCGGTTCGCATCGCCGCTTGGGCAGGCAACGGCTCGGGCGCAAATGTCACCACCGCAGTGCAACAAAGCACGTCCGTCGCCCTGACCAGCTATGGCAGCATTGTTACCGTCACCGCCATCATCGGATCGGGCAATCGCCAGGGCGTTAACATGGTTTGGGGAACCTCACCCGTCTATGGCCATTTCGGGCTTGATCTGACCGGGGCTACAGGGGGCGTGGTGCGCATCGACGATCTCATCATCGAAGACGTCACCAACGTCTTTCACTCTGAGATGTTCGATTGGCTGGACGTGCGCGATTATGGTGCCATAGGCGACGGCGTCACCGATGACCGCGCCGCGTTTGATGCAGCGGATACGGCAGCATTGGGGCGCAGCGTGGTCGTCTCGCCGGGGGTTTATTTTATCGGATCGCACCTGACCTTTGAAAATCCGGTGAAATTTGAGGGCCGTATTGTAATGCCCGATGCGCAACGGCTGGCTTGCACCCGCAATTTCAATCTTGATACCTATGCCGCCGCGTTTGGGGCGGAATTGTTGGGGTTCAAAAAGGCCCTGCAAGCATTGCTTTACTTCACTGACCATGTTTCGCTTGATTTGAATGGCCGCAGGGTGGAATTGACCGAACCGATCGACGTGGCGGCTCTGGCAGGGCTGACCAGTTTCAGCCAGCGGCGGCTGTTGTCACATGGCCAGCTTACCGTCACACCGGGGGCCGCATGGACAACGCAAACCGTGACGGCTGTGGCCACCTATTCCACCGCGCAATCGTCGCGCCTGACGGCTGTGGCCAATATCTCCAGCATTCCGGTTGGCGCGCGGGTCAGTGGCACGGGCGTCGGGCGCGAGGTTTATGTGACGTCAAAAAACATAGCCGCCGCAACGATTGAGTTAAGCATGCCCTTGGTCGCCGCCGCAGGCACACGGACGTTCACCTTTGATCGGTATCGTTACATGCTCGACTTCTCGGGCTTCACCGACCTTTCCAAGTTTGAGATAACCAGCCTTGAATTTCTGTGCGGCGGCGTTGCCAGCGGCATAAATCTGGCACAGCAGGGCAGCGCCTTTCTGGTGACCGATTGCGTGATCAACCGGCCCAAAGACCGCGCGATCACCTCAACCGGGCGCGGCTGTCAGGATTTGCATCTGGATAACTGCCAGTTTATCTCGAACGAACAGGGGCTAAAGGCGCAAGACCGCAGCACTTTGGTGTTCAACACCAATGCCAATGATATCAAGATCCGCAACAACCGCGCCGTGCGCTTTGCCCATTTCGGCATCGTCGCCGGGTCTGGCAGCATGTTTGTCGGCAACCACTTTTTTGGCGGAGATGAGGAAACCAACGGCGTACGCCGCGCTGGTATCGTGCTGACTTTGCCGAATTCGAAAACCTACTTCACTGGCAATTACATCGACAATTGCTTTATCGAACTGTCAAACGAACACGATGATCGCCCCGACTACAGCGCAGAATTTTCATTTGGCGGTGTAACGATGACGGGCAATGTGTTCACGGCTCAGGACACCGGCCCATGGTTTCGCTGGATCGTGATCACGCCGCGCGGTCCGGGGCATTTTATCAGCGGACTTTCTGTCACAGGCAACGTGTTTCGCACGCGCAACGGCGATATTGACCGGGTAGAAATGATCGACACCACTTTTTCAACATTGGCGTTCAACTCTTTCCGCAATGTGACGTTCGAGGCCAACACGTTCAACGGCGTGGTGCAGCCAACTGCCAGCCCGGTGATGGTGCAGCACACGCAAAACACCGCCGCTGACACTTGGGTGGTCGATGCCGCCGCCTATATGCCGTTTGGGGGTCGTGCGCGGAATGTGATGGGCTTGGTCACCGAGGGCCCCGTCAGCACCGCCACCAACGTCAATCAGTACACCATGCCTTATGTGTTGGTCGAGCAGGGGGTGAACCAGGCCTTTGTGCATGTGAAATGGCAAACGCCCGTCAAGGGGCGGGTGCAGGCCACGATCCGGTGCGACAACCCGGTTTGATCCGTAAGGGGGGGCTGCTTGATGCGCGGCCCCTTCCCCCGATGTCATCAAAGCCTTCATCCGTCCCGCCGACCACACTTGAAGCCGCGCGTTTGCGCAGATCATTGATTCGATCACTTGGCCGATCTTTTGTCGGCGTACCCGCTTTTGCTGACGTGATTTTTGGTGGCGCATAACAGCGATTCACGTCGCAGATCGCTGTGGGACGGCAATTGCACGATCCAAACAAACAATATTTTCCATAAATTTTCTATTTTTACAATATTTCTGTAAAATTATTTACAAATAATATTAACAATTAAAACATCTTGATTAAAAATTTACGAAGCCTATACCAATTCTGGACTGAGCCCTCTGCCTGCCCTTGCGCAAGCCCTGCGGTGATGGCTTTACTGCTGTCCTCAGGGAAAAGGAGAAACCAGAATGGTAGATCAGGGTCACGCGGCGGCGGTTTATCCCGCGTCG
>JAYUHO010000229.1:0-4536 GCA_043766915.1 Cypionkella sp.
AAAGCCGATGGTCAAGATGCGGGCCTCGGGACGGCAGGCGGACAGGGCTGCATCAAAACCGGGGCCGCCGACGGGATCATAAACCACGTCCACGCCACCTATCGCTTTGAATGCCGCTTTCAGATCGAGCGTATCGCTGTCAATGACCGCATCGGCCCCATGCGCCAAAGCAATTGCCAGTTTCTCGGGGCCGCGCGCGCAGGCAATCACCCGTGCGCCCATCCGTTTGGCGATCTGAACCGCCGTCAGCCCGACGCCGCCCGCGGCCCCAAGCACCAACACCGTTTCGCCGGCCTGCAGCCGCGCGCGGTGATCCAAGGCTAAATGCGACGTGCCAAAGGCAATCTGAAACGCAGCCGCATCTGTAAAGCTCATCTGATCGGGCAAGGGCACCAGGCGGTCGGCGGGAACGCAGGCGTAGGGCGCCAACCCGCCAGACCCGGTAAAAGCGGCGACACGCGTTCCAATCGGGGGCAAGCGGGTGCCCGGCCCCTGCGCCACAACCGTGCCAGAAAACTCTAGTCCCGGTGTGAAGGGCAGGCTGGGGCACTCTTGATACTTGCCCTGCTGCATCAGCAAATCGGCAAAGTTCAGCCCGCAGGCCGCCACCTGCACCAACACCTCACCCGCGCCGGGAAGTGGCACTGGCACCAATTTCAATGTTACGGCTTTGCCAAACTCTTGGAGCTGCCATGCCTGCATCAGTCCCGGATCAACCTGCATCAATGCCCCTTGGATTTGTTAGCCAAAAGCCATGAAAGGCCGGGGTTTATCAAAGGTCAAGCAGGTCTTCTTTGCAAATTGCAACGATTTTACGCCAGACCCTCTCTTTTTGCGACTCAAATTGCTAAACTTCTTAAAGGCGAGTTGGGCAATCCTCGCGACCCTTAGGCGGGATGGGCGCAAGTCTAGGGGTAATTCTTCACCACTTGTATAATTGGACATATCCAAAAAGACAGGTTTTTTGGTGCCAAATCGAAATTTCACAAAGAACCGAGACTTTTGGCGTTTTGGCACGAAAGTTGCTTATATAATCAGTGAGACGAACTGAACCAGTACATAGGAATCTGTAATGAAACATCCCGTAGACGCTCATGTTGGCAAGCGCATTCGTCATCGCCGTTGGATGATCGGTGTAACCCAACAGCAATTGGCTGAAAAAGTTGGGATCAAGTTTCAGCAGATCCAAAAGTATGAAACCGGGATGAACCGCGTTTCTGCGTCGCGGCTTTGGGATATCGCGGAGTCGCTTGGCGTGACCATCGCGTTCTTTTTCGAAGGACTGACAGCGGGCGTTCAGGTTGCCAACGCCGGGTCTGACATTATGGCCGACAAAGAAGCGCTGGATCTGGTGCGGTCCTATTACGCCATCCCAGAGGCGCAGCGTCGTCGCCTTTTCGATCTGGCCCGCGTCCTAAGCGAAGCGGCATAACATTTCCTTTGTTCTGGTTCTTGACCTGTCACCCCCAAGCGGCTAGCGCCGATGGGGTGACGGGGCTGCGGCCCCCTTTTGGGCCGGGGTGACCGCCATGACTGTTTTTTCGCAAACGGATATTGCCGAGATTGTGGAAACCGCTGCTGAATTGGCAGACGTAGCGCGTATCGCCACGTTGATGCATTTTCGCAGCAACAGCCTGACAGCTGATAGTAAGGAAACCCTGCGGTTCGATCCGGTGACGGTGGCGGATCGTTTGTCGGAAACCAATATGCGCGCCATTCTTGCCCGGCGACGCCCCGAAGACGGGATCTTGGGCGAAGAGTTTGGCGCAAAAACGGGCACGTCCGGCCTGACGTGGGTGCTGGACCCGATAGATGGCACGCGCGGCTATTTGTCGGGCACGCCAACCTGGGGCGTGCTGATTTCTTTGCGCGATGCGACGGGGCCGGTGTACGGTGTGATTGATCAGCCCTATATTCAGGAACGCTTTGAAGGTGGGTTTGGGCGGGCCGAGGTGAATGGCCCGATGGGGCGCCGGGCGCTGAAAACCCGCCCGCCGCGCCCGCTGTCCGAAGCCATTGTTTTCACAACCTTTCCCGAAGTTGGCACGGCAGACGAAGGCGCTGCATTTCGCACTGTGGCATCGCGCGCAAAACTGGTGCGCTATGGTATGGATTGTTATGCCTATGCCCTGATCGCGGCGGGGCAAATTGATCTGGTGATCGAGGCCGGGTTGCAGGCCTATGACGTGCAGGCCCCGATTGCGGTGATAGAAGCCGCAGGCGGTATCGTTACCGACTGGCAGGGGCGGCCCTGTTTCGACGGTGGCCAGGTGCTGGCGGCGGCAAATGCGGCGATTCATGCCGAAGCGATGGCGTTGCTGAACAGCCAGGGGTGAAAATTCTTGAACGAAGAATTTTGCACTGCACCCGGCTGACAGGCCAAGGGGGGGCCGTCTGCCCCCCAAGGCACAATTGCCAGGGCAATTAGGCCTTACCCCCGAGGATGTTTGGACCTATGTGAAAGGGCTTGGCCTGCACCGCAGGCTTTGCTAATCATGTGATTGCAGCGTTGAGTCCTTTGTGCCCCCCTTCTGTCGCGCTGCCGTTCCCGACCCACCGAAGGGGGTGGAACCATCGCGGGGAACGTATGTCTGAAATCCTGATCCGCAATGCGGCAACTGTCGTGACGATGAATGCTGCGCGCCAAGAGATTGCTGGCGGCGATGTCTTGATCCGGGATGGCGTGATTGTGGCTGTGGGGACGGGGTTACCGACGACCGGCCGCAGTGTGTCCGCCAAGGGCTGTGTGGTGACGCCCGGATTGGTAAACACCCATCATCATCTGTTTCAAACCCTGACCCGCGCGGTGCCGGGGGGGCAGGATGCGTTGCTGTTTGGCTGGTTGAAGACGCTCTATCCGATATGGGCGCGGTTCGGGCCGGAAGAAATGTTTGTGTCGGCGCAGGTCGGGTTGGCGGAATTGGCGTTGTCGGGTTGTTCGATGACGTCGGATCATTTGTATATCTTCCCCAACGGGGCGCGGCTGGATGATACGATTGCAGCGGCACGCGAGGTGGGTTTGCGGTTTCATCCCACGCGCGGCGCGATGAGCATTGGAGAAAGTGCGGGCGGCCTGCCGCCGGACAGTCTGGTCGAGGCCGAGGCGGCGATACTGGACGACTGTATCCGGGTGATCGATGCGTTTCATGATCCGCGCGACGGCGCGATGCTGCGCGTTGGTGTGGCACCCTGTTCGCCATTTTCCGTCAGCCGTGATCTGATGCGCGATGCGGCCCTGTTGGCGCGCGACAAGGGCGTTATGCTGCACACCCATCTGGCCGAGAATGACGAGGATATCGCCTATTCGCTGGCCAGGTTCGGCTGCCGTCCGGGGCAATATGCCGAAGATTTAGGCTGGACAGGCGCAGATGTCTGGCATGCGCATTGCGTCAAGCTGGACGTGGCCGAGATTGATCTTTTCGCACGCACTGGCACCGGCGTGGCGCATTGCCCGTGTTCTAACTGCAGGCTTGGTTCGGGGATAGCTCCTGTGCGTGCGATGCGGGACGTCGGCGTTAAGGTGGCTTTGGGCGTCGATGGATCGGCCAGCAACGACGCGGGCAATCTGATCCTTGAGGCGCGTCAGGCGCTGTTGCTGCAACGGGTTGCCAAAGGTGCTGATGCGATGGCCGCGCGGGAGGCATTGGAGATCGCCACTCTTGGCGGGGCGCAGGTGTTGGGGCGGCCAGAGTGCGGGTCGATAGAGCCGGGCAAACGCGCCGATATTGCGATCTGGGATATGTCGGGGATCGAGGCAGCCGGATCGTGGGATCTGGTTGCCAGCCTGATGCTGAGTGGACCTACCCGGGTGCGCGATCTGTTTGTTGAAGGCCGCGCGGTGGTGCAGGATGGCCGGATCGTGACGATTGATTTGCCCGCCCTGATTGCCCGGCAAAACAGGTTGGCCGCCCGACTGGCGTGACCGGAAAACCTTACCGGGCCTGTTCATTTGCGCTGGACACGGCGGATTGGCGTTTGCTATGCATCTCCCATGATCCACCGGGCGCATATCCTTCTTCGTCCCCGACGCCAGCGCCATAGCGCCTGACGCCTGATCTTGCTTTGCCCTTGGCCAACAGGGCATACCTTTCGTTGACACCCAGCCCCCGCCTTCGTTACGCCTGTGGCTTGATTTCAGGAACCATCCGATGATCCCCTCTGTTTTGCCCATTTATAATCGCGCGCCCCTGGCCTTTGTGTCTGGCAGTGGATCCTGGCTGACGGCGACCGATGGCAGCCGATATCTTGATCTGGGCGCGGGCATAGCTGTAAATGCGCTGGGTCATGCCCATCCGGCGCTGGTGGCCGCGATCACCGAACAGGCGGGCAAGCTGTGGCATGTGTCGAACCTGTACAAGATACCCGAGCAGGAGCGGCTGGCGGAACTGCTGGTCGAGGCGACCTTTGCCGACACGGTGTTTTTCACAAATTCGGGCACCGAGGCGGCTGAGCTGGCGATCAAGATGGCGCGCAAGCATTTTTACGCCTTGGGGCAGGAGCGGACCCAGATCATCGCCTTTGACGGCGCGTTTCACG
>JAYUHO010000230.1:0-1634 GCA_043766915.1 Cypionkella sp.
GGGTGGCCTGTTTGTCGGGGGCGGTCAATTGGTGGTGAGGTCGGAGCGCGCCGCGCGGGAGTATTTTTTCAACTCCGAAAATCAAAGGGCCGGTCTATGGACCAGCGGGTCGAGCTTGCCGTCCTTGTTGGCAAGATTACTGTACTACAAAACTGATCGTTCAGCCCTCAATGATCGACAGATTTCAACGCGATTTGGCTTAGATTTGTCTTAGGTTTCCTCCCGTGGCTTCGTGAATTTACGTGTATCTTATCCCAAATTAACCGCGCTGCACTCTTTGGATGGGTATCAACCCTCTCCCTCTGGCTGCACCGAAGTTCCGTCAAACTCAAGAATATCACCCGGCTGGCAATCAAGTGCCGCACACAACGCGTTCAGCGTCGAAAACCGCACAGCCCGGGCCTTGCCCGTTTTCAGGACCGACAGGTTCTGGATTGACACGCCCACGACATCCGCGAGTTCCCCCAGCCGCATCTTGCGCCGCGCCAGCATCACATCAAGATTGACCCGGATCATTGCGGCCCCCGTCAGATCGTCAGTTCGGCATCTTGGTGCAACTGCACCGCCATCCGCATCGCCGCCGCGATTGTCACCAGCAACAGACCGACGCCGATTACCGGAATGTCCAATCCGTAGGTCGGCAAGAACACCGGAATATCCCCCGTTGTCACATAGGCCCACAGCGAAAGGTTTGCCAAGATGATGTCGACCAGCGGAAAAAGCGCGATCAGAATGCCCATGGTCCGCAACGTGCGGATCATCGTATCGACGAACACCTGCCCCGTCGCACAGCGGTGAATCACCTGATGCGCCATGCCCAGCACCACGGCATAGAAGGCCACTTGAAAGCCAAAGCCGCCCCAGAACACCGAGGCGCCCGCCGTGCTGAAGGTCGCCACCATCGGCAGGTTAGCAAGGCATGCGGCCTGATCAGGCGCCAGGGCGAGGATCTGAGCCGGGGCATTCAGCACCGCCTGCACTGACACCCAGATCAACACGGGAAACCCCAGCCAGATCACCCAAAACGCCCGGTCGAGCCAGTAAAACATACGGTGAGTGGCGGCGTCTTGCATAGGGTTCCTCCTGCGGATTCCTGCTTATCGTGATTATTTTCATGATAATCAATAAAAAATCTCTTGCCATCACGATAATCATGCGTATTTTCATGTTTATCGTGAAATCTTAACTCAGGAGCCTCCAATGATCCGCTTTGATCCGCTTGCTTTGACCAGAACCCTGCACAATCAGGCCGAAACCATCCGTGCCGATGTCGATGCCCCCGCCGTTGTCGTGCAGGTGGATCGGGGCGGTTTGGCGGTCACGTCCGCGACCGGTGTATCCGACATTGCAACCGGCCACGCCGCGCAAGCAGGTCAGTCGTTCGAGATCGGCTCGCAGACCAAGATGATGACATCCGTGATGATCCTGCAACTGGTGCAGCAAGGCGTGATCGATCTGGACGCCAAGGCCGCCGACTATCTGCCTGCCGCCGTGATCGTGGGCATTGCGAACGCAGATACGGCCACCGTGCGCCAAATGCTGAACATGACATCGGGCCTGCCAAACTATACCGAGGCGGTTGACGCGAATGGTGTGCCGCTGTTCGTTGACGCCTTGCTAGAACACCCAAATCA
>JAYUHO010000231.1:0-1624 GCA_043766915.1 Cypionkella sp.
ATTGGTGCCCAGGAGAGGACTCGAACCTCCACGTCTTGCAACACTGGTACCTGAAACCAGCGCGTCTACCAATTCCGCCACCAGGGCAAGTGTCGTGGGGGCGATGTAGCCAAGCGGTTGGCCTAAGTCAACACGTGCCAAAGCCGAATGGCTGAAAATTCGTCACGGCGATTGGCCTTGCTGGTTTGCCGCGCGAAGATTATTCAGGCGGTAATCGAAAAGCAGGTCCAAAAGGTTCCCCCATGAGCAAGCTTGTCACGATCTTCGGCGGTTCCGGTTTTGTTGGCCGCTATATCGCCCGGCGCATGGCCAAAGAAGGCTGGCGCGTGCGTGTGGCCGTGCGCCGCCCGAATGAGGCGCTGTTTGTGAAACCCTATGGGACGGTTGGGCAAGTTGAGCCGGTGTTTTGCAACATCCGCGATGATGCGTCCGTGCGCGCGGCCATGCTGGGGGCTGATGCAGTGGTGAACTGTGTTGGCACCTTTGATCGGGGCGGCAAGAACAACTTTACAGCGGTGCAAACAGATGGTGCCGAACGCATCTCCCGGATTGCCAGCAGTTTGAACGTCGCAACTATGGTTCATATCTCTTCTATCGGCGCTGATCCCGAAGGCGCAAGCCTGTATGCCCAATCCAAAGGCGCGGGCGAGGCTGCCGTTCTGGCCGCATTCCCCACTGCCGTCATTCTGCGACCTTCTGTCATTTTCGGCAACGAAGACGGCTTTTTCAATCGCTTTGCCGGGATGAGCCGCCTTGGCCCAATCCTGCCCGTTGTGGGTGGCGGCACAAAATTCCAACCCGTCTTTGTCGATGACGTTGCCCAAGCCGCTGTCAAAGGCGTCACCGGGCAGGCAGCCCACGGCATCTATGAATTGGGCGGACCCGATGTTGATACATTCAAGGGTCTGATGGACCGGATGCTGACCGTGATCCACCGCCGCCGTCTGGTGCTGAACGTGCCGTTCTTTCTGGCCCGCATCATGGCAGCGGTCCTGGATTTTGGCTCTATCGCGACAGGGGGGTTGTTCAGGAATGGGCTTTTGACCCGCGATCAGGTCAAGTCGCTGCGATCTGATAATGTTGTGGCACCTCAGGCCAGGACGCTGGCCGATATGGGCATCGTCGCCACACCCCTAGAGGCGGTGATCCCCGAATATCTGTGGCGCTATCGCCCGTCAGGACAATATGCCGCCATCAAGGATTCCGCCAAAAATCTGAAGCGCGGCTAAGCCATGACAAACACCATTGTCGCCGCCATTCTGGGTCTGATCGAAGGCCTTACAGAATTCATTCCGGTGTCGTCCACCGGCCACCTGTTGCTGGCAGGGCATTTTCTGGGCTTTGAAAGTGCGGGCAAAACCTTTGAGGTTGTTATCCAGTTGGGGGCAGTTCTGGCCATCCTAACGCTTTATGCCGCCAAATTGTGGCAGGTATTCTCAACGGCGCATCGTGATCCGGCGGCGTTCCGGTTTATCATATCGGTGACGCTGGCCTTCATACCCGCCGTCGTGATCGGTGTCTTGGCGCATGACTTTATCAAAGCAGTCTTGTTCGAATCGCCCCGATTGATCGCGATCATGCTGATCCTTGGCGGCATCATCTTGCTGTTCGTTGATCGCATCGC
>JAYUHO010000232.1:0-11847 GCA_043766915.1 Cypionkella sp.
CCCAGCGCCCCGCCCACCAGCAGCCCCGCCGAAATCATCGCCCAGCGCCCGGCGCGTTCTTTGCGCACCCACCACAGCACACAGCCGGAAATCACCAGCGCCACCGCGATTAAGACCCATCGCACCACATCTGCGCTGTTGGCAAACAGGCCAAAATTGATGCCTTCATTCCAAGCCATCCGCAGGTTCAACAACGGCGGAACCACGTCAATCTCGCCCAGATCGATCAGATTCATCTGGCGCACAACCAGCCATTTCGATGCCTGATCCAGACCGAAAGTGGCAATCGCCGTTATGCCCAACGTGCGCATGCCCATCAGTGTCTGAAATGCCGCTGGTTTGTGAACACCATGGCAAGCCCCGCTGCATCCGCAGCCGCAATCACCTCGTCGTCACGCATCGACCCGCCGGGCTGAATGATGGCAGTGGCCCCCGCCTCGACCGCCGCCAACAAGCCGTCGGCAAAGGGAAAAAACGCATCCGATGCCACAACCGACCCGATGGCCGGGCTTTGCGCCAGCCCCGCCGCCTGTGCCATATCCTCTGCTTTGCGCGCAGCAATGCGGGTTGAATCAACCCTGCTCATCTGACCTGCCCCCACCCCCACCGTCGCCCCATCTTTCACATAAACGATCGCGTTCGATTTCACATGTTTGGCAATCTTCCATGCAAACAGCAAATCGGCAAGTTCGGCAGCAGTAGGTGCGCGCTTTGTCACCACTTTCAGATCGGCGGCGGTGATCACGCCCGCATCCCGATCCTGCACCAAAAACCCGCCAGCCACCTGTTTGAACGCCATCGCCGTGGCTATCGGATCGGCCAGCCCTGCCGTTGTCAGCAAGCGCAGGTTTTTCTTGGCCGCGAACACCGCGCGCGCGGCGTCGCTCGCCCCGGGTGCAATCACCACTTCGGTGAATATCTTAACGATCTCTTCGGCAGTTTCCGCATCCAGCGGCATGTTCAACGCCACGATCCCCCCAAAAGCCGAGGTTTGATCGCAGGCATAAGCGCGCAAATACGCCTCGCACAATGTAGGCGCCTGCCCGACGCCGCACGGATTTGCGTGCTTGATGATTGCGCAAGTCGGTGGGGCCCCCGCAAATTCCGACACCAATTCAAACGCCGCATCAGTGTCATTGATGTTGTTAAAGGACAACTCCTTGCCCTGCCATTGGCGGGCGGTGGCCACTCCCATCCGCCGCGATCCATCCGTATAAAACGCCGCTGCCTGATGCGGATTTTCGCCATAGCGCAATCCTTGCGCCAGCGTACCCGCAAACGCGCGATGCTTGGGAAACGGTTGGCTGAACTGCCCCGCCATCCATCCCGACACCGCCGCGTCATACGCAGCGGTCTTACTATAGGCCGCCAGTGCCAGTCTTTGGCGAAACGCCATCGTCGTGGCCCCGTCATTGGCGCGCATCTGGTCCAGCAAACTGGCGTAATCCGCAGGATCGGTGACCACGACAACAGATCGGTGATTCTTGGCGGCTGCCCGGATCATCGCAGGCCCGCCGATATCAATATTCTCGATACAGGTGGCAGGATCGGCACCTTTGGCCACGGTTTCCTCAAACGGATAAAGATTGACGATCAGCAGATCAATCGGCTCGATCCCATGCGCCGCCATTGCCAGCAAATGTTCGTCATCATCGCGCAGGGCCAACAGCGCGCCATGCACGTTCGGGTGCAGCGTTTTCACGCGCCCATCCATCATTTCAGGAAAGCCCGTTACGTCTGACACATCGCGCACGACCAAGCCGGCGGTGCGCAGCATCCCCGACGTACCCCCTGTTGAGATCAACTCAACTCCCTGCGCCGTCAGCGCGCGGGCAAGGTCCAGTAAACCTGATTTATCAGAGACAGAGATCAGCGCGCGTCCGATAGGCACAAGATTGGGCATGGCAGTCCCTTTGATAACTTACAGCGGCACCGGCATATCGTCCCGGTCAAGATCGCGGATGGCCAGCGGAGTATCCTGCGCTTTGGCCAAGGTCCAGCCGATCTGCGTTTCCAGCTCCATCGCGCGACCGAAAAGAACGATCTGCCGCGCAGCCCGCGGTTTCAGACGCCCTTTTTCCAAAAACACCGACGGTTCCAGCGCAAGTTTTGCGCGGCCGTCGTGGCGGAATACCCAAATCTCGCCGCTTTTCAGCGCCAGCGACACCGCCGATCCCCCCATATCCAGCGCCGCATCAACATCAGGATGCAAATGAAACCGCACCGCCAGCCCGACGCCTTGCAGTTGACTACCGGTCAGCAGGGTTTCAAACCTTACCCGCTCGGCGGCGGTGACGGCGGCCAGACGGTCCAGTCCGGTCAACTTGCGCCCATCACCGGACAGGGCCAGATCACGTGCATGGCCCAGCCCATGCGTTGCCGACCATCCCGTATGGGCGACAAACAAATGCGCACCGTCCGGCCCGACCGATTGACGCACGGCAGACAGTTGCGCCCGATCCGTCATCGCTTCGGGGCCGTCACCAGCCTCAAGGCGGGATGACGAAAACCCCTCAACCGCCAGGGTGGAATGCGACGGTGTGGCCCGCCCCGCCCGCCGCCACTCTGCGCCAAACGATACGCCAGACCCGCATGACACGATCAAAGGCCGCCGCCCCGATGTCAGCTCAAACGCCGCCGTTGACGCGTGGGCCGACAGCCCCGCGCGCCCGTCCGGGGGCTGTGCTGCATCGACGATGACTGTGGTGCGCCCTCCCGCCAGCCGGGCATAGCCCATCGCCAGCCCCGGTCCCAGTGCTGGCCCCGGTCGCACGCCCGCCGCGGCCAAAGCCTGATCCAACCGCCCCTCAATCCCGCGGCCACCGCCCTGAAACCGCGCCAGACCGCCATCGGCATGACGCAAGGCGCGCAACGTTGGCGCAATCCGCTCTAACGCTGCGACCAAGGGCGCGGGCGGAATGCGCCCCGCCTCGGACAAGGCCTGCTCCGCCCAGGTCAGCAGGGTAAATACTTCAAGCAATTCTTCGGGGTTGCGGGTGGGAATACCGCCCATCGCATCAATCTCGCGGGCGCAATCATCGGCCAGCGCCGCCACGGCCGGGGCAATCCGGTCTTCCATCCCCGTCAGGGCAAGCCCGGCATAGATCAGCCCCGTCAACGCCTCAAACCGGGGCAAGCCGGGGGCGGATTGCGGCCATCGGCGCGACAGATACACCACCTGCGCCGACAGGCTGCGGTAATAGGCATCCGATTGCGCCCGATCCCGCGCGGTCAGCAACAGCAGCGCATGATTGATCCAACGGATCAGCCGCCGCCCGGTTAAATCCGGCGTCCAGCCCGGCCCTTTACCCGCCCCAAACCGCGCGATCCAATCCCACGTCCACCCCTGCGCGCGCGCGCGCGCAGCCCCATCGCCCACTGCTGCCAGATCATCCAACCAGACAAACCCGTGGCTTTGGTCGGCCTGCCCGGGTTCTGTCAGGGTGACATCCCAGATCGCTTCGCCCGGTGCCTCGATCACCCGACCTTCAAACATGAAATTCCCGGCAATCATCTGTTTGCCGCGCGCAAACAGCCCGATGCTGCGAGGTTCTGGCTGCGACACAAACCCGCGTGCGGGCGGTGCGCGCAACGCCCGCCACATTGCCAGCCGATTGGCAAGGCTGCCGGTGCCTTTGGGTGCTGTCTTGGCCATCCTGCCTGCTTATCCTGCCAAATGCGCGTGCCGCGCTGCCCCAACGTCCGCGTGTTGCCCCCGGATCATCAAAGGTAACATAGCGCGACCATGCCGCCATGTCACCCGCTGCAATGGTAAAACCGCTTAGGCCAGATGATCCACCCGCTGCATATACTGCGCCAAACCCTGCACCTGCCCCAACCAATCGGCCAGCAGTTTGGGATCATGCGGCGCTGCATGCACCCCCACAGCGATCTGGCGGTTCAGCACTGCCTCGACCGCCAATGATACGGGCACCGATACCAGCCGCCCCATCGCGGACCCGCGCGCATCGCCCCAGGCATCCATCGCCCAGGTTTGGTGAAACACCGCACGCCCGTCGCGTTCGGCTTTCAGGCTGACACACAGGATCACCCGGTCAGGTTCTCCGGGTGCATAGGCGTTTTTGGCCAGAAATTCCGCCGCCATCGCGGCCAGTCGCGCGTCGCCTTCGGGGCCCGACAGCGTTTCGATCTCGGCAAACACCGGGGCCCACGCCGCGGCCCAGCCATTCAACCGGATCGTGCCGCGCACGAAATCGCGCAGATTCCAGTCTTTGTCGAACCGGTAATCGTCGATGAACCCATAGCTGTCGCGGTTCGGATAAACCTCAAAATTTTCCGGCACGGGCAGGGGCGCGGTGTAGGCGGTGATCGCATCCCAAGGCCGCGCCACGCGCAATTCCACAAAATTCCGCAGGCTGCGCGAGGGCGATCGCAACGCTTTCAGCACCCCCAGCGGGGCCCAGCTGAATTTATAGCGAAACGCATTGGGGATCTTGGGCACGCCACCGCAGTACGAGGTGAAACTAAGCACGTTATCAATATGATAGGCCTTCGATGCCCGATACTGCGCCACCAGATCATGTGCCATCAGATGGTCAATGCCGGGATCAAGCCCAACTTCGTTGATCGACACCAGCCCCGCATCGCGGAACGCCGCGTCCAGTGCGCGCATTTCGGGCGCGATGTAGGACGACGACACAAAATGCGCGCCCGCCCCCAGACAGGCGGATGCAATCGCCACGTGCTGATCAGCGGGCAGCATGGAAATCGCCACATCACCGGGCTGTAACGCGGCCGTCAGCGCGGCCAAGGAATAGGGCCGGATATCTGTGGCGATATCCCCAACCGTCTCTTGCGCGCGGGCCACGGTGCGGTTCCACACCACCACCGGATGCCCCGCCTCAATCAGCCGCCGCAATCCGGGGCCCGATGACAGACCCGTGCCGCACCAATGAAGTGTCATAATGTTTCTCCCTTAAAGCCCCACGCTGTAACGATCAAACTCTGCTTTCGCGCGGCCCCAAACCCCAGTTTCGATTGCCCCCAATGTCATCAGGGATGGCAACAGTTGGGCGGCATAATCCGTGCTGCTTTCCACAGGCAATAGCGACGGCAAATTGTCGATGGCCATCACATCCAGCGGCGGCGCGTCTGCCACCCGCAACGCAGGCGCATCCCAATCCGTTGCACGGTCATAAACCATGACGGGCGAGAAATCCGAGGTCGGATCGCAGGCAATATCGCCGATCACCCGCAAAGCCCGCGCATCGGTTTTCGCTGATGCGGGCACGAACACCGGGCAACCGGGCCGCGCGAGGATGCAGTTCAGAAAAATCTCATGGCGTAAAACCTCGGGAAACGGCCCCCCACGGGCGGTTTCGGCGATATCCCATTTCGTCACTGCCACACCCAGCGCCGCGCATAAATCAGCCGCCCCGGTGCCGACCCGTCCCAACGCCCCGATGATCAACGCACGCGGGCGGTCGAGGCCCGTCATTTCCGCCGCCAGATCATCCAACAACGCCGTCTTGCCCGCATACTTGGCCACGGCCCCAGCCAAAGCGCCGCGCTGCTGTGCTGCCCAGCATTTCAACGAAACCGCCGCCCCCGCATAGCCCGCCCAATAGCCGAAGGCTGCCACCCGCCGCCCCGCTTCATCGACCAGATACTCCAGATCATACAGGGTGCCACCCCCCGCCTTGAACCGCTGCAACAGGGTCTGTCCCGCAGGTTGCCCCTTGTAAGCGTGACCAAACATAGTGTGGCGGTGGCGCAGCGGCGTGCCATCTTCGGGCAGTTCTTTCAGACCAAAGATAATCGCATCCGCCGGTGCAGCGGGCCACAGGTTTTCGGCCACAATCCGGCAACCCGCCGCAGCGTATCCGTCAATGCCGATGGCCCGGCTGCGGCTGTGTTCGACAGTTACCTGCATACCAGCCGCCACCAACGCCGCCGCTCCATCGGGTGTCAGTCCGACACGGTCTTCATTGGGGCGCTGTTCGGCCCGTATCCACAGATGCGTCATCGTCACTTTGCCTGCCCGCCGTTTTTTTTCTTCTCCAGCGATACCAGATATATCGCCAAGGAACAGGGGCCTGCATCAGCAAATTCCCGGCAAACCGCGTTCGATGATCTCTGCAACAGATGGTCGGGCGCTGCTCAACCCGCTATCATGCTGTTAAGAACGAGGTTGAGGATGGCTATGGGCGTGTTTTCTTTATTGGCAGAGGTGTTGTTCGTGGGCCATTCGCTTGTGGGTCCGACGCTGCCCGCGTTGGTCGAGGCGGCGCTGCAACAAATGGACCAACCCTCAAAGGCGCAGGCGCAGATCATCAATGGCGCAACGCTGGCGTATAACTGGGATCATGCGGCAGAGGCTGAAGGCGTTGATGCCCGCGCAAGGCTGGCAGATCGCGGCACCGATGTCCTGATCCTGACCGAAGCCCAGCCTTTTGCAGCGAATGTTACGTGGTCGGACACAGCCGAAAACATCGCCAAATTCGCAGGGCTTGCCGTGGCGACCAACCCCGACACCCGCGTGTATTTGTATGAAACCTGGCCCAGTCTGAAATCAGCCCCCGGCGCGGTGATTGCAGGCGATGAGGGGGCAGGCATCGCGTGGCGCGAACGTCTGGCACTCGATTTGCCACTGTGGCAAGGCGCGGTCACGCAAGCTGCCGCCTTGTCGGGCCATAAGGTCGAACTGATCCCTGCAGGGCAGGCGATGGGCCACCTGGCGGACGAAATCGGCAAAGGGGCAGTTCCGGGGCTGACACATATTCAGGATGTATTCACCGATGATCTTCACCCCAACGGCAAGGGCCTGTATTTCCTTGCGATGGTGCATGCAGGCGTGATTGCCCAGCGCAGCCCGCAGGGCCTGCCCGCCAAACTGACGCGGGCATGGACATCGCGCGATGCGGTGATCACCGACGCGCAGGCCCAGGCATTGCAGCGCATCGCGTGGGAAAGCCTGCAATCCTACGTGCCTGCCCAAGGGGTGGCGACGGATACGGCCGCAGACCCAGCCGCCACTGATCCACAGCCCGCACCAGCCGTCCCTGCCGCAACCGCGCCGGACACGCCCCCAACAGACCCCGTTTTCCCCAGCTTTGCCCAGGTGACTAACACGCATCTTTCGCTTGGCCTCGCCGGGATCAACGATTGGTCTGTACAGCAACCCTTTCTGAACATCATGAAAACCGCCCGGCCTTGGGTGGGGCATTTGCCGGGGCAATGGGGCGGCTGGACCTATGATGATCTGGCGCGGGCGGGCGTTTTGTCGCCAAATGGCTGGCCCACATCGCTGCCGCCCGACCTGACGGGAATTTCGACGTTGATCCTGACCGATCTTCCCGCCGATGCTTTGGGTGTGGCTGGTCGGTATCTGCTGACCTATTCCGGCAAAGGCACGTTGAAACTTGAAGGCCGGGCGCTGATCGCCGGTACCGCCCCCGGGCAGATCATCTTTGACTACACCCCGGGCGAAGGGTCTGTCCTGATCACCCTCACCGCAATTGACCCCGCCGATCCGATCCGTGACATCACTGTGGTGCGCGCTGCACGGGCGGACATGCTGGCTCAGGGGGCTGTGTTCAACCCCGATTGGCTGGCCCGCATCCGCGGTGTGGCAGCGATCCGTTTCATGGATTGGATGGCCACCAATGACAGCCCGCTTGCCCACAGCGCCGATCGCCCCAAACCCACCGATTACACCTATGCCCGCATCGGCGCGCCCGCCGAGGTGATGGTGCAACTGGCCAATGACCTACAGGCAGACCCGTGGTTTACCCTGCCGCATTTGTCAGACGATGCGCTGGTCCGCCAATATGCCCAAATCGTGCACGATCAGCTTGACCTGTCGCTGACCGCGAATGTCGAGTTTTCGAACGAGGTTTGGAACTGGCAATTTGCCCAGGCGCGCTGGGCTGAAGAGCAAGGCAAACTGCGCTGGGGGCAGGACAAGACCTGGGTGCAGTTTTACGCTCTGCGCGCTGCCGAAGTGACCGATATCTGGGCCGATGTGTTCAAAGACGCGCCACAGCGGCTGATACGGATTGTTGCGGTGCAAACTGGCTGGCTGGGGCTGGAAGACCAAGTTCTTGACGCGCCGTTGGTGGTGGCCGAAGGCCGCAAACCCCCGGCTGACAGTTTCGATGCCTATGCCATCACCGGGTATTTCAGCGCGCTTTTGGGGGCGGATGAAAAATACGTGACGATCAAGGATTGGCTGATCCAATCCAAAACCGCAGCTGCCAACGCCGCAAAAACCCAAGGTCTGACCGGCGATGCGGCAATCGCCTATGTCGAGCAGCATAAATACGATGTGGCCTCAGGCCTGGCTGCGCGGGAACTGCGCGATGGTTCGGTCACCGGCGACCCGTCGGATAGCCTTAGCAAAGTCGTTACCGAAATCATCCCCTACCACGCCGCCATTGCCGCCGACCGCGGATTGCGACTGATGATGTATGAAGGCGGCAGCCATGTCGTCGGGTATGGCAAACAGGTCGAGGATGAATCGCTGAAAGAATTTTTCATTCACCTGAATTACACCCCCGAAATGGGCACCCTTTACGCCGAGCTTTTGGCGGGCTGGCAACGACAATCAGACGCGCCATTCAACGCCTTTGTTGATTTTTATGCCCCCGGCAAATGGGGAAGTTGGGGGGCGTTGCGGCATTTGGGCGATGACAATCCCCGCTGGCAGGCGCTGATCAAAGGCTGCCTGACGTGCTAAGTGTGATCATCCCGGCGTCAAACGAGGCAGGCTATATTGGCGCCTGTCTGACCGCTTTGTTTGCCTCAGGGCCGATGGCAGCCGAAGCGATTGTCGTGGCCAATGGCTGCCACGATGACACAGCCGCAGTGGCGCGCGGCTGTGCCGGTCAGGCGGCCAGCGCTGGGTGGGGGTATAAAGTGATCGAGCTTGCGCAAGGCGGCAAACCAAACGCGTTGAACCATGGCGAGGCCGCGGCACAGGGCACGATGTTCGCCTATCTTGACGCCGACGTGCAGGTTAGCCCCGCCTTGATGGGCCAGTTGATGGCAGCATTACACCCCGAAGGCCCCATCTACGCCACCGGAACCGCCCGCATCCCGCCCGCCAAATCCGCCGTCACCCGCGCCTATGCCCGGTTCTGGCAATGTCTTCCCTTCGCGCAATCCATTGCTCCGGGTTATGGCCTATTTGCCGTCAACGCATCGGGCCGTGCGCTGTGGGGGCCATTCCCGGGTATCATTTCTGACGACACATTCGTGCGCCTGCAGTTTACGCCCGATCACCGCAGGCAAGTGCCGGCACCCTATGACTGGCCCATGATCGAGGGCTTTGCAGCCCTTACCCGCGTGCGCCGCCGCCAAGACGCAGGTGTTGCCGAAATTGCGCTGCTGTATCCCGGTCTGATGGACCATGAAGGCAAGGCCGACTTGGGAAAGGCAAAGCTGATCGGCCTGGCGCTGCGCGATCCTGTCGGTTTTGCAACTTATGCCGCTGTGTCATTGGCGGTGCGCCTGCGACGCGGGAACGGCTGGGTGCGCGGGCGATAGGTTACGGCGTCAACCGATCATCAAACCGGAAAGGGTCGTGCACCACCAACCGAACGTCTGACATGCCAGGATGCGTGGGGTTCAACAAAATATTCGTCTCAAGGTGGATCACAAAACTTGGCACCCGCACCGCGAAACTGGACCGGCCAGCGATCCACGCGTCACCATGCCTGCGGCATTCGCGGTGATCAAGTCCTTTGCCGTCTATCTGCGACACTTCGCCATCCGGCAATTCCAACCCAACAGCCACCATCGGCGGCAACGCCCCCGCTCTGCGCATCGCAGGTGGCAAATGCACCAAAATCTCTAACACAGCCAAGGCCAGCGATGACGCACAATAGACCATCGCCACGCCCGGGCTGTTCCATCGCCCGCCCCAAAGCCGCGCACCTTCGCCATCCAGCCCCGGCGCATGTTCGGGTTTGGTCAGCCGCCAGATCAGCACCTAACCGAAAACGCCGTGTTCTATGCGACCTAAAACTGCCTCGACCTCACGCCCCCCCAGATCAGTGCGCGCCATCTGAATGGGAACAAGGCCATCCAAAGCGGGGTTGGCGCTGCGCAGCCATTCGTCTGCCAGAGTACTGTCCTCAAAAACCTGCCGTGCCATGGCGACCACGCGAAGCAGCCGCGCGATGCCGTCGGCTTCGTCGATCTTAAGATTCTCACCTTCTGCGATCCGACGATCAAGTGTGCGGTCCGGGATAATCTGGCGGATGTCGTCACGGGTCAGACCTGATGTGTCTAGCGAGCGGGCCACACCAGAAGGGATACCAGTCTTAACCGACTTGTAGGAGCCAAAATGAAGTGCTTCGTCCGACGATTTATTGACGACAAAACCCTTGGCTGCAATTGTTGATCCGCCGGTTCGAATGTCAAACGACTTCTCTACCACGTTCCGCGCAACATCCTTCTTTTGCTTCTCAGCCATGATCCGCCACCTCGCCATTTGCCATATATTATCACGGCAAATGGCGAAAGTCACGCCCTACAAATCAAACGTGGCAAACACCGGCGCGTGATCGGAAGGCTGCTCCCACCCGCGCACGTCGCGCAGAATGCGGCTGCTGTGGGCCGATTTCGCAATATCGCCCGTCGCCCAGATATGATCCAACCGGCGGCCTTTATCGGCGCTGTTCCAATCAGCGGCGCGATAACTCCACCAGCTGTACAGCTTGCCATCGGGAATATCATTGCGGGTGACATCCGCCCACCCACCCGCCTCCATGACCACGCCCAGATGGTCCACTTCAATCGGGGTATGGCTGACGATTTTCAACAGACTTTTATGATCCCACACATCATCTTCGCGCGGGGCGATGTTCAGATCACCCACCAGAATGGCGCGATCGGGCCGTTCCCAATGAAAATGATCCCGCATTTCGGTCAGAAAATCCAGCTTTTGGCCGAATTTCACATTCTCGTCGCGGTCGGGCACATCACCACCAGCAGGCACATAGAAATTGTGAATCGTCACCCCGTTTTCCAATTGCGCCGCAACGTGGCGTGCGTGGTCAAGCCCGGCAAAATCCCGCCCGCCTGCATCCATGATTGGCAGCTTCGACAAAATCGCGACGCCATTGTAACCCTTCTGTCCCCGCGCCACCATGTAGCGGTAGCCAAGCGCCTGAAACTGCAGCAATGGAATGCTTTCAACCGGGCTTTTGCATTCTTGCAGGCACAAGATATCGGGTTGTTCCTGCCCCATCAGCCGCGCCACCAACCCCTCACGCAACCGCACCGAATTGATGTTCCAAGTAGCAAGCGTAAAGGCCATCGCAGGGTTCCTTTTTAACGTCACAAATGCAGACGGCAGAGCCTAAAGTGTTTTGCATTTAATGTGGTTCACCACATAAAATGCAAAACGCAACATTCCAAGTCTCTGTTTGTCATGGTTTGGAGTCAATCTGAAGCAGATTGACTCCAAACCGCTGTAACGTGTTTTGTGACATATCCTCTATAGAAAATATCGAATCTCGCCCCAGCTTTTAGTGTCGGACGCCGAAACATGCAGCTTTCACAAGATCAAAAGGCCTTCGGTTCACAAGCGAAACACCACGCCTGCGGCCAACGCAGGGGGCCCAGACCATCAGCATTGAACAGCTGAGAAAAAGGGCGCCCGGCACGGGGCCGGGCGGAAGGTCCAACAGGGAGATGATCCAGAGTAACATGCCAAGTGCCACTTGTGATTGTATGATCGGAAATTTCGACCCGCCATGGTTTTTTCGCAACAAACGCCGGCGCGGCATGGAAACGCCTGCTCTAGGGTGTGTTGATTTCAATGGGTTCATCTCACTGAAAACAAAACGCAACATTCCAAGTCTCAGTTTGTCTTGGGGT
>JAYUHO010000233.1:0-4494 GCA_043766915.1 Cypionkella sp.
AGGAAATCCCTGCAGGTGTGGCCCCTTTGACGATGAACGGGTTCAGAGAATCGTAGCTGCCCGATTCGCCAAAGACGATTTTGCCCCCCTTTGGTGCATCCGGGTTCGCGTAGGGCAGGGACACAAAATCAGGTGGAAGAGCGGGATCCCCATACATAGCTATGCCGTTGCGCGGCTCTGCCGGCGCAATTTGCGCCAATGCTACAAGGGCTGCAGCCAGTCCGGCGGACCTGAATCGTGCAAAATTTAGCTGTTTCATTCGGGCATCATTCCTTTGCGGGCGGATATTCTTTTGACCAAGACTAATCGGGGTTTCGTGACATTTCAAACTTTTAACTTGGAGTGCGCTGGCAACAGGGCTATAAGATACTTACTGCTCGATAGGTTTCTTGCCTGTATGAAACCTGCCTCAATAACTTAACGTCGGCTTCGTGCCGGCGTTTTTTTGTTTTGGGCAGGCGGGTTTGCAGGCCGCCAAGCAAAAGGATGCGATCATGCTACAGGGCAAATGCGCCGTCATCACCGGATCAACTTCGGGCATCGGTCTGGGCATTGCAGACGGGTTGGCGCGGGCCGGGGCCGATGTGGTGATCAACAGTTTTTCCGACACCGCCGCCGATCACGCGATTGCTGCTGACATCGCCGCGCGCCACGGTGTGCAGGCCCGCTATATTGCCGCCGATATGTCTGATCCCACCGCCTGCCGCCGCCTGATTTCGGAGGCGGGGCGCTGCGATATTCTGGTCAACAACGCAGGCATTCAGTTTGTGGCGCCAATAGAGGATTTTCCAACTGACAAATGGAACCTTATTTTGGCGATCAATCTGTCGTCGGCGTTTCACACCACCGCTGCCGCCCTTGCGGGCATGCGAGCGGCACTCTGGGGCCGCATCATCAACGTGGCCTCGGCGCATGGGTTAACCGCCAGCCCGTTCAAATCGGCCTATGTCGCGGCCAAACATGGGCTGGTGGGGTTTTCGAAAACCACGGCGCTGGAATGCGCGGGGCAGGGCATCACCTGCAACGCCATCTGCCCCGGTTATGTGCTGACGCCCCTGGTCGAGGCGCAGATACCCGACCAGATGAAAGTTCACGGGATGGACCGTGACACCGTGATCCGCGAGGTGATGTTGCAACGCCAACCGTCGCGCCAGTTCGCCACCACCGACCAAATCGGCGGCACGGCGGTCTATCTGTGCGGCCCGCATGCCGATCAGGTGACAGGCACGACGATCTCGGTCGATGGCGGCTGGACGGCGCTGTAGGGGCACACACCAATCGCCCCGGCCTGCGCCGTGGCGATTGGGAAATATGCAGCTACTTCCCCATCGCCTCTACCATCGTTTCCTTGCTGACCGGATAAACCAACCCGGCCGATACGATCAGCTTCACCGCTTCATCCGCCTTGATGTCCAAAAAGATCACCTCCCGCGCGGGCACATAAAGCAACATGCCCGACGTCAGCGGCGTCAGCGCCACGAACACCGCGATCATCCCGTCGCCTTGCGGTAATTTCTCGGCAATCTCGCCTTTTGGGGCGGCCGCCACAAAACCCACCGCCCACAGCCCTTGACGCGGGAATTGGATAAGGCAGGTACGCTCAAAGCTTTTCTCGGCTTTGGCAAAAAACGTCTCGGTGATCTGTTTGACACCCGAATAGACCGAACGCACCACCGGCATGCGGTCCACCAGCCCCTCGGCCCGGCGAATAACCGATCGCCCGATCAAACCCCGCGCCACCCAGCCGATGGCAGCCGTGACGACCAGAAACACCAGCACGCCCACACCGCGCACCGGAAAGTTCGAGTTGGGGCCAAACACCCGTTGCATCAGCGCCTCGGGCTGCCACTGCGCCGGGATCAGCGGTAATATCCAGCCATCAATCCAGCCAACCACCCCCCAGACCACATAGATCGTCAACCCGACCGGCAGCACCACGACCAATCCGGTTAAAAACGACGCCCGGAATGCCGCAAAGACAGAACGGCGGGGCGGGGGAATAAGGTCTGGCATGGCGGCTCCTGAGACGACAGCTTAACTTAGAAACCGCACGGGCAGATCACAATGGGCGCAGCGGGCTATTCGCCACGATTTCCCGCGCAATTGCCGACCCAAGCCGCGCGTTGTTCAGCACTAAGGCGATATTGGCCGTCAAAGAGCGCCCGTTGGTCAACTCAAAGATGCGTTGCAGCAAAAACGGCGTCACGGCTTTGGCGGCGATGCCGCTGGCGGCGGCGTCTTTTAAGGCGGCCTCGATCACCGGGCCGATCACGTCGCGGGAAATTTCGGCATCCGGTGGAATCGGATTGGCCACCAACTGCCCACCGGGAATGCCCAAAGCCACCCGCATCAGATGGCTGGTGGCGATCTGCGCGGCGCTGTCCATCCGCAAGGGTGATTTCAGCCCTGACTCGCGCGACCAAAAGGCCGGAAAGCCATCCTGGCCAAATGCAATCACCGGCACGCCAAAGGTTTCCAAAACCTCCAGAGTTTTGGGCAAATCGAGAATGGCTTTGGCCCCGGCGGCCACCACTGTCACAGGGGTATGCCCCAGTTCGGCCAGATCGGCAGAAATATCAAAGCTGGCCTCGGCCCCGCGATGCACGCCGCCAATGCCGCCGGTGGCAAACACAGAAATTCCCGCCAGATGCGCGCAGATCATCGTCGCTGCCACCGTGGTAGCCCCGGTGCGCCCCAAAGCCAGACAGGCCGCCAGATCGGCGCGGCTAAGTTTCATCACATCGCGCGCCTGACCCAACGTCTCTAACTGCGTATCGGTCAGACCAATATGGATGTTGCCCGCCATCACCGCGATGGTGGCAGGCACCGCGCCATGGTTGCGAATTTCCGCCTCGACCAACCGCGCGGTTTCAACGTTTTGCGGGAACGGCATGCCGTGGGTGATGATGGTGGATTCCAGTGCCACGATGGCACGACCTGCGGTGCGGGCGGCGGCCACTTCGGGGGCATAAATCAGGGGCAGGGGCATCATGATCCAATCTCACCAGAAACATAATCGGCCGCGGCGCGCAGGGCGCTGCCTAACGCATCCCCCCGCGCGGCGCCACGGCGTTCGGCCACAATATGGGCGGCCATAAACGTATCTCCAGCCCCCGTGACGCGGGTGACAAGCACCGGCGGGGGTGCATCGCTGATCACACCTGCGGGCGCTCCATCGGCGCAGGCGCGGCCACCATCTGTTACCAAAACGCGGGCGGCCCCGCGGGCAAGCAGGCCGTGCGCTGCATCAACCGCCGTCGCAAACCGGGTTTTAGCCAGCAATCCGGCTTCTTCAAGGTTTACGTAAAGCGTGGCATTCGGGTGCGATAACAGGGGCAACAACCGCTCTGCCTTGCCCGGACTGGCCGGGGCCACCCGCAGATCGGCGGCGGCAAACAAAGGTGATCCGGCGATTTCTGACAGCAGCGCCTCGGTCAGGTTGCCATCAAGGGCAATCAGGCCGGCGTAGGGCACGTCGCGCGACCCCAGCCGCCCATCCCCCAGCGCGCGCAAGATTTTATCGCCCGCAGCCTCAAGGGAATGCGCATCGGCAATGGCCGCGATCAATCCGTTCGCACCCTCGATAGCCATATACCGGTCGGTCGGCAGATCATCCGACCGGTAAATGTGATCGGTGATCAGCCCCATCCGCGCACAGGCGGCGATCAACTCATCGCCTTCGCCGTCGCGCCCGACAGCGGTCAGCAGGGCGGGTGTCAACCCAAACCGGCGCAGCGTCATTGCGATGTTCATCGCCACACCGCCGGGCAGCCGCGTGATCCGCCCCGGCACGTCTGATCCCAGCCGCATCGACGCGGATGAGCGACCGATGATGTCCCAAAGGACGGAACCGATGCACAGGATATCAGGGGATTGGGTCATGGGGGTGTTCTGGCAAGGTTGGGGGGGGTATGCAAGGGTGAGTAAAGTTATTCTTACGAAAATTTGATACCATAAAAAATGTAGAATTTCAGGATAATTCGATTAAAAGTAAATAAAGCGTTCATCGTTCTTAAAAATATTAATTATTGATTCCCTCAACTGTCGTTCTGAGTTCATCAAGAATTGCTCCTTCAAACAAGACATGAGAAGAAAACCGATCCCCAACTAGCGGCTTTGGAATGTCTTCATACCAAGCACGTGCGACGTTATTTTTATCTTTTCTCTTTGTCTTTTCAAAAATATCCCGATATCTTCTTGGTGAAATACCATAGAAATGGGTTAGTACAACCATCTCACTTTTTGTAGAGTCATGTGAGAGTGCGTCATCATGCAGATTTATAGCCCTACTTTTTGGGTAAGGTTCAATATAAACAATTCGTCGAATACCAGCAGCAATTAAATGCTTGGCACAATTATGACAAGGATAAGTTGTTACAAATATTGTCGCACCTTGAACTGATCTTCCAAGTCTAGCCGCGTCACTGAGAGCTGCCATTTCTGCATGGGTCATCCGCCCAAATTCAGTGATGTCGGAGATCAGTGTTTCCTTTA
>JAYUHO010000234.1:0-11789 GCA_043766915.1 Cypionkella sp.
TATCGGCGTGCTCGATCAGGGGCAGTTGGTGCAGTTTGGCAGCCCGCGCGATATCTACGAATCCCCCGAAACCCTTTATGTCGCCACACGTCTGGGCCAGCCGCGCATCAATACATTGCCCGCCGATCTTTTTGGTCGCGCGCCGGAAGGGGCCACGGTTATTGCCCTGCGCCCCGAACATATCTTGCAAGGGCAGGGCATGGAGGCACGCGTGGTGCGGGTAGAGCATTTGGGCGATCAGACCCGGTTACACCTGAAACTGGCGGGGCATGATATTATCACCGTCACCGATGCGCATACGCCTTTGGACGTCGGCGACGCGCTGGCAATCCAACCGCAGAACCCACTATATTTTAACGCCGCAGGCGCGCGCGTAGGCATGAAAGGCTGATCCATGACCCAGTTCATCAATGACAAGAACACTGTCGTGACCGATGCGATTTGCGGCATTTTGCGGGGTGCCGCAGGCCGCTTGGCGCGGCTGGACGGTTTCCCGCATATCAAAGTGGTGTTGCGCACCGATTGGGATAAATCAAAGGTGGCGCTGGTGTCAGGCGGCGGATCGGGGCATGAACCGGCGCATGCGGGGTTTGTCGGCGCAGGCATGCTGACGGCGGCGGTGTGCGGTGATGTGTTTGCCTCCCCTTCGGTTGATGCGGTGCTGGCGGGGATATTGGCCGTCACCGGGCGGGCAGGCTGTTTGCTGATCGTCAAGAATTACACCGGGGATCGGTTAAATTTCGGTCTGGCGGCAGAACGTGCGCGGGCGTTCGGGCTGAAGGTGTCGATGGTGATTGTCGATGATGACGTGGCATTGCCGCATCTGTCGCAACCGCGCGGGGTGGCGGGCACATTGTTTGTGCATAAAATCGCCGGGGCCTTGGCTGAAAACGGCGCAGATCTGGCATCCGTCACGGATGCCGCAAACCGGGTGATCGCGGGGGCCATCACCATTGGCATGTCATTGGACACCTGCACTGTGCCCGGATCGCCCAAGGAATCGCGCATTGCACCCGGTATGGCGGAACTGGGGCTGGGGATACATGGCGAGCCGGGGGTGGAACAGATCACCTATGCGGGTGCCCGTGACGCAATGGCCCGCGTCGTCGACCGGTTGCGCCCCGCGATGGGGCAGGGGCTGCATGTGGCGCTGTTGAACAACCTTGGCGGGGCCACTCAGTTGGAAATGCAGGTGCTGACCGAAGAATTGGCGCTGTCAAGTATCGGCGCGCAAATCAGCCATCTGATCGGCCCCGCCGCGATGATGACGTCGCTGGATATGCAGGGGTTTTCGGTATCCCTGCTGCCGTTGACTGATGCCGATGCGGCGGCTTTGGCGGCCCCGGTGGCCCTGCCCGCCTGGCCCGGCATGATGGCAATGGTACCCGGAGAGGTGGTTGCGGTGCCCGATGGGTTGATGCCGATCAAGCCGACGCCATCGGCACACCCGCAACGCCGTGCGCTGATCAAACGTTGCTGCGAGATTTTAATCGGCGAAGAAGCCACCTTGAATGCGCTTGATGCCAAATCCGGCGATGGGGACACGGGCAGCACGTTGGCCACGGCTTCGCGCGCGTTGATTGCCGCGCTGGACCGGTTGCCCTTGGCGGACCTGACACAGCTTTACCGTGCGGTGGGGATGGAACTTAGCCAGACCATGGGCGGATCGTCGGGTGTGCTGCTGGCGATATTCTTTGCCGCTGCGGGGGATGCGTCGGCCAGTGGGGCGTCTTGGGTGGATGCGCTGGACGAAGGATTGCAACGCGTGCAACAGGTGGGCGGCGCGAACCTGGGCGATCGCACCATGATTGACGCGCTGGAACCCGCACTTGCCGTTCTTTCGCAGGGTGTTGGCACAGCGGCTGCGGCGGCGCGCAAAGGGGCTGATCACACCGCGACCTTGCAGCGCGCGCGGGCCGGCCGGTCGGCCTATGTCAATGGCGAGCGTCTGTTGGGCCACAACGATCCGGGGGCCGAGGCCGTGGCGCGGTTGTTGGAACAGTTGTAACGCTTTTCGGACACAGGGACCGCCCGGCTTGCCACGGGAAAGCTGTCAGAATTGGTGCAAGACTTAACTATTGCTGCTAATCCGGGCCACCGGGCGCGACGGTGTCTCGGTGCCCGAGGGTCGCCGTTTCAGCCAAGCTAGATAATCTGAGCTAAATTCCTCCAGCAAAGTATCGGTGACATTCGGCATGACGATGGCATGGGCAAGGCCCTTGGCGCAGGCCAGTTGATAGCGCGACACAATTTCCGCACCGGGCTCGTCAAACACAACGGTCAGCGCGTGAGGGTTGCATAAAACCTGTGCCCCAGCCGCGCCCAGCTGTGTTGCAAGCATCTGCGCGCGCTGCGAACAGTGCCGCGCATCCTTGGCATAACCGTCGTGTCCGTGCCCGAACAGCCGCGTCCAGATGGCCAGCACCGCATGGCCGTTGCGCGACCCCATCAGAGTTGTATCGTTCGACTTCAGATAGGAAATCGCCCGCGCGATCCGGTCGATATGCGGCTTGCGGCAGACAATCGCGCCGCAGGGCATCGGTGTGCCAATCATCTTGTGGCCCGAGGTTGAAATGCTGTCGATCCCCAGCCCGAACATCGGCTGGATCGACGCCGGGGCAGCGGCAAGAAACGGCACCACCATGGCATTCAGCGCCCCGTCCAGATGAATATAACGCCGGTCCGGCCCAACGCCCGCCGCCTCCAGCACGGCGATGGCCCCGGCAATATCGTCATGCGCGCCTTTCATCGTTGTCCCGCAGGTCAGCGCCAGAATAACCGGACGCCCCCGCAGCGTGGTCAGGGTTTGCGCAAGAGCCGCAAGATCAATTTCGCCCGCAGGGTTAGAGCCAACCTCGACCGCCTCAATCCGCTGCAGCCTTGCGGCCTTGGGGATCGAATAATGCGCGTCCGCACTGTGCAACAACACCGCATCGGGTAGGGCTTCGCGGCCAAGATGGATGCCCCAGATATTGCCTTCCGTGCCACTTGCGCCAATCGAGCCCCAATACTCGGACGGATCGTCACAGCCCCAAAGATGCATCAGCCAGCCGATCGCCTCGCGTTCCAGCTGACACACCTCTGACGCATAATGCGAGCCGACATAGGGATCGCCCAAATTGTTGATCAGGAACTGATGCAGCCCTGTGGGCACGCCGGGATCAAACGACAGATTATAGAGGTATCCCAAATGCGTCTGATGCGCGGCCCGCAGTTTCAGTTCGGTTTCCAATAAGGTTTTCAGCATCTTATCGGCAAGGATCTGGCTGCGGTCAAAATCTTCAACAGAAACTTGGTTCATAAGACATATCCTCTATTTGCACAGCGTGAACCTTTGGGCGGACTGTCATCATCGGGCGGAGCGGGATGCCGCAACGCCCGATGAAGCGCGGCCAGCCCGATCAATGGCCAAATTTACCAAATTGCCGGTGCACGTTGGCCACGCAGATCTGATGTTGCGCGCGGTAGCCGTGCGCGTTTTTCGCTCCGGCGGACTGGGCCCCGGGCGGACGCATACAATCCTGAATTGCGACGTCGATTTTTGCCCGAAAAGCAGCGCATTGGGCGGTCATTCCCGGGGCGACATCGGTTGTCATGCACTTACTATAAACATCGACAACACTGATTGGGGTGGCAACTGCTGCGCCCGCCAAACCCGTAGCGACGCAAAATGCCAGTGTGAACAGGGTCTTTTTCATTCCATCCTCCAATAAAACTCAATCCGGTTTTCTGCCGGTCTAATGGGTCGATCCGTGCGGTGTCTGCCTTCGGCAGCGCCGGATCGATAGGGTCAGTCTGCCGATGCGCCGTGATCACAGCGTGATCGGCGCAGCGCTTTTACGGAAGTTTCCGTGAAAAGGGCTGCGCACCGGGGGGATTTTCGCGGCTGTTCGCGGCCCGTGAACGGCGCATCACGCAGGCGTCACGCTGGGTTCACGACCTGCAACGCCAAATTCAATTCATCAATTTTGATCAGGCATTCCGGCGGAGCATCCCCATGACCGAGAATAAACCCAGCAAACAAACCCATTTAACGGCGACCTATATCGCGGTGGCGCCTGCGTATTTTGAACGGCGCGGTTTGCGGCGGTATGCGGGCATCTGGTCCCTTTGGGCGCTTGGCGTCGGCGCTGTGATTTCGGGACATTTTTCCGGCTGGAACCTTGGGTTGGCGGCGGGCGGGTGGGGCGGCATGCTGATTGCGGGGGGCATCATGGCGGTGATGTTTCTGGCCTTGTCGTTTTGCATCGCAGAAATGAGCGCGGCCCTGCCGTTCAATGGCGGCTCATACCCGTTTGCGCGGTTCGCGTTGGGGCCGTTCTGGGGCTTTGTGTCGGGGGTGTGCGAACACATCGAGTATGTGCTGACACCTGCGGTGATCTGCTATTTCATCGGGTCCTATCTGGGGGCGATCTTTGGGCCGTCGGTGCCCGAACCGGTGTGGTGGATCGGCACTTATGCGGTGTTTCTGGCGCTGAACATGCTGGGCGTCGCGCTGACCTTTCGCATCACCCTGATCGTGACGCTGATGTCACTTGCGGTACTGTTGTTCTTTTGCGCTGCGGCTTTACCGCATGTCGATTTCGCGCGTTGGGCCATGAACATCGCCCCGGATGGATCGGAATTGCCGGGTGGCCAAGGGGCGTTTTTGCCGATGGGGTGGGCGGGCGTTCTGGCAGCCCTGCCATTTGCGGTGTGGTTGTATCTGGCCATCGAAGAACTGCCGATGGCGGCTGAGGAATCCATAGACCCGGTGCGCGATATGCCGAAGGGCATTTTGCTGGCGATGATCACCCTGATTTTTACGGCTTTGTTGATCGTGCTGATCAACCCGGCGGTCAGCGGCGTTGGGGCCCATGCGCTGGCCCGGTCCGGAGAGCCGGTGCTTGACGGATTTCGGGCCATCTTTGGCGGTTTGCGCGCCGATATTCTGGGGGTTGTGGCGCTGTCGGGGCTGGTCGCCAGTTTTCACGCCATTCTGTTCGCCCAAGGGCGGCAGATTTTTGCGCTGTCCCGGTCAGGGTATCTGCCGGGCGTGCTGTCGCTGACCAATGGGCAGCGCAAAACCCCGGTGGTGGCCATGGTGGCCGGTGCGGCGCTGGGGTTGGCGTTTATGCTGGGCCTTACGATAACGCTGGGAAATGCGGGTGCCGGAACGCTGATTGGCAGCGTGTTGCTGAACATGGCGGTGTTTGGTGCGATGCTGTCCTATCTGACGCGCGCGGCGGCGTTTTTGGCGTTGCGTCGCAATCACCCAACTTTGCCGCGCCCCTATGTCAGCCCGTTAGGAACGCATGGCGCATGGGTGACGATCCTGATTTGCCTTGTCACCCTGGCCTGTCAAATCCGCGACCCGCTGTTTCTGCAAGGGTCTTTCTGGGTGATGGTGTGGTTGGGTCTGGCGGCGGCGTATTATGGTTTGGTGGCCCGTCACCGCCTGATCCTGTCGCCCGATGAAGAGGCGGTGATGCTTGGACGGCCAGCATGACACCGATCCGTGCCAATGGCGTGGCCTTGCTGGCAGCCCTGGCCTGGGGCTTGGGCAATGTGTCGCAGAAAACCATTTTGGATGATCTGGATGGATATTCGGCTGCGGGTATCACATCTTTTTTGGGGGCCATCGTGTTGTGGCCCCTGATGCGCCGCGAGCGCCGCCGGGTTTTGCCCACGCATCAGGGATCGTTTGGACTGGTCGTGAAAGTATCGGTGCTGTTCACGCTGGCGGCCACTGTGATGCAGTTTGGCTATGGCCATACGTCCGTGACCAACGCGGGCTTTCTGGCGAACACGTCGGCCGCGATTACGCCGATTATCGGCTGGGTCTGCTTTGGCCAACGGCCGCCGCCTTTGATTTGGCTCGCCTGTCTGCTGACGTTGGCGGGGGTGTTTCTGATGGCGGGCGGCAATCGGGCCGGATTGACCTTTGGGGATGGTTTGGCATTGACCGCAGCAGTGGCCTTTGCGGTCTGGACGTTGTTCTTGGGTCAGTACGTGATGCGCTATCGCCGCCCGATGTATATAACGGTCGTCCAGCTGTTGATTTGCGGGGTGATCTGCACGGGGCTAAGTGCTGCAACCTATGGCCTGCCCGGTCCATCGGCCATCTTTGCGGCGTGGCCCGAAATCATTGTGCTCGGGGCGATGTCCAAGGGGTTGGCCTATTGCCTGAACGCCACCGCGCAGCAACACATCACCCCGGCCTGCGCCTCTGTGATCATGAGTGCGGAAGCGGTGTTCGGCGGCCTGTCGGCCATGATCATTCTGGGTGAAACGCTTAGTTTTGGTCGGGCGATGGGGGCTGCGTGCATTCTTGTCGGGGTCACCATTGCCGCCACGCTGCCTGTGCCGTCGGTGCGGTCGGCCTTGCCCTAAATACAGGTTGAATGCCTGACGTCTCCTGTGCATCCTGCATGGATTACGTAAGGTCAGGGATTTGATGCCGCCGCTTTACCGAATAGAGCTGTTGGGCGGGTGCCGCGTTGTCGATCTGTCGACAGGCGCCGAAATTGATTTTCGCACACGCAAGGCCAAATGCCTTTTGGGTCTGTTGGCGCTTAGCCCGTCATACGAGTTGAACCGCGAGCATTTGGCGTCGTTGTTGTGGGATCCGGCGCCAGAAGAACTGGCACGCGGCAGCTTGCGACAATCGCTGAAAGAACTGCGAGAGGTGTTGGGGGCCAATGCCGATGACGCCGTCATCGCCAACCGGTTTGTGGTGGCGCTGCGCGAAGCGGCTTTTGACGTTGACGTGCGGCAGCTGCGCGATTTGCTTGGGTTGGGTGGCACAAATATTGAGGCTGCCTTGCGGGCCGCCGCCCTGTGGCATGGGGAGTTGTTTGGGGCGCACCTGCCCAACGCCCCGGTGTTTGAGGCATGGGTGCAGGTAGAGCGGTCGCATCTGCGGTCGCGGCTGACCAAATTGCTGACCGATCAATTGGAATCGCTGATGCGCACAGCTGATTTTGCCGATGAGCGGGTGGCAGAAAACCTGATCCGCATAGAGCCAAGCCATGAATTGGCGCATCAATATCTGATGCGGTTTCACGCGGCGCGCGGGGATCAGGCGGCGGCGCTGCGCCAATTCGCGCTGCTGGACCGTGCCCTGGCCGAAGAGTTGGACAGCGAACCCAGCGAGGAATCAAATGATTTGCTGGTGGCGGTAAAACGCGGTGATATCCGCATTCACCGCCCCGACCCTGCACAAGCCGTCACCGCTGACCGGCCCCGTCTTGCCCGGCAGGGCCCGCCCAAAATCACCATCCGGCCCCCGTTGACCCGGTACGGCGATGCCAGCAAAGACTATCTGGGCGAAGGGTTTGCTGATCTGGCGAAGGTTTGCCTTTCGCGCTTTCGATGTTGGATCGTGATCCCTTGGCCCAGCAAAGGGTATGCGTCAGACACGGCAATTGATTACACCACGCTTGCCCGCGACATCGACGCCGATTTTGCGGTGGATTGCGTGCTGGATTGGCGCGCGCCTGTCGGTAAGCTGTTTGTCGCGTTGATAGATTGCCGCGATGGCAGTCAGGTGTGGTCTGGGATCTATTCAATCTCGGAAAATGACCTGCAATCACTGGGGTCCAGTGTGGCAGGCGCCGTGGCGGCCAATCTTGCGTCGCAGGTCAATTACATCTCGTTGCTGCGCTACGCCCGCTCGGTGCAGGCCAGCCCGGCAGCCTATGATATCTGGCTGAAAGGGCATCAGTTGTCGCGCCTGTGGGAGGCCGAGGCTGACGAGACGGCCGCTCAGCTGTTTGCGCAGGCGATTGAACTGGACGCAGGACTGGCCTGTGGCCATGCCAGTCTGGCCGCAATCCTGAACACCCGCGCGATGGTGCGACCCGGCTACCCGGCGCGCAAGGCCGATTGCAAGACAGCGTTCAAACACGCGCAAACCGCCATAGCGCTTGATCCGTTTGATGCCCGCTGTCACATCGCGATGGCATGGAGCTGGCTGATCGCCCAATCGGTAGAGCGCGCCAACAGCCACTTTCGGCTGGCTGTGGACCTGAACCCCTATGATACCGAAATTCTGATCGCGGCGGCGATGGGGATGGCGTTTCTGGGCCACATGCCCGACGCGCAGCGCTGGTCGGCTTTGGCGCTGACGTTGAACCCGATCTACCCTGAATATTTTTCGGGCTATCTGGCGGCCATTCACTATCTGGACGGCGATTTTGAAGCAACAATTCTGACGGTGCAGAAATGCCCGGATGTGTTTCCCGATTTGCTGGTCTGGGCTGCGGCGGCTTTTGCGCAGCTTGGGCGCAAAGATCAGGCCGTCAACGCCTACACGGCGTTCTGCGCGCTGACGGGTCCGCGTTGGGAAGGCGGCGGTTCGCCCACCGACGGTGATCTTGACCTGTGGCTGCGGGAAACAATGCCAATTGTCTGGAGCCAGGGCCGCCATAGCTTTGAGCAGGGCATTGGCCTCGCCCGCCGGTTGGCAAGCGAGGCCGCGATGAGGCTTCCTACCGGCAACGACGGATGAAATACCGCGCAAGGAATGCCGGAAAATTACCGCCATAGGTTGGCTCATCCAGCGGTGCCGGAGCGTTTTCCAGATCCCCGATCCACGGCACGCGGATATGCATTTTCGTTGGCGTGTCATAGACCGGAACAATGTCAACTCCGGCTGGCACCTTGCCATCACCTGTGGCCGGATCAATGTAGCCGTTGTCGAATAGCCATTTCCGGGTGTCACCATCGAACTTGACCCATTCCGAACCGGGTGTGTTTTGAAAGGCGCTTTTGCTGACCTTAATAATCGCCGCACCCGTCGCGGCATTATCAATAACCGCTGATGATTTTAGTTTAAGAAACCCCATAAATGCTCCTGTTGTAAAACGGCTGGCAGGTATTGCGACGCCGATACCAGTGTTTATCGACGGCATTGCGTGAAACCATCGTGAAATGCCAAGGCGCTTGAAAATTCCGGGCTTGCATGAACGGGCGGGTAAGAGCCCAATATATGCTATGATGCGCTCCATGTCTGATACGATCGCTTTGTTAAGCCAAAGTCTGGCGGATGATTTTCACGTCCTGCCGCTGCAAATGCCGGATGCGGCGATATTCATGGCCGTGGCTGTGCCGCTTTGGGAGGGGGTGACCGGGCTTAAACCCCGGTTGCCCGCCGGGCGCGGCATGTCCTTGCAGCATTCCGTGCTGACCGCCGCCGCCGAAGCGTTGGAATTGCGGGCGAGTTTGGCGCAAAACCACCCTGATGCTGGCGCAAGCGGGGCAAAGACTGACGGGTTTGCCCAGATACCAGCGGTGGATCTTGTGCGGGGTGACACGGTGCACGTGCCTGCGCAAGCCGTCTATCTTGATTTTGCCAACCACGCACAAGAGCCGCTGGTTACGGATGCAGATTCAACCGGATGCGCCACCGGGCCCAGCCGCGAGGCGGCTTTGCTTCATGGCATGCTGGAATGTATCGAACGCGATGCTGTGGCGCTTTGGTGGTATGGCGGCCTGCAACGCCCGGCGGTGCCGCTGGACGCGATCGACGCCTTGCAGCCCCGGCTGTTTTGGTGGCTGCAAGAGCGGTTGCGCGAGACGACTTTGCTTGATCTGCAGACGGACAACCGCGTGCCCGTGATCGCCGCGCTGTCCTGTTTGCCCGATGGCAGCGAGATCGCACTGGGGTCAGCCGCAGGCGCAACCCAAGCTGACGCGGCCTTGGCCGCGATCACTGAAATGATCCAGACCGAAACCGCCATTAACCAAGCGCGGGTCGCGAACGATCCGGCAGTTTTAGACTGGATTGCGCGCGGCTCGATGCGCAGCATGATCCAGTTTAAGGCTTTGCCCGCTGGCACACCGCCACCCAAACCGGACAACAGTTTGGGCGCGATCCTGCACCGTCTGGCCAATGCGGGCCACAGGGCCTTGGCCGTGGATTTGACCCTGCCAAACGATCCAATGCCAACGGTGCGGGTGATGGTGCCGGGCTTTTGTGCGATGGGCGGGCGGATTGACGCGCTGCGCTATGAACGTCTGATCCGCAAGCCCTTCGCCAATTTACGATTGGGGCCAACGGAAATTTTTGAACCATTTTAACCGCAACCCGCGCAGAGGGATCAGTTTATGGCTATCATTGACAGCGACCACAGCCTTACCGCCCAAGATGTCGTTGCCGACACGCCTGTACAGGCGGGCGGGTATGGCGATGTGCGGTCGTCTTATTGCTATTTGTTCGACAAACTTGCCAACGCAGAAGGTGCCGACCCTGATTTGGGTGCCGCTGGGTTGTTCACCGGATCATCGCCCGACGAGACGCTGATGCGGCTGCGCGCGTTCGAGGCGGTTTATCGGGGCTTGCAGTTTCCGATAGAGCCGCTGCGGATGAAACTGGCCCCGGTTTATACCTATTTCGGCCAATTCGTGAACCACGATATCTCTGCCCCTGTGGGCGGGCTGGCAAGCGAAGCCGCCAGTATCACTCCGGCTGTCTTGATCCCCGGGGCGGCGGGCGATCCACCGGGGTTGGATAAACTGGTGCGCGCGGAAAGCATTTCACCCATTTTGGACCGCGTCAGGAATGAACACGGCGCGCCGCTGACGCTGGACAGCTTATACGCCGATGGCCCGCAAAGTTCAGATCCGCAGGTAAAGGCGATGTACCGCGCCGACGGCATGCGTTTTGTTTTGGCGCGGACGGTCAGGCTGGATGACACTAAAATCAAAGAGGCTTTTAAGGGGCCGGGAACCGTCGTGCATCCGGTCGGCGGGGCTTCGGATCTTCCGCGCGAAAACGATGAGGCGCTGATCGCAGACCGCCGCAATGATGAAAACCTGATCATCAGCCAGTTGCATCTGGCCATGATGCTTTTGCACAACAAGGCGGTCGATGCGTTACACCCCCAGAACAACAATCCCGCCGCGTGTTTCAAGGCGGCGCGAACGCTGGTCACCCATCACTATCAATGGTGCGTCTTGCACGACTATCTGAAAAACCTGCTGTCGCCGGGCGTGCTGGACAAAGTGCTGCGCCAGCCGCCACGGCTGAAAGTGCCGAACCAGGTGCCCATGGAATTCACCGCGGCTGCGTTTCGCTTTGGCCATTCTATGGTCAGCGCACACTATGACTACAACGCCAATTTTGGCAAAGGCGGCAGTTTGCGCGACCACGCCAAACTGCAAGAGCTGTTCGATTTCACCTCGCGCCGCCGCATGATGCCGTTTCCCGAAGCCCGCCAATTGCCCGATCATTGGGTGGCGGATTGGAACAGGCTGACGCGGCCCATGGCCGACGATCAAAATGGCGCTGACCGTATCGATCTGCTCTTTGCACATGATATGTTGAACCAGATAACGCATGGCCAAAACCTTCACCACGCCTCTATTTTCTTTCGCAACGTCTTGCGCGGGTTTCATCGGCGGATACCGTTTGGACAGGTTCTGGCGCAGGCCTATGATATTGACCCGTTGACGCCGCCCGAAGTGCAGGCAGCCTTCCCGGAAGGCCTGAGCGGCGATGACGCGGCCAAAGGTTTTGATACCCAAACGCCCGCATGGCTTTATTTTCTGTGCGAGGCACAAGCGAAAGAAGGCGGCGAACGCGTTGGCCCCACAGCCAGCCACATCATCGCAGACACCATCGTGGGCCTGCTGAAATTGAACAAAAATTCGGTGCTGCACACCGCTGGTGGCGCGTGGCATCCGCAAAACAGTGTGTTGAAAACAGCGGCAGGCCTGCCGTTGGACTCGCTCCGGGCGATGATGATGTTTGCCGTGGAATAGCGGCGACATTAAAGCGTGTTGCCTTCAATGGGGTTCACCCCATT
>JAYUHO010000235.1:0-1610 GCA_043766915.1 Cypionkella sp.
TCGAATTTCCTGGAATCGAACCTGAACGCGATTCCGGGTGTCACCTGCCATGGCGAGGCGTTCAACCCGTTCTTCATGGGGGGCGAGAACAAGACCGAACTGCTGGGCGTCGGCATTTTGCAGCGCAACGCCGATCCTGCGAGTTTTCTGAAAGCGATGCGGCAACAGACCGAGGGGCTGTCGGGGTTTCGCTATTTCCACGACCACGACCCGCGGGTGTTTGATCTGGTGATGGAGGACCCCTCAATTGCCAAGATCGTGCTGACGCGCAACCCGCTGGAAAGCTACATCAGCTGGAAGATTGCCAAGGAAAGCAACCAGTGGCGCACCACCTCGGCGGCCAATATCAAGACCGCCCGCCCGAAGTTTGAGATTGCCGAGTTTCGCGAGCGGGTCGATGAATTGCAGGCGTTTCAGGTGCAATTGCTGAACCGTTTGCAGATCACCGGGCAGACGGCGTTTTATATTGATTACGACGATGTGCTGGATCTGGCCGTGATCAACGGGCTGGCGGCGTTTCTGGGGGTTGAGGGGCGGCTGGAAAAGCTGGACCTGACGATCAAGAAGCAAAACCCCGAGCCGTTGCAGGAAAAAGTCTCTAATCCTGCGGAAATGGCGGTGAGTTTGGGCAAGATTGACTTCTTCAACATCGACCAGACCCCCAGTTTTGAACCGCGCAGGCAGGGGGCGATCAACAGCTATATGGCGAGTGAGGTGGTGTCGCTGTTGTTTCAGCCGGTGAAATCCGGGCCGGAATTGCAAGTGCGCAAGTGGTTGCAGGCCCATGGTCCGGTTGTGACGACGTTTGACCGGCAAAGCCTGAAGACCTGGCGCAATGACCGGCCCGGCCATCGCAGTTTCACCGTGTTGCGGCATCCTTTGGCGCGGGCGCATGCGGCGTTTTGCGATTACCTCGACAAAGAGTGGATGGCCGAACTGCGCGGGCATCTGAAACGGGTGCACAAGTTTGAACTGCCGCCGAAGGGCAAGGGCTTCGCAGATATAGGCTCACATCGAGCGGGATTTCTGAAGTTTCTGGAGATGACAAAGCACTTGCATGCCGGGCGGACGGAATTGCGGACGCCGCCGCATCTGGCGAGCCAACTGGCGACGATGGCCGGGTTTGCCCAGTTGCAGGCCCCCGATCATCTGCTGCGCGAAGATCGACTGGAGGAGGGGCTGGCCTTCGTTTGCGCCGAAGCCGGGATTGCGATGCAGCCTTTGCCCGCGCCGACCGAAGTGGAGCCGTTTGCGCTGGCTGATCTGTATGGCCGTGATCTGGAGGCTGCGGCACGCGACGCCTATGGCCGCGACTATATCGCCTTTGGCTATGGCGATTGGCGGTAGGCCATCAGGCGGGTTTCGCCGCGCTGAACGATGGCGGCACTGTGATTTTCAACCTCGACTGACAGGGTCAGCAGGCCCTTTTGCGGGCTGGCGGGGCGTTTTGCCTTCACGGTGATGCGGGCGCGGATGCGGTCATGCGCGAAAATCGGGGCGCGAAAGGACCAATCGTAGCCAAGGCTGGCGAAGGTGTGAAATTGGGCGGGGGCGGTGGATTTCAACCCCTCGACCAGTGACAGGATGAGCAGGCCATGGGCGACGCGGGA
>JAYUHO010000236.1:0-4469 GCA_043766915.1 Cypionkella sp.
GCGCCGCAATCAGAAAGTTATCGAAGAGGCGCCGTCGCCGTTTCTGGATGCCGCCACGCGCCAAGCCATGGGGGAACAGGCCTGTGCATTGGCGCGGGCGGTGGGATATACATCTGCGGGCACGGTGGAGTTCATCGTGGACGGCGACGCCGCGTTTTATTTTCTGGAAATGAACACCCGGTTGCAGGTGGAACACCCGGTGACCGAGCTGATCACCGGGGTTGATCTGGTGGAACAGATGATCCGGGTGGCGGCGGGTGAGGTTTTGCCCTTTGCCCAAGCTGATCTGAAAATCAACGGCTGGGCGATGGAAAGCCGGCTTTATGCCGAAGACCCGTATCGCAATTTCCTGCCCTCGATCGGCCGGTTGACCCGCTATCGCCCGCCTGTTGAAGGGCCAACGCCCGGCGGGGGCATCGTGCGCAATGACACCGGCGTGTTTGAGGGCGGCGAGATTTCGATGTTTTACGACCCGATGATTGCCAAGCTGTGCACATGGGCCCCAACCCGGATGGCGGCGATTGACGAGATGCGGCTGGCGCTGGACACGTTTGAGGTCGAAGGCATCGGCCACAATCTGCCGTTTGTGGCGGCGGTGATGGACCATCCGCGCTTTCAATCCGGCAATATCACCACAGCGTTTATTGCCGAGGAATACCCTGAAGGGTTCAAGGGCGCGGTGTTGGACGACGCCAGTCTGCGCCGGGTTGCGGCGGCCACGGCGGCAATGAACCGGGTGGCGGAAATTCGGCGCACGCGGATATCGGGCACGATGGACAACCACGAACGCAGGGTCGGGAACGATTGGGTAGTAACGCTGCAAGGCGCTGAATATGCGGTGAAAATTGACGCCGATCATCAGGGGTCAACGGTGGCCTTCGCGGATGGGTCAGCACTGCGTGTCAGTTCCGATTGGACGCCGGGGCAGCCCTTGGCGCGGGTGATGATTGACGGTGCGCTGTTGGTGATGAAGGTGGCCAAGATCAGCGGCGGGTTCCGCGTGCGTCTGCGCGGGGCTGATTTGCGCGTGCATGTCCGCACGCCGCGTCAGGCGGAACTGGCCAAACTGATGCTGGAAAAAGCGCCGCCCGATACGTCAAAATTCCTGTTGTGCCCGATGCCCGGCCTGATCGCGCAGATCATGGTGGCGGTCGGCGATGAGGTGCAGGAAGGGCAGGCTTTGGCCACGGTTGAGGCGATGAAGATGGAAAACATCCTGAAAGCCGAACGGTCTGGCGTGGTGAAGGCGATTGGGGCGGTTGTCGGGGGCAGCCTTAAGGTGGACGACGTGATTATGGAGTTTGAGTAACGTCGCGCGGTTTTTCTAAAACCCCGACGGGCTGCGTTCCAGCGCCTCAATCCGGCGCGACGGGAATTTGTCGATGGCGCGGGTGATTTCGCGGGTGTCCCAGGGCAGGGGTTTGCGCAGTTCAACACCGCCATCCTTGTCGATCAGCACCAGAGAAAACCCGCGTGGGCGCAGTTTTTTGCGGATGTCCGAAGGCGGCAGTGGGGTGGTGTCGGTGATGACGATCACCTCACGTTCGATCAGATCGGCGGTGTTAAGGGTCAGCAGTTCCATCTGGCGGATATAGTTGGGGTCGTTCGGGCTGTCGGCAAACACCACGATCGGGCGATACAGATACAACAAGTCGGCCAGCGCCACCTCGCTGGCGGGCACCGGGGGCAGGGTGCTGTCTTGGGAAAGGGCCAATTGCGGCAGCAGCGACGCGAAAATCAGGACGGCGAACGGCTTTATGAAGATGCTCATGGCGTTGATATAGGTCACAGTGGGGGAAGAACCAAGACGGTGCAGGCAAGACGGGTCTGATTAAGAGAGGGTTGCGATGACGGATAGATTGGCCACATGGACGGCGTTAGCAGCGGCTGAGATGCGCGGCGGCGATCCGGCGGATTTGGTCTGGCATACGCTGGAAGGCATTGCGATCAAACCAGTCTATACGGCGGCTGATGTTGCCGGTCTGGCGCAGATGGGCGAAGTGCCGGGGATCGCGCCCTATACGCGCGGAGTGAAGGCAACCATGTATGCGGGCCGCCCGTGGACGATCCGGCAATATGCCGGGTTTTCAACCGCCGAGGCCAGCAACGCGTTTTACCGTGCAAACCTTGCAGGCGGGCAGCAGGGGGTGTCAGTGGCCTTCGATCTGGCCACCCATCGCGGCTATGACAGTGATCATCCCCGGGTAGAGGGCGATGTCGGCAAGGCGGGCGTGGCGATTGACAGCGTTGAAGATATGAAAGTCCTGTTTGACGGCATCCCGTTGGACAAAGTCAGCGTTTCCATGACGATGAACGGCGCGGTGATCCCGATTTTGGCCAGTTTCATCGTGGCGGGGGAAGAGCAGGGGGTATCGCGTGCAGCACTTTCGGGCACCATTCAGAACGATATTCTGAAAGAATTCATGGTGCGTAATACGTATATTTACCCGCCAGAACCGTCGATGCGGATCGTGGCGGATATCATTGAATACACCGCCGCCCATATGCCTAAGTTCAACTCAATCTCGATCTCGGGCTATCATATGCAAGAGGCGGGGGCTGATCTGGTGCAAGAGCTGGCGTTTACGCTGGCGGACGGGCGTGAATATGTGCGCACCGCTTTGGCGCGGGGAATGCGCGTGGATGAATTCGCGCCGCGATTGTCATTTTTCTTCGCCATCGGGATGAATTTCTTTATGGAGGCGGCCAAGCTGCGCGCGGCCCGGCAGGTGTGGCACCGCGTGATGACGGAATTTGGCGCGCAAAATCCCACCAGTCTGATGCTGCGCACGCATTGCCAGACCAGTGGCGTGTCGTTGCAAGAGGCTGATCCTTATAACAACGTCATCCGCACCGCCTATGAGGCAATGTCGGCGGTGCTGGGGGGCACGCAAAGTCTGCACACCAATGCTTTGGATGAGGCGATGGGGCTGCCCACTGAATTTTCGGCGCGGATTGCGCGCAACACCCAGCTGATCTTGCAAGAAGAAACCGGGATCACCCATGTCGTCGATCCGTTAGCGGGGTCGTATTATGTGGAAAGCCTGACCTCTGAGCTGGCCGCAAAGGCGTGGGAATTGATGGCGGAAGTTGAGGCGATGGGGGGCATGACCCGTGCGGTGGCCAGCGGTATGCCGAAGTTGCGGATCGAGGAATCTGCCGCCAAACGGCAGGCGGCGATTGATCTGGGCACGCAGGTGATTGTTGGGGTGAACAAGTACCGGATGGCGGCGCAAGACCCGATCGACATTCTGGATATCGACAATATTGCCGTGCGCGATGCGCAGATTGCGCGGCTGAATACCATTCGCGCGGCGCGCGATGACGCCGTTTGTCGGGCCGCGCTGGATGAAATCACCCGCCGCGCTGCGGCAGGTGGCAATCTGTTGGATGCAGCCGTGGACGCAGCCCGCGCGCGCGCCACAGTGGGGGAAATCAGCATGGCGATGGAAAAGGTATTCGGGCGCCACCGGGCCGAGGTGAAAACCTTGGCGGGGGTCTACGGGGCGGCCTATCAGGGCGACGCAGGTTTTGCCACCATTCAGGCAGATGTTGAGGCGTTCGCGCTGGAAGAAGGCCGCCGCCCGCGCATGCTGGTGGTCAAGATGGGGCAGGATGGCCATGATCGCGGCGCCAAGGTGATTGCCACCGCCTTTGCCGATATCGGCTTTGATGTGGATGTGGGGCCGTTGTTTCAAACCCCCGCCGAGGCAGCACAAGACGCCATCGACAATGATGTGCATGTAATCGGAATATCGTCGCAAGCGGCGGGGCATAAAACGCTTGCGCCGCAATTGGTGAAAGCGCTGCGCGATGCGGGGGCGGGTGAGATTCTGGTGGTCTGCGGCGGCGTTATTCCGCAGCAGGATTACGCGTTCTTGTATGACGCCGGCGTGAAGGCGATCTTTGGGCCGGGCACCAATATTCCGACAGCGGCGCGCGATATTCTGGACCTGATCCGGTTGGGGCGTGGTAAAAACGGGCCCTTCAAGGGGGATATTTAGACCAGTGTGAACGGGCCTTACCGCGCCGCCCACGCCATCCCGCGCCGCAGCAATTCACGCGGCGCGCCGTGGTCAATCACATTCGCCTGATGCCCCAGCGCGTTGTAATAGATCCGGCCCTTTCCCCAGAGTTTGGTGAACACCACCGGCATTGCCACCGGGCCGTTTGGCGCGTGCGGCCCGTCTACCATCGGAAAATCGCAGACCGCGTGAACGCGCACTGCCGGATCGACGTGCAGATAATACTGCTCTGTCACCACATCAAAATCGCCAATGCCCTGCACCAGAGGATCATCCGACACCATCCGCACCCGGTATTCCACGCCATCATTGCCCGGATGCGCCACCCACTGCGCGCCGGTCATGAATTGCCACAGCACATCGGCGCGAAAGGCGTCGCACATTCCGCCGTGGCATCCCGCCAGCCCAACGCCCGCCTCAACCGCCGCGGCAACGTGTTTAGAC
>JAYUHO010000237.1:0-4441 GCA_043766915.1 Cypionkella sp.
TGGCAAAATGGCGGTGCAGCACAGCATCATAGTGGCCGACGGCCCAAAAACTTAACGCAGTCGCGCCAAGCGCGCCCAACCAATGGCCGCCGTTTACGCCGGTAAAGGCAGCCCTGACATCGACCCAGTTTATATCGGCCAGCCGGTGCGACAACAGCGTTAGAAAAATCGCAGCCAAAGCAAGTGACACCACCGCTCGCACCACAAATCCGACAGTCTGCGGCTGCCGGTCTGGGGGATGTCGCGCGGGTGAGGAAACGTATCTGGCCATGGCATGCCTGTGATTGCTGTGCAAACAAGGCTAGCCGCGGCAGAGTGCAGGCCAGATTAACAGATCAAATTGGCCACAGTTTTACGTCAGGATGGCACGGACCACGCCACGCCCAATGCCTGGCGCGGCCCGACACTCACGGCGTCACCCTACAGCTCTGACATCAGTTGGGCTTTGGCAACCGGCAGCATTTCCGCCATTTTGGCGCGGATCGCCACTGCTTCGGATTTGTCGCCCAGATCGGCGACAAGTTTGCGCACCACGTCTTCGATGCCCGCCTCTTCAAAATCGGCCGACACGACTGACATCGCATAGGCTGTGGCCGCATCGCCGGAATAGCCCAGCAGACCGGCGGCCCAAAGACCGACCAATTTGTTGCGCCGAGCCTCGGCCCGAAACTGCATTTCGGCGTCATGGGCGTATTTGTTTTCGAACGCATTTTCACGGTCGTCAAAAGTGGTCATGGTCTGGCCCTCTGGGTCATTGAACTGCCGCATCATATGCCCCTGCAAATCCGTCCAATCAAGTGCAATCCGCGGGTCAGGGGCGTCGTTTGCTATAGCGTGTCGCGGTCATCCGGTGGGACACTGCGCAGGATTTTGTGTCGATATAGCCAAGATCGCGTAAGGCTTGGCGCAGTTTTGCTTCGGACAGCGGCGCGGCGGGCTCTTTCACTGTGATGCACCACGGTGCCGCCAACGGGTTTGACCGGGCGGCTGCCATCGCGGCTGCAAGATGTTCGTCATCCGATATTTCGGCCAGAAATTGCACATCCCGCGATGTGTCTCCAAGGTTTTCAGCCGCCATGCCGACCGCCGCGATCAAGGCTGCGTCCGTCAGCCGTCCGATCACCAAAGTGGGAACGCCGTCGGAAATCCCCAGCTTTTGCGCCAAACTGGGGGCGGGTTTGGCGATGGCTTTGGCCCAAAGGTTGGCTTGTTTGGCCCCCAGATGCGCCCGCAATTCGCCCTGATCGGTTGCAACAACCAGATCATCGCCCTTTACGCCATACTTAAGGATCGCCGTGCGCGCAATCCGCGCCCGCACGGCGCCGCGCAGGATGATCTCGTCTGGGTCAAGCACCAATTTTGCGGTGGCGCTCTGCCCGGCAAAGGTTAAATCGGCGATTGCTTCGCGGCCCAAGCGATGGTCCTTTCGCCCTGTTGCACTGGCTTTGATCTTATGTGATCTGACGGCCTGCGTCATCCAAAGACTGCGCTGCCTTGCCCAGCCCTGCGGCTTGCCGTATAGCCAAAAGCAATGGGCAGGGGTGGCGGTTGCTGCCCCTTTGTCTGATGGGTATCGGAGCAGTCATGGCGCGCAGGAAGAAGGTTTACGAAGGCAAGGCCAAAATCCTTTACGAAGGGCCGGAACCGGGCACTTTGATCCAGTATTTCAAGGACGATTCTGCCCCAACTGCAACCGAAGCGGCCCCGGCGGCCATCGAAGGCAAAGGCGTGCTGAACAACCGGCTTTCGGAATTTTTCATGTCCGGCCTGAATTCCATCGGCGTGCCGACGCATTTCATCCGTCGGCTGAACATGCGCGAGCAATTGGTGCGCATGGCCGAGATCATTCCGCTGGAAGTCGTGGTGCGCAACTTTGCCGCAGGCGAGATGACCGAACGCTTGGGCATTCCCGAAGGCACCGCCCTGCCGCGCCCGATTGTTGAGTACTATTACAAAGATGATCGGCTTAACCTGCCGATGGTGGCCGAAGAGCATATCGTGGCCTTTGGCTGGGCCACTCAGCAAGATCTGGATGATGTGATCGCGCTGTCGCTGCGGGTGAATGATTTTCTGTCGGGCGTGATGATGGCGGTGGGCATCCGGCTGGCCGATTTTCGCATCGAAGTGGGCCGGGTTTGGGAAGGCGATTATATGCGGCTGATCCTGGCCGATGAGATCAGCCCTGACAGCTGCCGCTTGTGGGATTTGCGCGGTTTGGTCGACCGGGGTGATGGCGCGCCGATCCCCGAGCCGGGTCCGGTGGCGGATGTGTATTCCGAACTTGCGCGCCGCCTTGGCGTGATGCCGTCGAATGTGACGCATACACCCAAACCCACGTTGATCAACTGATCCCCCTTGCGGCCTTTGGGGCAGGCGGGTATTTCGGCGCAATCTGTTTACTGGAGGGATTGCCATGAAAGCGCGTGTCACGGTCATGCTGAAGTCGGGCGTTCTGGATGTGCAGGGCGAAGCGGTGCGCCACGCGCTGGGCACCTTGGGGTTTGCGGGCGTTAACGGTGTGCGGCAAGGCAAGGTGATCGAGCTTGATCTGGCAGAAACGGATCGTGCCATGGCCGACACTGCCGTGCGGGCGATGTGCGACAAACTGTTGGCGAATGCCGTGATCGAAAGCTATGCGGTCGAGGTGCTTTGATTTCAGCCGGTTAAGGGTTGGAGCCAAAATTCTTTGAAGAATTTTGCAAAAAAAATCGATTTTTTTTTGGTATTTTGCTTGAGAGGCTGTCTATCGCGCCCCGGAAGACGGCAGGTATTTAAGCCAAGGTGAAGGGCTAAAGGGCTGGAATGCCTGCCATGACTGCGTTAGAACATTCGCAAATCGTTACAAGCCAAGGGGCCTGCCCATGAAAGCCGCTGTCGTTACCTTTCCGGGATCAAACTGTGACCGCGATCTGGCGGTGGGATTTGAACGCGCGGGCTTTGAGGTGATCCGCGTCTGGCACAAGGACAGCGCCTTGCCGCAGGGCGTTGATGTCGTGGGCGTGCCGGGTGGGTTTTCCTTTGGCGATTATCTGCGCTGCGGGGCAATTGCCGCGCAATCGCCCATCGGTCTGGCTGTGCGGGCGCATGCCGAGCGGGGTGGATATGTGCTGGGGGTCTGCAATGGCTTTCAGGTGTTGACCGAAATGGGCCTGCTGCCGGGGGCCCTGATGCGCAATGCAGGGTTGAAGTTTTTGTGCAAAACCATTGCGCTGACTGCGGTTACCCGTGACAGCGCCTTCACGGCGGCCTACGCGACGGGGCAGTCGATCCTGTTGCCCATCGCACATCATGATGGCAATTATACGATTGATGACGACGGTCTGGCCCGGTTGCAGGGCGAGGATCGGATTGCATTTACCTACGCGGCCAATCCAAACGGATCAAAAGCCGATATTGCCGGGGTTCTGTCGCAAAACCGCCGGGTGTTGGGTTTGATGCCGCATCCCGAACGGGCGGTCGACTCTGTGCATGGCGGCACGGACGGGGCTGCGATGTTTGCCTCGCTGATGGGCGGTATGGCGCTGGCCTGAGGGGCGCCGCCTTGAGGCAGCCATGACCACGGCCTAAAGTCGGATGATGCAAGACAGCGGCTTTCCCCCCTCGGTTCCAGATACGACGCCCGGTTCGTGGCGCTCGCGCTTGATTGTGGTGCTGTTGATTTTGGTTGCCGTCGCGGTGGTGCTGGTTACCAACCGCTGGTTGTCTGAACGGTTTACCGAAACCACGCGCAACCGTGCAGAACTGCGGCTGGCGCTTTATTCCGGCAATATGTTGTCGGAACTGCAGCGTACCTCTGTGGTGCCATTGCTGCTGTCGGATGATCCGGCGATCCGGGACGCCCTGTTGAAGGGCAGTTTTTCGGGCACCACGTTGCGGTTGATCCAGGTTCAGGAAGAAATCGGCGTCGCGTCGATTTTTCTGTTGGACAAAGAGGGGCGCACGGTAGGGGCCACCAACCGCAATTTGCTGGGCACGGCGCATCGCGGACAGGCCTATTTCATTGATGCGCTGCGATCCAAAGACACGGTATTTTCCGCCGCCCCGCGCGAGTCTGGTGGCTATGATTTCACTTACTCGCGCGTGGTCGAATCCGAAGGGCGGCCCTTGGGGGTGATCGTCGTCGTGGTTGACATGATGAAGCATGAACGCGCCTGGGCCGGGTTGCAGGATGCGGTTTTAGTGACCGATTCCGCGGGTGCGGTTATTTTGGCAACCGAGCCGTCCTGGCGCGGCAAGCCGCTGGATGTGGCGTTGTCGTCTGGGGATACCGCGTCGGCGTTTGACCGCGCCATCAAAGGGGCCGCTGATTGGGCGCAAAACCCGCCCGATGCCTATGTCTCAGGCGAGGCAGTGTTGCGCACCGATGCCCGTGTGCCGTTTCAGGGTTGGCGGATGTTGACCTTTACGGCCTATGATTCGGTGCGCGAAAGGGTGAACGGCG
>JAYUHO010000238.1:0-1593 GCA_043766915.1 Cypionkella sp.
CAAAGGTGCGCTGGATTTGCCCGTGCTGGGGACGCTGTTGTTGCACCCCGGCGAAACAGATGCGCGCGGGGTCACCCGGCCGGGGATAACGCTTGCCACCCGAGCTGCGGCATTGGTAAGCAGCCCTTGGGCTGCCACCATCCGGTATCGTGGCCCGTTGCTGGACTACGGAAATGTGATGATCATTGAGCCCGGTGGTGGCTATCTTGTGATACTCGCTGGCCTGGATCAGGTGTATGGCGAGGTAGGCGAAGTGATTGCCAAAGGCGCTGCTTTGGGTCTGATGGGCGGAGGAGAGCCGGGAGCGGCCGATCTGACAGCACCGGTCAAAGAAGGTGGTGGCGGACGCGAGACGGAAACGCTTTACTTGGAATTGAGGCAAGGTGCCGAACCGGTGGACCCGATGGCGTGGTTCACGGTGACGGCCAAAGCAGGGGAATAGGACCTAAACGATGAAAAAGCTTATTATGGCGGCCATAGGCGGCACTTTGGCGGGGGCCGTTCTGACCACCCAAGTGGCAGGGCCGATCATTGCCCAGGATGCAACCAAAAACGCCAGCGTTTATGAACAGCTTGATCTGTTTGGCGATATCTTTGAACGTATTCGCGGGCAGTATGTTGAAGACGTCGACAGCAAAGCCTTGGTCGAGGCCGCGATCAACGGCATGCTGACCTCGCTTGATCCGCATTCCAGCTATCTGAATGCCAAAGACTTCGCCGATATGCAGACCCAGACACGCGGCCAGTTTGGCGGGCTGGGCATCGAGGTGACGCAGGAAGAAGGCTATGTGAAGGTGATCTCGCCGATGGATGGCACGCCAGCGGATGCGGCGGGCATCAAGGCGGGTGATTTCATCACGGCGGTGAACGGCGAATCGGTGCAGGGGCTGTTGCTGGACGACGCCGTCGAAATGATGCGCGGCGAGATTGGGTCCGAGATTGTGATCACAATCGTGCGTGAGGGCGTCAAAGAGCCGTTCGATGTGTCGATCATCCGCGACACGATCAAAGTGGTGGCGGTGAAAAGCCGTCTGGTCGGTAATACGGTTGTGCTGCGGATCACCGCGTTCAATGACCAAACCTTTCCGGGTCTGGAAGAAGGGATCAAGAAATCACTGGAAGAGGCGGGCGGCATCGACAAAGTCAGCGGCTTTGTCGTCGATCTGCGCAACAACCCCGGCGGCTTGCTGAATCAAGCGATCAAAGTTTCGGACGCCTTCCTTGAAGAAGGCGAGATCGTATCCACCCGTGGTCGCAACCCCGAAGATTCGGCACGCGAAAATGCAACGCCGGGAGATCTGGCGCAGGGCAAGCCTGTGGTTGTTCTGATCAATGGCGGCTCTGCCTCGGCGTCGGAAATTGTCGCGGGCGCGTTGCAAGATCAGCGCCGTGCGATTGTCGTGGGCACCAAAAGCTTTGGCAAAGGATCGGTGCAAACGCTGATCCCGCTGAAAGGGGATGGGGCGATGCGCCTGACCACCGCGCGCTACTACACACCGTCGGGCCGGTCCATTCAGTCTTTGGGGGTCATGCCCGATATTGTGGTGAACCAGCCCATCGTTGATCCAACCGTTGAAGGCACCGAAACCAAGG
>JAYUHO010000239.1:0-1593 GCA_043766915.1 Cypionkella sp.
GAAGAGCTTGAAGCCATTATCGAATTTGATCCGTTGACGGGGGCGAAAACCGATAACTTCCAGCAAATCCGCATCTATGCCAATTCGCACTACGTCACCCCGCGCCCGACGATGCAGCAGGCGATCATTGGCATCAAAAAGGAACTGCGCCAGACCTTGGATTTGATGGTGCTGAACGGCAAACTGCTAGAGGCGCAGCGGCTGGAACAGCGCACCTCGTTTGATCTGGAAATGTTGGAAGCCACAGGCGTTTGCGCCGGGATTGAGAATTATTCCCGCTATCTGACAGGCCGCGCGCCGGGCGAACCACCACCGACCCTGTTCGAATTCATCCCCGACAATGCCATTGTTTTTGCAGATGAATCCCATGTATCGGTGCCGCAAATCGGCGGCATGTATAAGGGCGACTTCAGGCGCAAGATGACGCTGTCGGAACACGGGTTCCGCTTGCCCAGTTGCATGGACAACCGACCCCTGAAGTTTGAGGAATGGGACGCGATGCGCCCGCAAACCGTGTTCGTGTCCGCCACTCCGGCGGCGTGGGAGATTGAACAATCGGGCGGCGTGTTCGTTGAACAGGTGATCCGGCCCACGGGCTTGATTGACCCTGCCATCGAAATTCGCCCGGTGGAAATGCAGGTCGATGACCTGTTGGATGAGATTCGCATCGTTGCCCAACGCGGTTTGCGCGTGCTGGTGACCACCCTGACCAAACGCATGGCCGAGGATCTGACCGAATATTTCCACGAACAGGGCATCCGCATCCGCTATATGCACTCGGACATCGATACCATTGAACGCATTGAAATCCTTCGGGATTTACGGCTGGGGGCGTTCGATGTGCTGGTCGGGATCAACCTTTTGCGCGAAGGGTTGGACATTCCCGAATGCGGGCTGGTGGCGATTTTGGACGCTGACAAAGAGGGTTTCTTGCGGTCGGAAACCTCGCTGATCCAAACCATCGGACGGGCGGCGCGCAATTCAGAGGGCCGGGTGATCATGTATGCCGACCGGATCACCGGCAGCATGGACCGCGCGATGGGCGAAACCAACCGGCGGCGGGACAAGCAGATCGCCTATAACACCCTGCACGGCATCACGCCGACGACGGTGAAAAAGAACGTCGAAGACGTGTTGGCGGGGCTGTGGAAAGGCGATACCGATCAGGCGCGGGTGACGGCCAAGATTGATAAACCGTTGTATGGCAATAACTTGGCATCACATCTTGAGGCGATCCGGGTGGCGATGAGGAAGGCCGCCGAAAATCTGGAATTCGAAGAGGCTGCCCGTTTGCGCGATGAGGTGAAACGGCTGGAGGCGGTGGAACTGGCCGTCGCCGATGATCCCTTGGCGCGGCAGTCGGATGTATTGGAAGCCGTTGATAAGGCTGTGAATTCCGGCGGGCGCAGCACGGGTGGGCGTGCAGGGCAACGTGGCGGCAAACCACGGCGGGGGCGGTGATGAAAAAGCTGCTGGACCGCAACGATCCGTTTTTCAAAAAGACCTATGTGCGAGCAATTACAGTGGGTTGGCCGACGGCCTGGGGTGCGTTTGAGGTGTATTCGGGCAGTCCGGGCTGGGGGCTGATCTTTC
>JAYUHO010000240.1:0-1588 GCA_043766915.1 Cypionkella sp.
TTTCAACTTCTGCCGTGCCCATGCGGTGACCTGACACGTTGATCACATCATCCACACGGCCCGTGATCCAGTAATCGCCATCCGCGTCGCGACGACAGCCATCCCCGGTGAAGTAATAGCCTTTGTATTGCTGAAAATACGCCTCTTGGAACCGCTGATGATCGCCCCAAAGTGTGCGCATCTGGCCCGGCCAGCTGTCGGCGATGCACAAAACCCCTTCAGCGGCGGTTTCTGTTTGCACAGCGCCAGTGCTGGCATCCAGCACCACCGGCACGACGCCAAAGAACGGCTTGGTCGCCGACCCCGGTTTGGCCGCCATCGCCCCCGGCAACGAGGTGATCATATGCCCGCCCGTTTCGGTTTGCCAAAATGTATCCACGATAGGGCATTTGCCCTTGCCGACATGGATATTGTACCAATTCCATGCCTCGGGGTTGATCGGCTCGCCCACAGTGCCAAGCAGCTTCAGGCTGGACAGGTCATGCTTTTCCACCCACTGCGGCCCCATGGCCATCAGCGCGCGAATGGCGGTGGGAGCGGTGTAAAACTGGTTGACCTTGTGCTTGTCTATGACCTCCCAGAACCGTCCCGCATCCGGGAAAGTTGGCACGCCTTCAAACATCAGGGTGGTCGCGCCGTTGGCCAGCGGTCCATAAACGATATAGCTGTGCCCTGTCACCCACCCCACATCGGCCGTGCACCAGAACACGTCGCCATCATGATAGTCGAACGTGTATTGATGCGTCATCGCGGCATACACCAGATAGCCGCCCGATGTATGCATCACGCCCTTGGGTTTGCCCGTGGAGCCCGAAGTATACAGGATGAACAGCGGGTCTTCGGCCCCCATCGCGGCAGGCGGGCAGATCGGTGAGGCGGCAGCCATCTGCGCCAAAACGTCAATATCGCGGCCTTCCGTCCAATGGGTCTGATCGCCGGTGTGTTTGACCACAAGGCACAGAACCTTGTCGGAACAGTGCAAAAGCGCGGCGTCAGTATTGGATTTCAGCGCGGTGCGCTTGCCACCGCGCGGGGCGGTATCGGCGGTGATCACCAGTTTGGCGGCGCAATCATTGATGCGGTTGGCCAATGCATCCGGGGAAAAGCCCGCGAAAACAATCGAGTGGATGGCCCCGATCCGTGCGCAAGCCAGCATGGCATAGGCGGCCTCGGGGATCATTGGCATGTAAATGACCACCCTGTCACCGCGCACAATGCCATTGGCCAGCAGAACGTTGGCAAAGCGGTTCACTTTGTCGGACAGGGTTTTGTAGGTGATATGCCGGGCCGGGGATGCCGGATCATCAGGTTCAAAGATGATCGCGGTTTGATCGCCGCGGGTGGCCAGATGGCGGTCAATACAATTGGCAGCAACGTTCAGAACGCCGTCCTCAAACCATTTTATGCTGACCTGACCAAAGGTGAAATCGGTGTTTTTTATCTTTGTATAGGGCGCGATCCAATCAATCCGCTGCCCTTCCCGCGCCCAAAACGCATCAGGATCGGCCAGTGATGCCGCATACATCGTCGCATAGGTTTCCGCGCTGGCATGCGCATTTGCGATGAATTCTTTCGACGCGGGATAAAC
>JAYUHO010000241.1:0-11595 GCA_043766915.1 Cypionkella sp.
CCGGCCTGCCACCGCATCAGTTGTTTGGCAAAGGTCTTTTGCGCACGTTTCAGATTGCGCATGAATTCGGGTCAATGACCGTGCGCGAAAATCTGATGATGGTGCCGGATCAGCAGTCTGGCGAATCGCTGTGGAATGCCTGTTTCCGCCGTGGGTCCGTGGCATCGCAGGAGCGCGCCTTGCGCGAGCGCGCCGACGAGGTTCTGGATTTTCTGACCATCTCGCATCTGGCCGACCAGAAGGCCGCCATGATTTCCGGCGGCCAGAAAAAGCTGCTGGAACTGGGCCGCACCATGATGGTCGATGCCAAGATGGTATTTCTGGATGAGGTGGGCGCGGGCGTGAACCGCACCCTTTTGAACACCATCGGCGATGCGATTATTCGCCTGAACAAAGAGCGTGGCTATACGTTTTGCGTGATTGAACATGACATGGATTTCATCGGCCGCCTCTGCGATCCGGTGATCTGCATGGCCGAGGGCAAAGTGTTGTCGCAGGGCACATTGGCCGAAGTGAAGAACGACGAACGGGTGATCGAGGCCTATCTGGGCACCGGGTTAAAGAACAAGGTGAAGGAGGCCGCGCATGGCTGATCCCTACCTGATAGGCGAGGCGATGACGGGCGGGTACGGCCCGGTTGATATCTTGCATTCCTGCACCATCGCCGTTGAAAAAGGCCAGATCGCGGTCATTGTCGGCCCGAATGGTGCCGGAAAGTCCACTGCGATGAAAGCGGTATTCGGCATGCTGGCCTTACGCGGTGGTCGGGTGCTGCTGGACGGGGAAGATATCACCAAACTGACACCGCAGGCCAGGGTGCGCAAAGGCATGGGGTTTGTGCCGCAGACCAGCAATATTTTCACCACCATGACGGTCGAAGAAAATCTTGAAATGGGCGCGTTCATCCGAAAAGATGACATCGCCGACACCATGGCGCAGGTCTATGATCTGTTCCCGATCCTGAAAGCCAAGCGCAATCAGGCGGCGGGGGAACTGTCTGGCGGGCAACGTCAGCAGGTGGCGGTGGGCCGCGCGCTGATGACTCAACCCAAGGTGTTGATGCTGGACGAGCCTACCGCTGGCGTGTCGCCGATTGTGATGGATGAGCTGTTTGATCGCATCATCGGCATTGCGCGCACCGGGATATCCATTCTGATGGTGGAACAAAACGCGCGTCAAGCGCTTGATATCGCAGATAAAGGCTATGTTCTGGTGCAAGGTGCGAACCGCTTTACCGACACTGGACAAGCATTGCTGGCCGACCCCGAGGTTCGCCGTTCTTTCCTGGGGGGCTAAGATATGGGTTTGTTAATTGAGATCAGGCTGACCGCGACTGGGCCGTTGCACCCGAAGGCCTGCGGCCTGTGTGAGGTGCAGTGATGGATATCCTAAACGGCCTTGTCGCCTTTCTGAATTTCGTGTTCGTCCCCGGCCTTGGCTATGGCTGCCAGTTGGCACTTGGCGCGTTGGGTCTGACCCTGATCTACGGCATCTTGCGGTTCTCCAACTTTGCGCACGGCGATACCATGGCTTTCGGCACCATGTGGGTGATCCTGATCACCTGGTGGCTGCAATCCATGGGCATCAGCGGCGGGCCATTGCCAACCGCCCTGCTGGCGCTGCCGCTGGGGATCATCATCACGGCAGCGTTCGTTTTGGGCACCGATGCGGTGGTTTACCGATTTTACCGCAAGCAAAAAGCCGCGTCGATCATTCTGGTGATCGTCTCTACCGGGGTTATGTTCATCATGAACGGCCTGACCCGCATCATCATCGGCCCTGAAGAGCAGAACTTTGCCGATGGCGAGCGGTTTGTAATGACGGCGCAGGCGTTTAAAGACTGGTCCGGCCTGGCCGAGGGGCTGGCGATCAAAACCACCACGGTGGTGACGGTGGTGACGGCAGCGGTTTGCGTGGCGGGGCTGTTCTGGTTTTTGCAGAAAACCCGCACTGGCAAGTCGATGCGCGCCTTTGCCGACAACGAAGATCTGGCGCTGTTATCAGGCATCAACCCTGACCGCGTTGTGCAGGTGGCGTGGATCCTGGCGGCAGGGCTGGCAGTGATTGCGGGCACGCTTTATGGTTTGGACAAATCTTTCCGCCCCTTCGTCTATTTCCAACTGCTGCTGCCCCTTGCGGCAGCGGCGATTGTTGGCGGATTGGGCAATCCCTTGGGCGCGATTGCGGGCGGCTTTGTGATCGCGTTTTCCGAGGTGTTCGTCACCTATGCGTGGAAAAAGGTCGTCACCTATCTGGTGTCCGCCGATATGGCCCCCGACAGTCTGGTCCAACTTTTATCAACCGACTACAAATTCGCGGTCAGTTTTTCCATTCTGATCATCGTGTTGCTGTTCATGCCCACCGGCATCTTTAAGGGGAAATAACATGGCACAGCACCACCCAGCGGCCAAAGGCACCACTTTGCGCAACTGTCTGCTGTTTGCCGCCGTTGGCATGCTGTTTGTGCTGACCGGCGTCTTCCAAAGCTGGAACCTGTCGCTGCAGATTCTGAACATCGGGATACTCTCGGCAATCATGGCCTTGGGCGTGAACATGCAATGGGGCTATGCGGGGCTGTTTTCCACCGGCATCGTGGGATCGGTGGCCTTAGGGGGCTTGGCGGTGGTGTTGGTGTCAGGCCAGCCCGTGCCCGAGGGCTGGGCCGCAGGCGGGCCGCGACTGATGGTTGCATTGGTGTTTGGGGTTGTAGTGATCGCCGCCGCCATGCTGGCCTACAAAAAGCTGCACACAAGCAAACTGCGCAATCTGGTGGTCGGGGTAATCCTGATTGGCGGCTTTTTCGCCTACCGCGCCATTTTTGACCCGGCAGCCGAGGCGATAGAGGCGTTCAACCCGGCAACGGCGGGCAATATGGGCGGGCTTGGGTTGCCGTCTTTGCTGGCGTGGCCGGTGGGCGGCCTGATGGCGGCGGCGGCGGCTTGGGCAATCGGCAAAGTGGCACTTGGCCTGCGGTCAGATTATCTGGCGATTGCCACGCTGGGGATTGCCGAGATCATCCTTTCGGTGATGAAGAACGAAGACTGGCTGGCGCGCGGGGTGAAAAACATCATCGCCCTGCCCCGGCCCTGGCCCGTTCCCTATGAAATCAATCTGCAAAAAGACCCGGGCTTTCTGGCGTGGGTGCAAAACTGGGGGATGGACCCGATCACCGCATCCACCATTCTGGTCAAGCTGTTGTATCTGCTGATCTTTGGTGCGGTTTTGCTGGTGCTGATCTGGCTGTCGGAACGCGCTTTGAACAGCCCCTGGGGCCGGATGATGCGGGCGATCCGCGACAACGAAGTCTCAGCCAGTGCGATGGGCAAAGATGTCACCCGCCGCCATTTGCAGATTTTCATCATCGGCTCGGCAGTGGTCGGGCTTGCAGGCGCAATGCTGACCTCGATGGAGGGGCAGTTGACGCCTTCCAACTACTCGCCGCTGCGCTTTACGTTTTTGATCTGGGTGATGGTGATCGTCGGCGGGTCGGGCAACAACTGGGGGTCTGTTCTGGGCGGGCTGTTGCTGGGGTGGTTGTGGCTGATCGTGGAAAACGCAGGGCCGGTGTTTATGGGGCTAATCACCTCGCCGATGGCTGATGGCGCGCTGAAGTCGCATCTGGTCGAAGGCGCGCCGCATCTGCGTCTGATCACGCTGGGGGTGGTTCTGTTGTTGGTGCTGCGGTTCAGTCCAAGGGGACTGATCCCAGAGAAGTAACTGCAGTGGCGGGCCAAATGCCCCAATCCTTGCCCATATAGCGCAGGGTTTGGGCGGGCAACGCGGTGATCGGGGTGTCTTGGATCAGGCCAAAAACCATTCCCTTGGGGTGGTCTGTAGCCCACACCGTCCACGCGGCAGCATCTGGCGGGGTGGCCACCGAGGTGGTCAGCCGGGCAGCAAAGTTGAACTCGGCATTATAGGGCGATTGGGTAGTGGCAACGCCGCCCGCTTCACCAGCCGCGACCAATGCTGCAATGACGCGCCCATCATAGGCGACATAAAGCCCGGTTGTGGCGATCACGCCATGCAGTCCCAACGTCAGCCCAACGCCTGCCAAAACATGCCCGGCGATCAGCGGCAATCTGAACATCTGCAGGGCCAAGCCTGCACACAATGCCGCAAAGGCGTAGACCGGCCAAAGTGGGGTCAGGTCGGCCAACTCTTTTGAGGACACCTGCCCCGCTGCCACAGCGACGGCAAGTGCGGCAACAATACCCATCGGCACCCAGGCAAACGATCCACGCGCGGCCTTGGTCGACGCATAGGCGAACAGCAACGCCATCGCGGGAAAGGTGGGCAGCAGGTAATGCACCTGTTTGCCTGAAATGAACGAAAACAAGATCAGGCTAAAGGTGGCCCAGATCACGCACATCCGCACCGCCGGGTCCGCGCGCCAACTGCCGCGCAACCCCCGCCAAAGGGGCCAGGACCAGCCCCACGGGAACAGCAGGATCGGCACCAATGCCACCAGAAACCAGACCGGCCGGTCATGCGCCATGCCCCCCGCCACGCGCGCGGCCGATTGGGTCCACAGCAGTTCGGTGCGGTAGTCGGGCGTGGCGCTAAGCAATGTCGGCACCAGCCACAGCGCCGTGACCGCCACCGCCACCAACAGCGCCACACCCAGCCCCTTTGCAACGGCGGAAAACTTCGGCGGTACGGCGGCCCAGACTGGTAGGGTCAGCGCGAGGGGCATCAGATGCACCAAAATAACCGGTCCCTTGGCAAACACCCCAAATCCCACAGCCAGACCAAACGCCACCCAGGCACTGCGGCCTGTCTCGCCCTGCCCGATCCGCCACAGCGCCGCAACGCCCGCCAACGCTCCAATCCCCAGCAGAGCATCAAACATCGTGGCCGACCCATAGATCAAAAATACCGGAAACCCCGACAGGATCAGCGCCGCGCGCAGACCAATGCCATCAACAGGCCACAGCCGCTGCGCCAGCACCCCGGTGCCCGCCACCATCGCCGCGGCGCAGGCGGGTGCCACCAGCCGGGCGGCGAATTCGGAAACGCCCGTGATCAGCCAGACCAGATTGATCAGCACAAACAAAAACGGTGTCTTGTGCGTGTATAGGTCACCGTTCTTGGTCAGATGCAGCGGATCACCCGACAAATGCATCTCATATGCCACGGCAAGATAGCGTGTCTCATCAATCGGCAGCAGCGGACGCAGGGCCACCAATGCGGCCAGCACCACCGCCGCCATGCCTACAACCGCCCAAAGCCTGCCAGGCATTCATCGCCCCTTTTGCCGTTGCCCCACCACGCCGATGCACCCGAAACACAAATACCGCGCGCGGGTCATGCAAATGCGACGCGTTTTAGTCGCAAGTGAAATGACGACACTGCCAAAACGAATTATGCACAAGCCAAAGGTCCAAGCGCGGCAGCCCTGTTGCCGCCCCCCGTTCTAAGGAAGGAATCCCACAATGAAAACCCATACCCGCGTTCTGGTGATTGGCGGCGGCGTTGTTGGCTGTTCGGTGCTGTATCATCTGACAAAGCTGGGCTGGTCCGATGTGATGCTGGTGGAACGATCAGAGCTGACATCGGGGTCGACCTGGCATGCGGCGGGCGGGTTTCACACGCTGAACGGCGACACCAATATGGCGGCGCTGCAGGGCTATACCATCCGGTTGTATAAGGAACTTGAGGCGCTGACCGGCATGTCTTGCGGGCTGCACCACGTTGGCGGCATCACCTTGGCCGACAATCAGGAACGCTTTGATATGCTGAAGGCCGAACGCGCCAAGCATCGTTATATGGGGCTGGATACGGCCCTTCTGACGCCAAAGGAAGTTGAGACGATGACCGATGGCATGGTCAACACCAAGGGTATTCTGGGCGCGCTTTATGACCCGCTGGATGGCCACCTTGACCCCTACGGCACCACGCATGCCTATGCAAAGGCCGCAAAAATGGGCGGGGCCGAGATTGTTTTGCACAACCGGGTGTTAGAGACAAACGCACGCGCCGATGGGTCTTGGGAAGTTGTCACTGAAAAAGGCACGATTGTTGCCGAACATCTGGTCAACGCGGGCGGGCTTTGGGCGCGTGAAGTGGGGGCTATGGCGGGGGTTTACCTGCCGCTGCTGCCGATGGCGCATCAGTATCTGGTGACCGATGATATTCCCGAAATCGTCGCGCGTGGCGGGCGCGAATTTCCGCATGTGATGGATCCGGGCGGCGAATCCTATCTGCGGCAGGAAGGTCGCGGGTTCTGCATCGGGTTTTATGAAAAACCCTGTGAGGCGTGGTCAATTGACGGCACACCATGGAATTTTGGTCAGGAACTGATGCAGGAACAGTTCGACAAGATCGCGGATTCGGTGGAATTTGCCTATAAACGTTTCCCCGCACTTGAACGCGCGGGCGTGAAACGGGTGATCCACGGCCCCTTTACCTTTGCCCCCGATGGCAATCCGCTGATCGGCCCGGTGCAGGGGTTGCGCAATTATTGGTCGGCCTGTGCGGTGATGGCCGGGTTCAGCCAAGGCGGCGGCATGGGCCTGTCGCTTGCGCAATGGATCATTCACGGCGAGGTGGAACGCGATCCGCGCGGCTTTGATGTCAGCCGTTTTGGCACCTGGACGACGCCCGGTTATACCGTGCCCAAGGTGATCGAAAACTATCAGATGCGGTTTTCGGTGTCGTATCCTAACGAAGAACGCCCGGCGGCGCGGCCGTTCCGCACCACGCCGATGTATGACACATTCACCGAAATGCGCGCGGTCTGGGGCGCGCAGTACGGGTTGGAAGTGCCGAATTACTACGCGCTGCCCGGTGAGCCCACTTACGAAAATCCGACATTCAAGCGATCAAACGCCTGGGAGGCGACACGCCAAGAGGTGATGGCGGTGCGGGGCGGTGTTGGCATCAACGAGGTGCAGAATTTCGGAAAATATCTGATCAAAGGCCCGAATGCGCGGGCTTGGTTGGATCGGATTATGGCGGGCCTTATCCCGAAACCGGGGCGGCTTTCCTTAACGCCAATGCTGGCGCATTCGGGTAAGATCATTGGCGATTTCACGGTGTCTTGCCTGTCGGAAAACCTTTTTCAACTGACGGCCAGCTATGGTGCGCAGGGCTGGCATCAGCGCTGGTTTGAACAAAATCTGACCGAAGGTGTGACGATTGAAAACGTGTCCGACGCGCGGTCAGGCTTTCAGATTGCGGGCCCAAAGGCGCGGGAATTGCTGGCACGGGTGACGCGGGCTGATGTATCAGGCGCGGCGTTCAAGTTCATGGACGTGCGGCCAATGACGATTGGGATGGCCAACTGCACCGTGCAGCGCGTCAGCTATACCGCCGATCTGGGCTATGAGATTTACACCGATCACATGTCAGTTCGGCATTTGTGGACGACGTTGATGGCGGCAGGGGCCGATCTGGGCATTCGCGCCTTTGGGATGCGGGCGATGATGTCGTTGCGGCTGGACAAATGGTTCGGATCGTGGGGGCGTGAGTTTTCGCCAGACTATACCCCGTGTGAGACCGGGTTGGACCGGTTCATCCGCTGGAACAAAGACGCCGACTGGATTGGCAAAGCGGCGGCCACGGCGGAAAAAGCGGCGGGGCCAAAGCGCAAACTGGTATCTTTCGTGGTTGAAGCCGATGACGCCGATGTGGTGGCATGGGAGCCGATCTGGCTGGACGGGGCCGTGGTTGGGTTCTGCACCAGCGGGGGCTTCTCGCATTACACCGGGCTGTCGGTGGCGCAAGGGTTCTTGCCGGCTGACCGGGTGGTGGACGGTTTGGCCGTTGAGATTGAGATTTTGGGGATGCGCCGCCCCGCCCGCGTGCATCTGGCCCCACTGTTTGACGCCGATGGCGCAAGGATGCGGGGATAAACCGCGACCCCGACCTTCGTCGGGGTGAAAACGCTGTGGGGGAGCGTTTTCAGCGGTTTATGCACGACACCACGCGTCGGACGGGGTGGTGGCAAGTTACCAAGGCATCGCGACCCCGGCCTTCGCCGGGGCGATTGGGGTGGGAGTCGGATAGGCCCGAACGATTGATCCGCCCCTGATCCCTTGACCAACGACTCGTTACCCCCCACCCTGCCCCGATGAACGCCCTGACCATCCTGATCCCTGCGGCTGGCGCATCCTCTCGCATGCGCGGCGGCGACAAGCTGTTGCAGCTGGTCGGGGCCGAGCCGATGCTGCGCCGCCAGACGCGGATCGCGCGCGATATCTGCCCCGATGTTATCGTCACCCTGCGCGCCAAAGATACCGCGCGCCTTGCAACGCTGACAGGTCTTGATGTGACCATACTGCAAATAGCCGATGCCGCCGAAGGCATGGCCGCCTCGATCCGTGCCGGGGCAGACGCTGCCAAAAACACCGCCCTGATGATCCTGCCCGCCGATATGCCCGATCTTACATCGGCAGACCTGCAAGGTATGATCGACGCCTTCGATCAGTCGCCCAGCCAGATCATCCGCGCCACGGCGCAAGATGGCACCCCCGGCCATCCGGTGATGTTTCCCGCCGAGTACCGGGCTGAGTTGATGGCGATAACCGGGGACGAAGGCGCGCGGCGTGTTTTGACGGCGAACAAACACCGCCTGCGCCTGATCGCCCTGCCCGATCAACACGCAACCACCGATCTGGACACGCCCGAGGATTGGGCCGCTTGGCGCGCCGCTGCGTTTCAGGCTTAATCTGAACGGAAACTCGCAGCCCCGCTCAAGGTGCGACCGCGAGTTCCGATGTCGTTGTTTCCATCAAAACCTGAACCGCTTTAAACGGTCAGCAAAACCCGGGCCTCATGCGCCTTCAGCGACAGACGCGCGGATTGGTAGTCCACACAATCCACCACCAATTCCGGGAACAACGCCGCGATTTCAGCGCGTTGCTCGTGATCCATCGACCCCAGTGTCCGGTCTGCCGGTTGGAAGCTTTCGGTCCACGACCCGTTGGCGCGGATGATCTCGTGGCGGTCCAGCAACAGGTGAATATAGGTCACGCCGGGCGTCAGCAATTGCTCAACCCCCGCAAGACCCGTCAGATGGGCTGCAGCCACCAAAACTTGGGTTTCGCCAAACAGCATTTCCGGCCCGGCACCCTCGATCAGCATGCGGTGCTGCGGGGACACCAGCGTGTCGCGCAGCGGCAGACCACCGCCCAACGCGCCCTGTCCAATCTGCACCGGGCACAAGGCGGGATGCACGATCAGATCGGCCAGACCCAGCTTGCGGCGGCCCGTCCAACGCACCGGCTTGAACCCGCCGTCGCGCGTCAACACCATATCGCCCGCCCGCAGCAGTTCCACCGCCACGTCGCCCCGATCCGTGGTGATCAGCACGCCGGGGGTAAAGCAGGGGATTATCTGCTCGATATTGGCGAAATCCATCGTGCCGATGACAAGGCCGCCACCGTCCAAAAACTCAACCGTGCCGTTTTCCGGGTTCAGCGGATCGTAAATGATGTTGGTCAGCGCCCAGCCCCAGGCAGTCAGGTCAAGCACATCGTTGTCGATGCCGCCCTCGCCACCGTCAACCAGATCGCCATCGGCGTTCAGGTCTTCGATGAACAGGTCTTCATCATCGCCCCCCAACAGGGTGTCATAGCCAGCATCGCCAAACAGCGTGTCATTGCCCGCGCCGCCATCGACGGAATCGTCGCCCAACCCGCCGGTCAGCAGATCAGCGCCAGCATCGCCCGACAAAGTATCGTTGCCCGCATCACCAAACAGAGTGTCGTTATCAGCGCCGCCATAAAGCGCATCGGCATTATCGCCGCCCAGCAGCGTATCGTCCTGCGCGCCGCCATAAAGCGTGTCAAGACCGGCTCCGCCATACAGCTGGTCAAACCCCGCATCGCCCGACAGCGTGTCATCATCGTCTGCGCCGCTGAGCGTGTCGTTGTCTGCCCCGCCCGTCAGCGCGTCGTTGCCAAGGCCGCCCCACAGCGCATCCGCATCAGCGCCGCCGTCCAACGTATCATCGCCCGCATCGCCATAAAGCGTGTCACTGCCCGCGTCGCCGTGCAGCTGATCGTTGCCCAACTCGCCATTCAGCGCGTCATTGCCAATGCCGCCGAACAGGGTATCCTGATCATCACCGCCCAGCAGAATATCATCGCCAGCGTCGCCCGACAGATAATCATTGCCCGCGTCACCGTTCAGAACGTCATTGTCGGCGCCCCCGAAAAGGGTGTCGTTGCCAAGACCGCCTTCCAGCAGGTCTTCGCCCAGATCGCCATAAAGCGCGTCGTCACCTGCATCGCCGTAAACCGTGTCATTGCCCAAATCGCCGGACAGATAATCATTGTCGGCCCCGCCATAGATCAGATCATTGTCGGCCATGCCAAACAGGCTGTCCGCCCCGGCCCCGCCATAGATCGTATCATTGCCCGCATCGCCCGAGGCATAGTCATTGCCCGCATCGCCCGCCAACAGGTCATTGCCATTGCCGCCAAACAGCGAATCCGCGTCATCCCCGCCAGACAGCACGTCATTGCCGTCGTCACCGCGCAGAGTGTCGCGGCCGATGTCACCCCACAGCGTGTCACTTCCGGTGCCACCCTCCAGACTGTCATTGCCATCGCCGCCCGACACCTGATCATTACCGACGCCACCAAACAAGCTGTCGTTGCCGGTGCCGCCGAACAGAACGTCGGTGCCATCCTCGCCATAGAGCGTGTCATCATCGGCACCGCCTGACAGATTGTCGGCATCCGCCCCGCCATATAGAACATCCGCGCCCGTGCCGCCGACCAATGTGTCATTGCCCGCATCGCCCACAAGCGAGTCAGCATCGGCACCGCCGTCCAGGCTGTCGTTGCCGAGTCCCCCGAACAAGCGGTCATTGCCTGCATCGCCATAGATCAGATCATCGCCACCGCCGCCCAAGGCGATGTCATTACCCGCGCCACCATAGAGCAGATCACTGGCATTGTCGTCCGAGGACACCGGTGGGGCAATGTTCCCGGCTGGCCCGTTCACGGCTAATGAACTGACATCAAAGCCCGCAAGATAATCGTTTCCATCGCCGCCAAAGAGTGTATCGGCTTGGTTGCCACCCTCAAGGGCGTCATCGCCCTCGTCACCTTTGACCAGATCAAGACCATCGCCGCCGCTAAAGGTGTCATTGCCCAGGCCGCCGTAGAACGTGTCATTGCCCGCCGCGTTGTCGAGGCCGACAGTGTTGATGTCGTCACCGTCACCACCGTAGAACAGATCGTCGCCCTGATTGCCCATCAGGTTGTCGTTGCCAGCGCCGCCATAAAGGCTGTCGTTGCCCAAGCCGCCGATGATAATGTCGGCCCCAAGCCCCCCCGTCAGCGCGTCGTTGCCGTCACCGCCATCCAGGCTGTCGGCATCATCTCCGCCGTCAAGGGTGTCGTTGCCGAAGCCGCCAAGCAGAGTGTCATTGCCCGCATCGCCCGTCAGCGAGTCGTCGTCGGCCCCGCCATCAAGGCTGTCGTTGCCAGACCCGCCAAGCAAGGTGTCATTGCCCGCGTCACCCGTCAGAGTGTCATTGTCCGCGGCGCCGTCAAGGCTGTCAGCCCCGTCGCCGCCCGACAGGTTATCAGTGCCAAGCCCGCCCAGCAGGGTGTCAGTGCCCAGACCGCCCAGCAACGT
>JAYUHO010000242.1:0-11595 GCA_043766915.1 Cypionkella sp.
CACCATGGACGGTGGCCACCTATATGATCGCAGGCCAAGGGTCGAAAGATCAGGGCCGCGCGCATGCCCTGAAGGCATCAGACCGGGCGACATTTTCGGCGCTGATTGATCTGATCACCGAGGCGACGATTGATTATTTGTCAATGCAGGTTCAGGCCGGGGCCGAGGTGGTAAAGCTGTTTGACAGCTGGGCCGGATCGTTAAAGGGCCAGGATTTCATCGACTTTGCCGTCAAACCCGCCGCGCGGATCACGCAGGCCCTAAAGGCCAAACACCCCGGCCTGCCCGTAATTGCTTTCCCGCGCGAGGCGGGCGATGGCTATATCGGCTTTGCGGCCGCAACAGGTGCCGATTGCGTGGCGATTGATAACTCCGTTAGCCCGGAATGGGCAGCGGAACATGTGCAGGCAACCGGCTGCGTGCAGGGCAATCTGGCCCCTGGACATATGGTGACGGGCGGCGATGCCTTGGTTGCCGAAACACTGCGCGTCGTGAACGCGTTCCGGGCCGGGCCGCATATCTTTAACCTTGGCCATGGCATTACACCCGATGCCAACCCCGATAATGTGACTTTGATGATCGAGACGGTGCGCGGGGCCTAGGGAACTTGGATTGCGCAAGCCACATGCCGTCAGGCCCATCAGTGATAACTTTCGCCGTCACCGCGTCTGCCAGACCAACCACGCCGCAACTGCGACAAGCGTCAGCGACAGCACCCGCCTTACCCGAACCGCCCGGCCTGTGTTGGCCAACCAATCGCGTGCTGCACCTGCCGTTGTAACGATGATACCGTGAATGGCTGTGGCCACTGCTACATAGATTGCCGTCAGCGTCAGGGTATCCGCTAATTTTGCCGGCGCAGATAAAAAGCTGGGAAGAACCGCTACGTAAAACAGAAACGCTTTGGGGTTCAAAAGATTCGTCACCAGACCGCGCTGAAAGTATCGCACCATTGAAAACCCCAGTTCTGTCTGGTCAGGGGTGTCATCCACGCCGCGCCACCCATCCCAGGCCAGCCACAAAAGATAGGCGACGCCCGCCCAACGCAACGCCTGATAGGCCAAAGGTGATCCTGCAATCACCGTCGCCAATCCGTAAGCTGCGGCAACCCCAATCACCGCCAGCCCCAGCGCCACCCCTGTCACCGCCGCAAAACCCGCGCGCCGCCCATCGGTAGCAGCTACTATTGCCAGCCAGACCATATTCGGCCCCGGCGTCAACTCAATCGCGATGGCGGTCAAGGTAAAGGCCGCGATGGCGGTCAGGTCCATTTGGCAATCGGTGGCAGACTCATCAGCACCGCATTGGCGTCGTGCCCGGTTTCCAGCCCGAATTTGGTGCCCCGGTCATAGACAAGGTTGTATTCGGCATAAAGTCCGCGACTGATCAGTTGAATATCCCGATCCTCGGCCGTGAACGGCGTGGCGATGCGCTTTTCGACCAGTGGCACAAAGGCGGGCAAAAAGGCGCGCCCGACGTCCTGGGTCAGCGCAAAATCGGCAGCCCAATCGCCGGTGTGCAGATCGTCGTAGAAAATCCCGCCGACGCCGCGCGCACGGCCCCGGTGCGGGATAAAGAAATACTCATCCGCCCAGGCCTTGAATTTCGGGTAATAGGCCGGATCATGCGCATCACAGGCAGCCTGCATCTGGCTATGAAAATGTGCGGTATCCTCGGGGTATTCGATGCAGGGGTTCAGGTCAGACCCGCCGCCAAACCACGTGGCACCGGGCGTCCAGAACATCCGGGTGTTCATGTGAACGGCAGGCGCGTGCGGGTTCACCATATGAGCGACCAACGAGATCCCGCTGGCCCAGAACCGTGGGTCGGCCTCCATCCCCGGCACACCGCGCGCGGCCATCGCCTTTTGCGCCTTGGCCCCCAATTCGCCATGTACTTCGGATACGTTCACGCCGACCTTTTCAAACACCCGCCCGCCGCGCAGCACACTCATCAGCCCGCCACCGCCATCGGCCCGGCTGGTGGGGGTGACTTCAAATTTCCCCGGCTCCCCTTGACCAAAACGGGCTTCAAGCCCTTCAAATGCAGCCACAATATCGTTTCGAAGCGTTCTGAACCACGCCGCAGCCTGGGCCTTTTTGTCGGTGAAATCGTCAGTCATGCACGGCCCCTGAATGGTCTTTCTCAAGTGTTAGCACCGGGCACAGCAACGCTCAATCGCAGGTTTGCGAAAGATGCGATTTGGCAGATCAGGGCGAAACGCCTATGATCGCGCATCTATTGATTCAGGGGACGAAAATGAAAATTCGGTTGCTGATGATGCTGCTTCCCCTTGTCGCCTGCGGGACGCCGCAGGAACAGTGTATTGGGGCGGCCACCCGCGATATGCGGGTGGTGGACCGCTTGATTGCCGAGGTGCAGGGCAATCTTGCGCGCGGCTATGCCTATGAAACTGTGACGATTTTCACGCCGGAATGGCAAGATTGCACGCCGCGCGCGACGGATGCCAATCCTGACCCGAAACCCAAGCTGTGTTTTGAGGATGTGCCGCAGACCGTGCGCAAAGCCGTGGCAATTGATCTGAACGCCGAGGCGGCCAAGCTGAAAAGTTTGCAGCAGAAACGCGATCAACAGGCGCGGGCCAGTGCGGGGGCCGTGGCGACGTGCCGCGCAAAATTTCCCGAATAAGTCAATGCGCCGGGGCGCTAACCGGATCAATCAAGCTTCGCCCGCCGTCCACTGTCAGAATTTGCCCCGTGACAAACGCCGAAGCATCTGACGCCAGATATTGTACGGTATCGACTATTTCGGTGGCCGGGGCCACGCGGCCCAGGGGGGTGCCCTGCTCTATCACAGCGCGGAAATCCGGATCGTCTTTCAGCGCAGTCTGCAAGCTGGCGCTTAGAACCGATCCGATGGCAATTGCATTCACCCGAATGCCCTTGGGGGCCAAAGCCACCGCCAAAGACCGCGTCATCTGATCGACGGCCGCACAGGCAATCGAATACCCCAGCAAGCAGCCTTGGGTGCGGGTGGCGGCAATCGACGACAAGTTGACAATCGTGCCAACCGGACCGGAATGATCCGGCGTCTTTTCCGCCTGCAAAATCATTCGCTTGGCGGTCATCTGACTTAGGCGAAGGGCTGTAAACAGGTTTTGATCTAGCAATTCCTCAACCGCGTCTTCGCCCACTTTCAACGGATCAGATATCTTCATCATGCGCGAGGCATTCACCAGGATATCAACCCTGTCGAACGCATCCATTGTGGCCGACAGCAGGTTTGCAATCGTCAGCTTTTCACGCAGATCGCCCGTGAACATGCGGACTGATCCTTCAGCGCGGGACTCGTCGCCCACTTCTGCCTCTAGCCGTTCTTCGTCCATATCCGCGAACATCACATTCGCGCCCTTGTCCAGAAAATGCCGGGCAATCGCCAAGCCGATACCATTGGCCGAGCCGGTAACAATGGCGGTTTTGCCTGCGATAGAAAAAGACATCGGTGTTCCCCTAGGTTTTCAGCGGGCGCGATTGGGATAGCTGGCAGAGATCAGGCGAAAGACGGCATCACCGCCCAGATCGTCCACCTGCCGAAACAGCGTTTTCAGATGCGCAACATAGGGCAGCTGGCGATTTGCCACCAGCCAAAGCGTGCCACTGGGCGAAAGCCCGCGCTGTGCTGCCGTCAGAAATGCCAGTCCCAGATTGGAATCGGCAGCGCGCGCGACATGAAACGGCGGGTTCATCACCACCGCATCCCATGGCCGGGTTGGACGGTGCGTCGTGGCATCAACCCAATGAAACTGCACGCGCGGGTCGGTGATGTTCAGGCGGGCGCAATCCAAAGCCGCCGCTTCGGCCTCTATCACATCCAGCTCTTTAACTCCGGTACGGCCCAGTATAGCGCGCGAAAGATAGCCCCATCCCGCCCCCAGATCGGCCACACGTCCGGGCAGTTTGGCCGGCAATATAGCCGCCAGCAAAACCGATCCGCGGTCCGGGCCATCCGCCGAAAACACCCCGGGCAGGGTGATAAAGCCTTCGGCCAAAGTTTGCGGAACCGCCGCCCAAACCGCCAGCGCCGCGCCCGCAGTGATCACCGCCAGCTTGCCATGCGCCTTGGAAACGACCTCTCCCACCGCCACACCCAAAGCGGCCACATCGCGCAGCACCGATTCCACGCCATCGGTTTTCTGACCGTCCACCACAATCCGCCCGCCGACCCCAACGGCACCCGCCGCCACAGCAATCATCGCGCGCGCCGCCGCTTTGGCGCGGGGAAGGCAGACAATGGCCAAACCCACCAGACCATCCGGCGCAGTGCGATACCCCGCAGCGGCAAAGTGATCGTGATCAGGCTTGAACCCGGTGATCACCACGGTGCGGGATTTGGGAAAATCAGAAAGATCATCCCCCATAACCGGGCGATAGACCACGATATCGCCCGCCAACGGCACCACCATCGCGCCGGATTTCAACGCCATTTCAAATCTTGCAGATCGCATGTGGTGCGGCTTGCGCCTGCTCCTTTATCACAACGCTAAGGGAAGAAAGCCGCGCAGGCTGCTGATGCAGCTATTCTTTTTCCATGGTGCATTGCAGCGGATGCTGATGGCGGCGGGCAAAATCCATCACTTGCGCAACTTTCGTTTCGGCAATTTCCACCGAAAACACCCCAACCACCGCCAGCCCTTTTTTATGCACCGTCAGCATAATTTCGAACGACTGGGCGTGGTTCAGACCAAAGAACCGCTCTAACACATGCACAACAAATTCCATCGGCGTGTAATCGTCGTTCAAAAGCATCACTTTATAAAGCGGCGGCCGTTCGGTGCGCGTCTTGGTCTTGGTCAGTATGGATGTATCATCGCGGGGGCCAGCGGCTTTGTCCGACATGACAGGTGGTGTAAAGATCACGCGACACGCCTCCAAAGGGGATTCGCCCCAAGTGTTCTGATATGCCCAATATAGCGATTTTTGCCGTTTCGAAAAGGCCTGCCCCCAAGATGCCACAGAACGGAGTAGAAAGTGATAACAACCATCGGTTTTGATGCCGACGACACGCTTTGGCATAACGAGGTGTTCTTTCGCCTGACGCAAAATCGGTTCGCCGAATTGTTGGCCGACTATGTGGCCCCAGAAGTTTTGCACGATCAATTGCTGGCGGTGGAGCGGCGGAATTTGGGCCTGTATGGCTATGGCGTAAAGGGCTTTACTCTGTCGATGATTGAAACGGCGCTAGAAATCACCAAGGGCGACGTTCCGGGCCGCGTGATAGCAGAGCTGATGGCCACAGGTCGCGAGATGTTGGCGCATCCGATTGATCTGCTGCCCAATGCCCAAAAAACGGTGGCGGAATTGGCCGAATCCCACCGCATCATCCTGATCACCAAGGGTGATTTGCTGGATCAGGAACGCAAACTGGCGCAATCGGGGTTGGGCGATCTGTTCCACGGGGTCGAGATTGTGTCCGACAAAACCGCCACCGTCTACCAGCAGGTTTTCGCGCGCCACGGGGCAAAGATCGATCAGTCGATGATGGTCGGCAACTCGCTGAAATCCGATGTCCTGCCGGTGATTGCCGCCGGGGGATGGGGGGTTCATATTCCGCATGATCTGACTTGGGCATTGGAACATGCTGAAGAACCAATCGGGAACCCCCGCTTTCGCAGCCTGACCAATCTGGCGGCATTGTCCGATCTGGTGGAAAAAATCGGTATGGACCACTACATCTAGTTTGCGACGAAACAGGTCGGCACCCAAGACACAGAATGAAGAAAACCCACAAACCTATTGAAAGTAAGGGGTTTTCCTGAATCATCTCTCGTGTTAGCTTAATCCAAGCAGAAAACGCCCCCGTCAAAAGAGGGGCTACGAGGCAGACAGAATGGGCACTAAGACAACGCACCGTTTGGGGCAGTATGTCCGGAATTTTCTGGTGCTCGCGGCTCTGTCTGTGGTGGCTGCCTGTTCTGGCCCGCAAGCATCCCGCGCCGCACCCTATGCCGCCTATGTGATGGATGCCCGCACCGGCGAGACGCTCTATTCGGAAAACGCCGAAACCCGGCTGCACCCTGCATCGCTGACCAAAATGATGACGCTGTACATCGCGTTTCAAGAGATCGAACGCGGCAACCTGTCGCTTGATACGATAATCACTGTGTCAAAAAACGCCGCGGCCCAGCCGCCATCACGATTGGGGTTGAAGGCGGGGCAAAAAATCCAGCTGCGCTATCTGATCCGTGCTGCGGCGGTGAAATCAGCCAATGATGCGGCAGCGGCAATTGGCGATCATATCGGCGGGACCACGGAAAAATTTGCTCTGCGGATGACCAAAACCGCCAAAGCGATTGGCATGACAAGCACCACGTTCAAGAACGCGAACGGGCTGACGGCCAAGGGGCACCTGTCTACTGCAAAAGACATGTCCACACTGGGTCGCCATCTGTTTTACGATTTCCCCCAATATTACAATATCTTCTCACGTCGCAGCACAGATGCTGGCATGGCCGAAGTGGCCAATACCAACCGGCGCTTCCTTGACAGCTACAAAGGGGCGGATGGTATCAAAACGGGGTACACCGAACCTGCAGGCTTTAACCTGACAGCATCAGCGGACCGCGGTGGGGTGCGGATTATCGCGACGGTGTTTGGCGGCAAATCCACTGCTGATCGCAACGCCAAGATGACCGATTTGCTGGATCTGGGCTTTCGCAAAGCCCCCGCGAACGCGAATGAGGCACCGCCTGCCACGCCGAACTATCCCAACGCCGATGACGAGTTGATCGCAAGCGCCGATGACCAACCCGACGGCCTGCCAGAAGTTGAAGGCGGCACCGCCAAAACGGTGCGCATCGCGATGGCTGTGAAAACATCCCCTCGCCCACAAGCCCGCCCCGAAGATCAATCCGGTGCCGCCGAAGTGGTTGTGGCCCGATTGGCCGATGACATCGCCGGGGCGCTGGCCGAAGCCACTGCCGCGCCACCGCCGCCAGACTCGCTTGACGCGCAGGCTTTGGAACTTGCGTCGAATGGCGCTGTGCCAACCGATATTGAAACCCTGTCGGCCGCTCCGGCGCTGACCGTTACCGCAGCCTCTGCCACGCGCCCTGCGGTAAAGCTGGTGTCCACGCCGCGCCCGCCGAAACGCAAAGCCGCGCCGATTTACGAAGATATCGTTGTTGCCGAAGCTGACGTCCCTGTCGATCAGGCCGAAGTGGTGACGCGGATATCCACCTCGGGCGGCCGCGCTTGGGGCATAAACGTGGGGCGGTTCAACAATCAGGGTGAGGCGGAACGTATCTTACTCAAGACGCAACTGGTGGAAAGCGCCACGTTGGGGCAAAGCCTGCGCAAAATCTCGCAGAAAAGCGGCGGGTTTGATGCCAATTTCCTTGGTCTGACACAAGATGAAGCCGATCTTGCCTGCCGCCGCCTGCAAGCCCGTGGCGTGCAGTGTTTTACGATGGGGCCATAAAGCGCGCCAACACCGTTTGACGCATGCGCCCTAAGCCGCTTTAGGGTCGGGGTGCTGCGGCCCGCCGCAGCCGGTCATTGATCGCGCGACCCAATCCGATCTCGGGCACAGGCGCAAAGGCGATCCGGCCCACATGGCCTGCCAAAGCGTCAGCTTCGCGCAAGACGTGAAACAGATTTGCTGCAGCTTCCACCAGATCACCGCTCGCCGATAGGGTGATGTCAGCCTCTCCTGCGCCGAATCCCACACGCACCTCTGCGGGCCGCCAGTGATCCGCGTTCAGGCGCATCTGCGCCGCGGGGGCGTAGTGCGATGCCAATTGACCCGGCGCGGTGGGTTTGCTTGCGTCCCCGCCCATGGCCAACGTCATCCCCAACGCTGCCTCCAATGCCTCTGCCGGAACGCCGCCGGGGCGCAGCAGGGTTGGCAGACCACTTAAATCCAAAATCGTCGACTCAACCCCAACTGCGCAGGCGCCACCATCGATGACCGCCGCGATGCGCCCTGCCAGCCCCGCGATCACATGCGCCGCGCGCGTTGGCGAAACACGTCCCGACGGATTGGCCGAAGGGGCTGCCAACGGCCCCCCAAAACCTCGCAGCAGCCCTTGTGCCACCGGATGCGCGGGCACACGGATGGCCACAGTCTGCAAATCGGCGGTGACCAGATCCGACAGGCCAGCGTCTGCACGCAGCGGCACGACAATCGTCAACGGCCCCGGCCAGAACTGCCGCGCGATGGACATCGCCCGATCGTCGAAAACGCCAAACCCCTGCGCTGCCGCCAAATCTGCCACATGCACGATCAAAGGATTAAACCGGGGCCGCGCCTTGGCCGCAAATATGCGCGCCACGGCGATATCCGAGCGCGCATCGCCACCCAGCCCGTAAACCGTCTCGGTGGGAAACGCCACCAGCCCACCGCCGCCTAAAATTTCAGCAGCCTGCGCCAACCCATCCGCTGTTGGCAAAATCGTTTCGGTATGTTCCATTGACCATGACGCTGCGTAGGGCTTGAAGCTGCGCCGCTGATGTCTAACCATTTGATCAAAGTCAACCATCGAAAGGCCGCCTTCCGGGGGGCCAACAGCCGGAGCATCTGATGCCCTACCGCGCGCCCTTGTCCGACTACCAGTTTTTGCTAACGCATATCGTCAATTTCAATCAGGTCGCCACTTCGCCGCTGTTCGCCGATGCAACGCCGGAAACCGTAGACGCCATCCTGACCGAAGCCGCCAAGCTGTGTGAAAACACGCTGGCCCCCCTGAACCGCATGGGGGACAAACACCCGGCGCGTCTGGAAAACGGTATTGTCCGCACGTCACCCGGTTTTGCCGAAGGGTATCGCGCGATTGCTGATGGTGGCTGGGTTGGGATCAGTTCCTCGCCCGAGTATGGCGGGATGGGCTTGCCGTTGACCCTTGGCAGTTGCGTCAATGACATGATGTCGGCGGCCTGCCTTGCCCTGCAGTTGAACCCGATGCTGACACAAGGCCAGATAGAGGCGCTGGAACATCACGCCAGCCCCGAACTTCGCGCGCTGTACCTGCCCAAGCTGATTGCGGGCGAATGGTCGGGCACGATGAACCTGACCGAACCGCAGGCGGGCACCGATGTGGGCGCGCTGCGCAGCAAGGCTGTGGCCAACGGTGATGGCACGTATGCGATCACCGGCCAAAAGATTTACATCACCTGGGGCGACAGCGATTTTATGGCCAATACCTGCCATCTGGTGTTGGCCCGTCTGCCCGGTGCTGTCGATGGCCCGCGCGGCATATCGCTGTTCATGGTGCCCAAGCTGATCCCCGATGCCGCCGGCAACCCCGGTGCGCGAAATGCGCTGCATGTGGTCAGTCTGGAGCACAAAATGGGCATCCACGGCAGCCCTACTGCGGTGATGCAATATGACGGTGCCACGGGTTGGCTGGTGGGGCGCGAACAGGGCGGCATGGCGGCGATGTTTACGATGATGAACAATGCCCGGCTTGGTGTGGGGGTGCAGGGTGTCGGCATCGCCGAGGCGGCATTCCAACACGCGCTGGCCTATGCGATGGGCCGCAAGCAGGGCAAAACCCCGTTGGGCACCGGCATGATCATCGACCACGCCGACGTGCGCCGGATGCTGGCGCAGATGAAAGCCGAAATTTTTGCCGCCCGCGCCATCGCGCTGTCCTGTGCCGTGGCCCTGGACATGGCCCGCGCCAGCGTTGAGCCGCATTGGGCTGCCCGCGCGGCATTCCTGACGCCAATTGCCAAAGCCTTTGGCACTGATGTCGGCTGCGACGTGGCGCAACTGGGCATTCAGATTCACGGCGGCATGGGATTTATCGAAGAAACCGGCGCGGCTCAGTTTGCCCGCGATGTGCGCATCACCCCGATTTATGAAGGCACCAACGGGATTCAGGCGATGGATTTGGTGGCGCGGAAAATGGCCGACGGGGGCGAGGCCGCATACCGCTTGATCGACGAGGTGCAGGCCGATGCGGAAACTGCGCGCGCGGCGATGCCCGATCTTGCCAATGCCGTGTGGAATGCCGCCGAAGCGCTGCGCGAGGCCACCGAAGTCCTGATTTCGCAAGAGGTGAATGACCGCTCTGCGGGCGCTGTGGCCTATCTGCGGGCCTTTGCGCGCATCCTGGGGGGGCATTTTCATCTGAAAGCCGCCTGTGCCGATGCCGCCCGTGCCCCGCTGGCACGCTTTGCCATCAAGCGGTTGCTGCCCGAGCATGCGTCGCTGTTGGCACAAATGCGCGAAGGGGCGGCCGATCTGTACGATGTCTCGCCCGAGGCGCTTTGCGCCTGATGGAGGCGCTGCGGTTTCCGTTTGAAACGCCGCCCGTCGAAGGCGACGCTGTCTCAGTGGCACCGGGCATCTGGTGGATGCGCCTGCCGCTGCCAATGGCGCTGGACCATGTGAACGTCTACGCGCTGGACGATGGCGATGGCTGGACGATTGTTGACACCGGCTTGATGTCCCGCCGCACCCAGACCATCTGGACGGCGTTGCAGGCAGGGCCGCTGGCCGCCAAACCCATCCGCCGGCTGATCGTCACCCATCACCACCCCGATCACATTGGCCTTGCCGGGTGGTTCCAATCGCAGGGTGTGGAATTGATCATTCCCCGCACCGCATGGCTTTATGCCCGCATGCTGACCCTGGACGAACAAGCCCTGCCATCGGCAGAATCCCTGTTGTTTTATCAACGCGCGGGCACCCCGGCGGACCTCTATGCCAAAAAGACCACCGAGCGGCCGTTCAACTTTTGCGATGTCGTCGCCCCGATGCCGGTTGGCTTTACCCGCATTGGCGAAGGCGATACGCTTACCGCAGGCGGGCGGCGTTGGCAGGTCAGGCTGGGCCAAGGCCACGCCCCCGATCATGCAACGTTGTGGAGCATGGACGACAATCTGATCATCGGCGGCGATCAGTTGTTGCCGGGGATTTCCGCAAATATCGGGGTTTATCCCACCGAACCCGAGGCCGACCCGCTGGGCGATTGGCTAAGCAGCACGGCCGCGTTTGCGCCCTTTGCGCGCGAGGATCATCTGGTGTTGCCGGGCCACAAGCTGCCGTTTAGCGGTTTGCCGTTTCGGCTGGAGCAAATGGCCGACAATCATCACGGGGCGCTGGCGCGGTTGGTGGCGCATCTGGCAACACCGCAAACAGCCGTGCAGTGCTTTGTCCCGCTGTTCAAACGCGACCTGGGTGGTGCCGATTTCGGCCTGGGTCTGGTCGAGGCGGTGGCGCATCTGAACTATCTCTTGCAACGCGGGGCGGTTTATCGTGATCTGAACGCCGATGGCGCTTGGATGTGGCAGGCGATGTAGCGGGGCACGACATGCGCAAACCTGTAACGACCGAAGCTAAACCCAAGCCCGCTGCCAAGACCACTGCCCCGGCAAAAACCACCCCTAAAAGCCCCGCCGAATGGGCTTATGACCGCATCGCGATCTATATTCGCAACTTTGAACAGCATCTGGACGCGAATCACGAAATTGCCATGGGCTTTGCCGGATCAGACGCCGGCGTGCTGAAAATCGAGGGGCTGGGGTTTTTCGACCCCGATATCCTCAGCTTTTATGGCCATGACGAAAGCGGTGCAAAAACTCAGCTGATTCAGCATGTCAGCCAATTGTCGGTGCTGCTGCGTGCCGTGCC
>JAYUHO010000243.1:0-11582 GCA_043766915.1 Cypionkella sp.
AGACAAGTCGGTGCCGTCTGCGACCTATTCCACCCGCAGGAGTGCCGAAACTACTTCATCGCCGCAGGATATGGGACCAATTGAAGGCGACACGCTCTAGACAGTGAGCAGTCCGTAAGACGTCAGCGACCGACCGCGCAGCATCGTCGCATATGTGGCAGAGTAGATGCCACCATTTTTGCTGGTTGGGGCGGGGTCGTAAACCCGCAGGGTGGTGCTGTTGCCATCTGGCGCATGCGAGCCGCGTGTGCCGACAATGACGATATAGGGGCTGCCTTTGCCGCGCCCTGTGCCACCGTTTTGCAATTTCAACACCATAACCACCGGGCCGCGCTGTAGCATCCCGATCAGCGTTGCCACCGGCCATGCCTGTTGCGGGAAATACTTCAGACCAAGGGCGCGCGACAGCGCAAGATGGCCATCGACCACAGCGTTGCGTTCGCTTTGTGCAATCAATCCACCCGCAGGATCAAGCAGTGTGTTGGGCGTTGCAAATCGGATAGCACCAATGCCGACACCTTTCAGCATTGCAAGTGCCGCAGCCCAACCTGTTTCAGGGGTTGGCTGCCTAAGATATTCAACATTATGCAAAATTGGCCGCACCGCTTCGGTGTCGTAAATCGCATCAAGCGTGCATGGCCCGGCAATACCATCTTCTTCCAGCCAGTTGGCCCGTTGAAATGACCGCAACGCAGCCTGCGTTTGCGGGGTGACCAGGCCATTGACGATCAAATTCGGGCTGGGGTTCAACCGATTGTTCAACGCCAGCTGTAAATCTCGCACGAACGGGCCGGAAGAGCCTGGGCGCAAGACAACATTCCGCATCAAACGCCTCCGGACAAATAAAATTTTCCAAAAGAGCCGAAATGGCTGGGCAACTCTATTGGGCCAAGCCTAAGCCAAAGACCAGTGCCGCTCAAGTATTCGTTTTATTTGGATCGATTTATTGGCAGTTCCGGCCTGTTGGATGGCTTAGATGGCGTCTGCAGGGCGCTTGATCCCTTTGGCCGCCTCAAGCACCAGGGGCCGCAGTCCTGCGCCGCCAGCGTCCAGCACTTCGTACAAATGCCGCCGCATCCGGGGCTCCCAGAAATCATTGATATGAGACGCCAAAAGCGTCAGGCCTTCGGCATGCGGCTTGGATTCCATAAAGACCGCGATCTGGTTGGCCATGTAAATCAGCTTGGCATGGGGTCCATCATGCGACATCGGCGGTATCCTTTGCAATCCGGTTGGTATGGGTGAACGCCTCGAACCGATTGGGGCGGGCCAAAGCGATCAGGGTGATGCCCGCCACATCCGCCAAAGTCACGGCATGGGCGGTGGGGGCCGAGACGGCGATTAAAATCGGCGCGCCAAGGGCGGCCACCTTTTGCACCATATCAATCGACACCCGGCTTGTCAGCACCACAGCGCCAGACCCATGCGGCGTGCGGATCAAATGCCCCGCCAGTTTATCAAGCGCGTTGTGGCGGCCCACGTCTTCGCGCACCGCGACCAGGCCGCTGCTGTAAAACCCGGCGGCATGAACGGCGCGGGTGGTGTCGTGCAACGGTTGCGCGCCGGGCAGCGCCGCGATGGCGGCCATGATATCGGCGGGCGACATGCTGAAATTGCTGGCTGGAATGGGGGACATTTTGCGTGTGGCCTCATCCAGTGAATCGATGCCGCACAACCCGCACCCCACCGGCCCCGCCATCGTGCGGCGGCGTTTGGCAAGCCGGGCCTCAGCATTTGCGGCCAACCAGATTTGCACATCCAGCCCGTTTTCAGCGGGCACAATTTCAATGCTTTCAATCTCGGACAGGTGCGCGATGCCCTCAGTCATGGAAAATCCATAAGCAAAATCAATCAGATCGGCGGGTGTCGCCATCATCACGGCTTGGGTTGTGCCGTTGAATGTCAACGCCACGGCCACCTCTTCGGGCAAGGCGCGCGTTGTTTGCACAACCGCACTTTGCCCGAAAGATAAGACCGGAACGGACCGGTGGGTTTGCATCATTCCGCCGCAGTAAGAATGCGCCGCGACAAGGTTGCGTGGCTGTTGTATTCTTCCTGCCATTCTGACGGCCCATTGCTGGGCGATATCTGAACGGCTGTTACCTTGTATTCGGGGCAGTTGGTGGCCCAATCCGAATAATCGGTCGTAATGACGTTGGCTTGGGTGTCGGGGTGGTGGAACGTGGTGTAAACCACGCCCGGATTGACCCGATCCGTGATGGTGGCGCGCAAAGTCGTCTCACCTGCGCGGCTGGCAAGACGCACAAAATCACCGTCTTTTACGCCGCGCACTTCGGCATCATGCGGGTGAATTTCCAACAAGTCCTCTTGGTGCCAGATCACATTTGCGGTGCGCCGGGTTTGCGCGCCGACGTTGTATTGCGACAAAATCCGCCCGGTGGTCAGCAGCAGGGGGAATCTTGGACCGGTGCGTTCATCGGTGGCGACATATTCGGTGTTGATGAACTTGCCCTTGCCCCGCACGAACGCATCGACATGCATCAGCGGCGTGCCATCGGGTGCGTCGGCGTTGCAGGGCCACTGAATCGACCCCATTTCCTCCAGCCGATCATAGCTGACGCCCGCAAATGACGGTGTTGTCATCGCGATTTCATCCATGATCTGGCTGGGATGCGTATAGGTCCAGCGCGCACCCATGGCGTTGGCCAGCAACTGAGTCACCTCCCAATCGGCATATCCGTTGCGCGGAGCCATCACTTTGCGCACGCGGTTGATCCGGCGTTCGGCATTTGTGAACGTTCCTTCCTTTTCCAGAAAAGTCGAGCCGGGCAGGAACACATGCGCGTAATTTGCGGTTTCATTCAGGAACAGATCGTGCACGATTACACAGTCCATCGCGGCCAAACCGGCGGCGACATGTTTGGTGTCGGGATCGGATTGCAAGATATCCTCGCCCTGACAATACAGCCCCTTAAACGTGCCCTCAACCGCCGCATCCAGCATATTGGGAATGCGCAAACCGGGTTCGTTATCAATCTTGACGCCCAAAAGGGTTTCAAAAATCTCGCGCACGTTGTCGTTCTTTACATGGCGATAGCCGGGCAATTCATGCGGAAACGACCCCATATCGCAGCTGCCCTGCACGTTGTTTTGCCCGCGCAACGGGTTCACGCCCACACCCGGACGACCGATATTTCCGGTCAACATCGCAAGGTTGGCGATGCCGATGACGGTCGTCGACCCTTGGGAATGTTCTGTAACTCCAAGACCATAGTAGATCGAACCGTTGCCGCCCAAGGCATAAAGCCGGGCCGCCGCGCGCAATTCATCGGCGTTAACGCCTGTCAGCAGTTGCACGGCTTCGGGGCTGTTTTGCGGCTGGGCAACAAATTCGGCATAGTCTTGAAATTCATCCCAGTCACAGCGTTCACGGATGAAAGCCTCATTAAACAAACCTTCGGTCACAATGGTATGCGCCAGCGCCGTCACCACCGCCACATTGGTGCCGGGGGTCAGCGCAAGGTGATGCGATGCCTTGATATGCGGACTTTCAACGATATAGGTGCGGCGCGGATCGATCACGATCAGCTTGGCCCCGTTGCGCAGCCGCTTTTTCAACCGGCTGGCAAAGACCGGATGACCATCTGTCGGGTTGGCCCCGATCACGATAACGACATCGGTATGCTCAACAGAATCGAAGTCCTGAGTGCCCGCCGATGTGCCCAATGTCTGGCCCAACCCATAGCCGGTGGGCGAATGGCAAACGCGCGCGCAGGTATCCGTATTATTGTTCATAAATACAGCGCGGGTCAGTTTTTGGACCAGATATGTCTCTTCATTGGTGCAGCGGGATGAGGTGATCACCCCAACAGAATGCCGGCCATGCTTGGCAATAATGCCGTTCATGCGGTTGGCGGCAAATTCCATCGCTTCGGGCCAGGACACTTCTTGCCATGGGTCGTTGATGTTGTCGCGGATCATCGGGTTCAGGATGCGGTCTTTGTGGCTGGCATAGCCATAGGCAAAGCGGCCCTTGACGCAGGAATGGCCGCGGTTGGCCTTGCCGTGTTTGTAGGGCACCATGCGGACCAATTCATCGCCGCGCATTTCGGCCTTGAACGTGCAGCCCACGCCGCAATAGGCGCAGGTGGTGATCACGGACCGTTCGGGCGTGCCGATTTCAATGATTGATTTCTCTTGCAACGTTGCTGTCGGGCAGGCGGCCACACAAGCCCCGCACGAGACGCAATCAGACGCCAAGGCGTTGTCATCGCGTGCGCCGAATGAAACGCGGCTGTCAAATCCACGCCCTTCGATTGTCAGTGCAAAGGTGCCTTGAACCTCTTCGCAAGCTCTAACACACCGGGAACACACGATACATTTCGCTGGATCATAGGTGAAATAGGGATTGGAATCATCCTTCGGGATGTAAAGCGCGTTCGCAATTCCCGAAGTGTCTTTGGCTTTGAAATGGGTGTCCACGGCGTCATATCGCACGTCGCGCAGGCCGACCGCGCCCGCCATATCTTGCAATTCACAATCGCCGTTGGCCGAACAGGTCAGACAATCCAGCGGGTGATCCGAGATATAAAGCTCCATCACGCCACGGCGCAGTTGCTTTAACTTTGCGTTTTGGGTCGTTACTTTCAGGCCGGGGGCCACGGGCGTGGTGCAAGACGCGGGTGTGCCATTGCGGCCTTCGATTTCCACCAGACACAGGCGGCAGGATCCAAAGGCGTCGATGCTGTCGGTGGCACAAAGTTTTGGCACAGAAATACCAATTTCTGCCGCCGCGCGCATGATCGAGGTGCCTTCGGGCACGGTGATGTCAAAGCCATCAATAGTCAATGTGACCATTTGTTTGCTTTTGACAGCCGGGGTGCCAAAATCACGATCCGGAATGATGAAGTCTTTCATTCTGCGGCTTCCTTCACAGTGTTAAAGTCATCTGGAAAATGAGTCAGTGCCGACATCACTGGGTAGGGTGTGAACCCCCCGAGTGCGCAAAGTGAACCCGCCTTCATCGTGGCGCAAAGGTCGGTCAGCAGCGGGATCGCCGACATATCTCCGCGTGCGATTCTGTCCACCGTTTCAACGCCGCGCACGGCCCCGATCCGGCACGGCGTGCATTTTCCGCAGGATTCGATAGCGCAGAATTCCATCGCAAAACGGGCCTGTTTCAGCATGTCGGCGCTGTCATCAAACACGGTCAGGCCAGCGTGGCCGATCAACCCGTCTTTGCCGGTAAATTCTTCATACCCGAACGGTGTATCGAACAGCGCACGGGGGAAATAGGCCCCCAGCGGCCCGCCGACCTGCACGGCCTTTACCGGACGTCCAGAGGCAGTGCCGCCACCAATTTTGTCAATGATTTCGCCGAGAGTCAGGCCAAAGGCGATTTCATACAGGCCACCATATTTCACGTTTCCGGCAATCTGCAGCGGGATCGTGCCGCGCGACCGACCAAGGCCAAAGCCTTTGTAAAATTCCGCCCCTTTCTCGAAGATAACCGGGATAGAGGCCAGAGAAATGACGTTGTTCACCACCGTTGGCTTGCCCATAAAGCCTTCCAATGCAGGCAGCGGTGGCTTGGCGCGCACCACGCCGCGTTTGCCTTCAAGGCTGTTCAGCAGGCTGGTTTCTTCGCCGCAGACATAGGCCCCTGCACCGACGCGAATTTCGATATCAAACGCATGGGCTGATCCGCAAACCTGTGAGCCCAACACCCCGGCATCCCGCGCAATCCTGACGGCATCCTGCATTACGCGGATCGCGATGGGGTATTCTGAACGAATATACACAAATCCCTTGCTGGCCCCGGTGGCCAGACCAGCGATGATCATGCCTTCGATCAAAGTAAAGGGATCGCCTTCCATCAACATCCGGTCAGCAAAGGTAGAACTGTCGCCTTCGTCGGCGTTACAGACGATGTATTTGCGGTCAGCTTTGGCCTCTGACACGGTTTTCCATTTGATCCCGGTGGGAAAGCCTGCACCACCGCGCCCGCGCAGGCCAGATGCCGTCACTTCGGCCACGATATCGGCGGAGGTCATCGTCAGCGCACGCGTTAGACCCGTCAGACCACCCTGCGCCCGGTAGTCGGCTAAAGAATGCGGATCAATCACGCCAACGCGGGCAAAGGTAAGGCGGGTTTGCGCGGCAAGCCAGGGCAGATCTTCGGTTAATCCCAGTGCCTTGGGGTGGGCGGCAAGATCGGCAAACAGCGCGGGCACATCGGCCATCGTCATCGGGCCAAACGCCATGCGGCCTGCGGAGGTTTCCACTTCGGCCAGCGGTTCAAGCCAGACCATGCCGCGCGAACCGTTGCGCACCAAGTCAACCGAAACACCAAGTCTGGCGGCGTGATCGATAATTGCAGCGGCAACTTCATCGGCGTCCAACGCCACTGCAACGCTATCAAGGGGCAGGTAAATCTTCATTTCAATGCCCCGATAATTTTGTCCATCCGCGCGGTGTCAACCCGGGCGATCAGCTTGCCATCGACCATCGCGGCAGGGCCGCAGGCGCACAGGCCAAGGCAAAAGATCGGGTCGAGCGTCACAGCCCCGTCGGCAGTGGTTTCGTGCCACTCCACGCCCAAGGTCTTTTGCACATGCGCCGCAACCTGATCGGCCCCCATCGACTGACACGCCTCGGCCCGGCACAGTTTGATCACATGCCGCCCCGCAGGTTTTTCGCGGTAATCATGGTAAAAACTGACCACGCCATGCACTTCGGCGCGGCTGATATTCAGGTCTTTGGCGATTGGCGGCAGCACCTCTTGCGGGACATAGCCAAATTCGGCCTGCACCGCGTGCAAAATCGGCAAAAGCGCGCCTTCCATGCCCTTGTGTGCTGTCAGGATTTCTTCAATCCGCTGGGTGGTTTGCACAGAATCGAGCATGGGAACGGCCTTTTGATAGGTTTCGTTCCTGATACGCCGATTGATAGGGAAATCAATATCAATATACCGTTATGTGATAGTCTAAGGCTATCGTATCGACGCCGCCCCCAGCCGGGCCGCCTCGTCTATCAGCGCCGACAGCACAGGGGTTTGCGGTTCACGTTTGGGGGCGATCAGGCCAACCAGATGTTCGGCCTCGGGGTCAACAATCGGGATGGCTTTCAAGCCTTGACCCGTGAACATTTCCGCCAGTTTGCGCGGCACCACCGAGGCCCACTTGCCTGACCTGACATGGGCCACCAAGGCGATGGTCGAATTGCTTTCCACCGACGGGGCCGCGCGGGTACCCGCATCCGACAGATGTTGGTTCACAATGCGGCGGTTTTGCATGTCAGACGTCAAAAGGCACAGCGACAGGCCCGCCACTTCGGACCAAGTGACGCTTTCGCGCGACGACAGCGGTGTATCCGGTGCGCATAAAAGCCGATAAAACTCAACATACAAGGGCACTTGGGCGACGCGGCCAAGCGGTTCGTTGTCCAGATAAGTGATGCCCGCATCCAATTCGAGGCTTTCGATACCGGCCAGAATTTCGGCGCTGGTGCGTGACAGGATCGTCACCCGCACATTTGGGTGGCGGGCCAAAAAAGGTGCGGTCAGTTCGGCCACCATCGGCAGGGCGGTGGGGATGACACCCAGTCGCAGGTTGCCTGACAAACCTGCATGCACATTGCGCATTTCATCTTTCAGCGCCCGCATATCGCCCACAATGCGGCGCGCCCAGTCCAGCACGCGTTGCCCTTCCGGCGTTAAGCCCTGAAAGCGTGATCCGCGAAACACGAGTTGCACGCCAAGCTGATCTTCCAGCTGACGGATCGCGCCGGAAAGACTGGGCTGGGTGACGCGGCACACCTCGGCCGCACGGCCAAAGTGGCGTTCATTGGCGAGGGCGATGAACATTTCCAACTTGTCGATCATGCCCAAAGGGTGGCGGGGAAAGGCGGCGCTGGCAAGCCCTGCAACAGGGCGGACGAAAGTTGGATATTTGGGCCAGTATGAACGGCACAGGTTGTGCAGCGGGGGGGCAGCGCTTAGGTTTGGCGCATGATGAGATTTATTCCCTTTTTGAAAAGGCCGCCCGCCGTGGCGGTGATCCGGTTGTCAGGCGTTATCGGCGGTGGTCGCACCGCGCTGAATGATGCAGGCCTGGCCCCGGTAATCGAGAAAGCGTTCAAAATGAAACCCGTGGCGGTGGCGCTGGTGGTCAATTCACCGGGTGGATCGCCTGTGCAATCGTCGTTGATCGCGGCACGGATCAGGCGGTTGGCCGAAGATAAGGGCATCAAGGTACACTGCTTTGTCGAGGATGTGGCGGCCAGCGGTGGCTATTGGCTGGCTTGTGCTGCGGATGACATCTGGGTGGATGCCTCGTCCATCGTGGGGTCTATCGGGGTGATTTCGGCCTCGTTTGGCTTTCCCGACCTGTTGGCGCGGCAGGGGGTGGAACGGCGGGTTGTGGCGGCGGGGCGATCAAAAAGCTTTGCTGATCCGTTCTTGCCACGAAAACCCGAAGATATTGACCGTATCCGCGCGCTGCAAACCCCGATCCATGAGGCGTTCATTGCCCATGTTAAGGCGCGGCGCGGCGCGCGGCTGGCCGACGCGGATTTGTTCAATGCAGATATCTGGGTGGGGCAAAGTGCCGTTGATCTGGGCCTGGTGGATGGGGTAGCGCATCTGGTGCCACGGCTGAAGTCTGTGTATGGCGATAAGGTGCGGCTGGTGCCCTTGGGTCAAAAGCGCAGCTTTTTGTCGCGCTTTGGTCTGAACCTTGCCAGCGATGCGATGGCAAGCGTGGAAGACCGTGCGCTGTGGGCAAGGTACGGATTGTAGATGATTAAGGGTGTTCTGGTCTTTCTGTTGATCATGGCGGCCATTGGTATGATTGGCAATTTGCTGTTCCCCGGTGCAGTTGGGCGATCTCTTAAGTCCCGATTGCGCGGTAAAAATCGGGTCGGGGCGGCAAAACCCGCTATTTGCAAGGCCTGCGGGCGCTATGTGATCGGTGCAAAGGGGTGCGATTGCGGGAAAGGGTGATGATGCGGGCTTTGGTAACGGGGGGGGGCAAGCGGTTGGGCCGGGCAATGGCGCTGTTTTTGGCGCAGCGCGGTTATGACGTGGCCGTCCATTATTCCAGTTCCGATACCGAGGCTGCCGAGGTGGTGGCGATGGTTACGGCGTTGGGGCGTCGGGCGGTGGCGGTGCAGGCCGATCTTTTGGTTGACGCGCAAACTGAAACCCTGATCGTGCAGGCTGCGGCGGGATTGGGCGGGCCGTTGCAGGTGTTGGTCAACAACGCCTCAATCTTTGAATATGACACATTGCAGACCGCCACACGCCGCAGTTGGGATCGCCATATGCAATCGAACCTGCGGGCGCCCTTTGTGCTGATGCAGGGCTTTGCCGCCCAAGTGCCCGTGGCCGTGCCCGATGCGGCGGGCGAGCCTTCGGCACAGGGGCTGGTGGTGAACATGATTGATCAGCGGATCGAGAAACTGACGCCCGAGTTCATGAGCTATACTTTGGCCAAAATGGGCCTTTGGGCTCTTACGCAAACCGCTGCGCAGGCATTGGCCCCGCATGTGCGGGTGAATGCCATTGGTCCCGGCCCCACGTTGCAGGGCGCGCGTCAAACGGCAGAGCATTTCGCCAAACAGCGGGCAGCAACGATTTTAGGGCGGGGCGCAAACCCGTCGGATGTGACGGCCGCGCTGGGCTTTTTTCTGGATGTGCCGTCCGTCACAGGGCAGTTTATTGCGGTGGACGGGGGGCAACGTCTGGCTTGGCAAACCCCGGATGTGCTGGGAGTTGAGTGACGCAAGGGACAGTTGGCAGCAAAGTTGTCCACTTTCGTGATTTGCATCACGTAACCGTCATAAATTCTTTAATATTATCAGGGATTTGCCCGATATGATAAAAAATACATCGCAATATCAATGGTTTAAATATATGCCTAAAAAATAGGCAAATGACGGAACGGGGCCAAAAACAAGGAAAATATCACTGTCTCAAAATCTTTTCCGCAGAGTTACCCACAGAAACGGTGGACAGGTTTTCTCTTGCTCCGGCGCGTGGATCGGTGCAGCAAATCGAAAGAATCGGCGACTTGGGCAAAGGTGTTAACAGATGAGCGAGGACGAGCCGATCGGACAGGGTATTATCCAAGGTTATCTGAAAACGCTTGACGGATCACCCGGCGTTTACCGGATGCTGAATGCCGCTTCCGAAGTGCTGTATGTCGGAAAGGCACGCAATCTGAAGGCGCGGGTGTCAAATTATGCGCGCGCTGCAGGCCACTCAGGCCGCATCTCGCGGATGATTTCAGAAACCGTGTCGATGATGTTTCTGACCACGCGAACGGAAACCGAGGCCCTGCTGCTAGAGCAAAATCTGATCAAGCAGTTAAAGCCGCGCTACAACGTGCTGTTGCGGGATGACAAGTCATTCCCGAATATTCTGATCTCAACTGAACATGCGTTTCCGCAGTTGAAAAAGCACCGTGGCAAGCGGTCTGAGAAGGGATCGTACTTCGGGCCGTTCGCCAGTGCCGGGGCGGTCAATCGCACTCTGAACCAACTGCAAAAGGTGTTTTTGCTGCGCAACTGTTCGGATGCCATGTTTGAATCGCGCACCCGGCCTTGTTTGCAATATCAGATAAAACGCTGTTCCGCGCCCTGCACCGGGCGGATTGATGCGCCGGGCTATGCCAGGTTGGTGGCGGATGCGGAACGGTTTTTGCAGGGCAAAACCACGACGGTGCAGTCCAATCTGGCGGCCGAGATGACCATCGCATCGGACGCCATGGAATTTGAACGCGCGGCTGCGTTGCGCGACCGGATCAAGGCGCTGACCCAGGTGCAATCCTCGCAGGGGATCAACCCGGCGTCGGTGCCCGAGGCCGATGTGATAGCGCTGCATCTGGAGGGCGGGCAGGCCTGTGTGCAGGTGTTTTTCATCCGCGCCAATCAAAGTTGGGGCAACCGCGATTTTTATCCACGCACCGGGTCTGGCGCAGATGAGGCGGAAATACTCGAGGCGTTTCTGGCGCAGTTTTACGATGATAAAGAACCGCCGCGGTTGATCTTACTGTCGCATCAGGTGGAAAATCCCGATCTGGTGACGCAGTTGTTGTCGGATCGCGCCGGGCGGCGGGTCGAAGTGGCGGTGCCGCAGCGCGGTGAAAAGGCGGAACTGGTGGAAAACGCCGCCCGCAATGCCCGCGAAAGTCTGGCGCGGAAAATGGCGGAAAACACCACGCAGAATAAATTGCTGGCCGGATTGGCCGATGCGTTTGATCTGGACGCACCCCCCAAGCGGATCGAGGTGTACGATAACAGCCACATTCAGGGCACCAATGCGGTGGGCGGGATGATTGTGGCGGGCGTCGATGGCTATCTGAAATCGCAGTATCGCAAGTTCAATATTAAATCCGATGCCGGGGCGAATTCCGACGATTTCGGCATGATGAAAGAGGTGCTGACCCGGCGGTTTGAACGGCTGATCAAGGAAGATCCCGCCCGCACCTCGGATGCCTGGCCGGACCTGTTGTTGATTGATGGCGGGGCGGGGCAGGTATCGGCGGTGGCCAGCATCATGTCGGAATTGGGGGTGGATGACATCGCCATGGTGGGGGTGGCCAAGGGCATTGACCGGGACG
>JAYUHO010000244.1:0-4381 GCA_043766915.1 Cypionkella sp.
GGCCCAAGCCTGCCGCCACGGCTCAAATGTAAGGGATTGCGGCAAGGCCAGCATATTGCCGCCTGTAATCTCCGCCAGCGGTTTAACTGAATTCACCCCCATCACATACAGCGGCAGCAGGTAGAACAACGCGGCCAGCAGCAGAACCAGATAGATGAAAACACGCGCGATGCGGCCCGTGTTGACGGCAGTTTCTTGTGTAACAGCCGACATCACTTCTTCTCCTTCAGTTCAGAATAGAGATAGGGGATCATGATCGCGGCGATGGTCATCAGCATGGTCACCGCACTTGCCGCCCCCACGCCCATCTGGTTGCGGGTGAAGGTGTAGGAATACATGAACGTGGCCGGCAGTTCGGTAGACCGGCCCGGCCCGCCCCCCGTCAGCGCAATCACCAGATCGTAGGATTTGATCGCCAAATGGCTCAGGATCACAAACGCCGACAAAAACGCAGGCCGCAGCATCGGGATCACGATGCGGCGATAAAGCTGCCATGTGGTGGCCCCGTCAATTTGTGCGGCTTTCAGGATTTCATTATCAATCCCGCGCAGACCCGCCAGAAACATCGCCATCACAAAGCCCGATGTTTGCCAGACAGCGGCCAGCACGATGCAATAAATGGCAAGGTGGCTGTCCTTGATCCACGTAAAGGAAAAGCTGGACCAGCCCCACAGATGCATGGTTTTCTCCAAGCCAATGCCGGGGTCCAAGAACCACTTCCACGCGGTGCCGGTCACGATGAACGACAGCGCCATTGGGTACAGGTAGATCGGCCGCAGCAACCCTTCGCCACGAATTTTCTGATCTAGGAATATCGCCAGCAGCAGGCCGACGGCAGTGCAGATGGTGATGTAAAGAATTGAAAACACGGCGATATTATTGATGGCGATATGCCAATGATCCAGTGCCCACAGCTTGCGGTAATTCTGCAGCCCGACAAAGCTGAACTTCGGCAGCATCTTTGATCCGGTAAAGGACAGCACGATACTGAACGCGATAAATCCATACACAAACAGCAATGTCACCGCCAGCGACGGGGCCAGCACCAGCTTGGGGATCCAACCTTGCAACAGGGTCCGCAGATCGGGCGGGGCTGTGGTTCTGGCAGTGGTTTGCATGTCGGCATGACTCCTTTGCGGCCAAAAAAGGCCGGTTCGGGTTGGGATCAATGTCAGGTCAGGGCGGGCCTTGATCGGCCCTTTCTTTGGCTTCTTTTACGGTGCCGTCGCAATCGCTGTGGCCGCTTTTGTCAGCGCCAAAGCTGTCGTCAATGTCAGTATCTTTCCAAAATATTCACGCATTTGTTGTCCTCCCTTTGCTGCGTTGCTAATCCAGCCTCTGACCACAATGTCAGCGCGTCTTGACCCAAGGTGCGCGGGTGCGGCCAACCCGCATCGCCACGGTTTTCACCTCAAGAAATTCATCTAGCCCGTAGGGGCCGATTTCGCGGCCAGACCCGCTTTGTTTCATGCCACCGAATGTCATTTCCGGGAACCCGTCCATCCAGGTATTGGTCCAGATGGTGCCCGCCTGCACCCGGCGCGCGAAATCAAGGCAGGTGTGGATGTTTTCGCTCCACACACCCGCGCTCAGCCCGAAGGTGCTGTCATTGGCCAAGGCGATGGCTTCATCGGCGGTGCGAAAGGTCAGCACCACCAAGACCGGGCCGAACACCTCTTCGCGGGCAATCGCCATGTCGGGGGTAACTTCGGAAATCACCGTAGGCTGGTAGTATTTCCCCGGCAGGCCAGCCACTTGCAGCCCGGCACCACCCAGATGCACGGTTGCGCCACCTGCCACGGCATCCTGGACATAACCGTCGATTTTGGCCAAATGCGCGTCGGATATGATCGCGCCGACCTGCGTTTCCGGGTTCAGTGGGTCGCCAAACGCCACCTGCCCCGACAATTCCACCACACGGGCGATAAACGCCGCCGCAATCTCTTCATGCACAATAATCCGGCTGCCCGAATTGCAGCATTCACCCGCATTGAAATAAATCCCGAACGTCACCGCATCGGCAGCGCTTTCAAGATCGGCGTCGGGGAAAATCACTTGCGGGTTCTTGCCGCCCAGCTCCAGCGCCACCTTTTTCAACGTCCCCGCCGCAGAGGCCGCAATCGCCTTACCCACCCCGGTGGACCCGGTGAAGGTGATCATATCCACATCATGGTGGCTAACCATTCGCGCGCCAACCGGGTCGCCGTAACCAAGCACGATGTTGACTACCCCCGCAGGCAGCCCCGCCTGCCCCAGCAAATCGCCCAGCATCGCGGTGGTAGACGGCGTTAATTCCGACGGTTTGATCACGCAAGTGCAACCCGCCGCCAAGGCAAACGGCAGCTTTTGCGACAATATCCAAAACGGGAAATTCCATGGCGTGATGATGCTGACCACGCCAATCGGTTCTTTCAGAACCACGCCCAGCATATCGGGGCCCAGCGTGTTGTGGCTATCCCCATGCAAGGTGCGCGCCAAAGACGCCGCATAGCGCCATAGGTCTGCAGCCCCCGATACCTCACCGCGCGATTGGCTGATCGGCTTGCCGGATTCCAGCGTTTCCAGCCGCGCCATCGGCTCGACATTGGCCTCGATCAAATCGGCGACGCGCAGCAACACCGCCGCCCGCGCTTTGCCCGAAACCCTGCTCCACACGCCCGCATCAAAGGCCGCACGGGCTGCCGCAATCGCGGCATCGGTTTCGGCAACGCCACCAAGGGTAGACCGCGAAACCACCACCTTGTGCGACGGCGATATGCGGTCAAACGTCTGCCCGTCGGCACTGTCGCGCCAAACGCCGCCAATCAAATGGCGGCCCATGAAAGGCGCATCCGTCAAAACCTCATCCGTTCCGGCAATCAGCGTCAGCTTTGTCATCTTCATGTTCCCGGAAATTCAGGTTTGCGTTTGGCGCGAAAGGCGGCAACACCTTCGGCTTTATCGGCACTGGCGGCGATCATCCCGCTGCCAAGGGCTTCGATCATGGCGGCGGTATCTTCGCCAACCGCGGCGTGGATCATGTATTTGGTCACTTCAACCGACCGGGGTGATTGCCCCAGCATCGCAGTTGCTATCGCTTCGACGCAGGCGCGGGCATCATCCGCCACTTCGGCCACAAAGCCCAAAGCCAGCGCCCGTTCGGCGGAAATCCGGCGGCCAAACAGCGCCATCTCCTTGATCACAGGCTCCGGCAGCAACCGCGCCAGCCGCTGCGTGCCAGACCATCCGGGGACAATGCCAACGCCCGCCTCGGGGAGTGCGAGGGTAGCTTTTGGCACCATCACCCGGATGTCACAGGCGGCGGCAAGCTCCAGCCCGCCACCAAAAGCATGGCCCGAAAGGGCCGCAATCGTGGGTTTCGACAACCGTGCAAGACGGTCAAAAATCCGATGCCCATCGCGCACCCAATGGCGCGCAAATTCGGCAGGCGTCAGATCACCCCAAGCGTTGATATCGGCGCCCGTGCAAAACGCGCGATCGCCTTCCGCCGATACGATCACACAGCGAATATCAGGGTTGCGGTCAATCGCGGCGCAATGCTGATCAAGGCTTTGCAGCATAGGATCGGTAAACGCGTTCAGCTTGGCGGGGTTGTCGAGCCGCAGCTCAGCTATCGGTCCGCGAATGTGCAGATGCAGCGCGCTCATGGCTGCCACCCCATCGGGCCGGGGCCCAGTAACGCCAGCGGCAACACAACTGCGTTTTCAGCAACCCGCACCCGGCCATGACTTGCCGCCACAATATCGCGCGCGGGGTCGATGCCCGGCATAATCTCGGTGGCCACCAGCCCGTCCTTTTCCAGCCGGATCACGCAGCGTTCACTAATATACATCACGTCCTGCCCCTGCGCGCGGGCGCGTTTGCCCGAGAATGTGACGTGTTCTACCGCATCCACCATCTTGGTGAACTTGCCGGGTTTGGTGACGCTTAGCCCCTGATCGGATAGCGCAATCTCTGCCCCCGCTTCAAACCAGCCGGAAAACACGATCTTTTTGGCATGGGCGGTGATATCAACAAACCCACCACAACCAGCGGTCAGATACGGCTTTTTCCCCAGCTTAGAGACGTTTACATTGCCCTCAACATCCACTTCCATGAACGACAAAAACGCCATGTCAAACCCGCCACCCTGGAAATAGCTGAACTGATTGGGGCTGGGCATATAGGCATCGGCATTCGAAGCGCAGCCAAAAGCAAACCCGGTCAAAGGCATACCGCCAACAGCGCCTTGTTCAATCGCCCAAGTCACCGCCTGCGGATGACCTTCTTCCAGCAATATCCGAGGCACCATGGCCGATATGCCAAAGCCAAGGTTTGCCGTCATCCCACCACGCAATTCCATCGCCGCCCGCCGCGCGATCACCTTTTCCACCCCGTGCTC
>JAYUHO010000245.1:0-11522 GCA_043766915.1 Cypionkella sp.
TGGCGGCATCGACGATGGCATGGTTCTGCCAGAAGGCATATTTCATGTCGCGTTCGATCAGCAGGTGGTTCTCCGGCTCTTTCAGCGCGGCCATCATCAACGAATGGCCGTTGCCGATGTGGCGCGATTCGTCGGATTGCACCGACAAGAACACCGTTGGCAGGGCATAGTCGCCGTTGCGCGCAGCTTCTGATGGCATGGCCACGAACAGCGTGTTGGTGAACGCGGTTTCGGCCACAACGGTCAGATACATGCAGGCCGCCGTCATCGCGTCGCCGGTCAAAAAGCCTTCGCCGAACTGACGCCCGATGGTGGTGGCATAACATTTTCCGAACGCTTCTTCGGTGATGTCAAACCCAGCCGGGTCGATGTAGTTTTCCATGTACCACTTTTTCAGGTTCATCTGAATGGTGGAATGGCGGAATTCATCGACCATCTGCATGGTAAAGCCGGTGCGCAGATCTTCGCCCGGTGCCAGACGGCTGACCATGGCCATCGACCGTGCCGCCGAGATTTCCGGGAAGGGGATGATCGCCAGAAACAGCTTCATCCATTCAACCCAGCGCGGTTCCACGTTGCGGAACATATCGCCCCGCAAAGCAGCGTCCAAGGCACCATAAACCCGGTTGTCCTTTTCCTCTTGCATCGAGAAATAAGACCGAAGCACTTGCTTCATCGGGTCACGCGGGGCTTTGGTAATTTTGTAGTCTGTCGGGTAGGTCATCGCTTCTTGAACGTAAGAAGGATTCCACCCAAGGTCGGCGATTTTCTTCGTCGCATCGGCAACCGATATGCCTTTTTGCGACGTGATCTTGTTCAGCGTCAAAGTCGACATTGGTGCTCACCTTTCATGATGAAGGGGGTGTGGGCAGTGACGTTGGCAAAGGTCAGAGAACTGCGATCCATATGATCGGCAGGCATCCAAGACGTTGAAATATCAACTGGATATGGTATCAACGCAGGCCTCCCTTCCTTCGTTCTTGAACCGATCCGGACATGTGGCCCGGCGGTGTCGTCTTGTTCGATGTAGGGGAGTAAGGCGTGGAATCGCGCCACAACCAAACAGAAAATTTTGTGTAACGAAGGGTGACGCAGTGTAACGAAATGTGACGACTGACGCGGTTTTTCGATTTTGTTTTGCGCGGCCGGTGAACGCCCTACAAAGAATGCCTGTGCTGTTTTGTGGCCCGACAGGGGAGCAATCTTTCATAGGTGGTCAGATGGCTGATGTAACAGACATTTCCGAAAAGATGGCCGATCTGCAGAAAATGCGGGTCGCGCTGATTCTGACGACAAGTGCGGAAACCTCTAAACTTCTCAGCCGCCGCCAGCGGGTGTCGGGCAAAGAAATTGAGGTTATGTGCGCCGAACGCGATCTGGCTGAAGGTAAGGCCTCCATCGAGGACGAGCAGCGGCTTGAGGGGCTGATGGCAGAGGAGGCCGTGTTGAAAGCCGCTTTGGCCGAAACCGAGCATGACATTGCAAAACTGGAAGACCTGATGGCGCAGGTCAACGCCGATATCGCGGCATTGTGTCAGGCTTAGGGGAAGAAGATGAAAGACGAACGCGCGCACCTGCAACTGTTTGACCTGATCGCCCGCGATTGGGTGCTGGCCTCGCCTGCGACCGGGGTGACGTTTAACACCGCCGACACGGCTGTGGCCTTTGCTTGCGCTGATGGCAGTGTGCATCTGGCGGCGACGGCCGATAAAGATGCCTCAAACGCCCGGGTGCGATTGGCTGTTGATACCGGGCGCCTGACGATTGCGCCGCGCAGCAAACCGGTGTTGCCGCTGAAAGCCGCCGATTACGCGGTCGGGCGCACCTCAGCCGTGGTGCCGCATGGCGAGACAAATTTCGCCTTTGCCAAAGACAATGGCCGGATCAATACCCTGACGCCGGGCGGCATTGCCGTGCATCTGCCCGCCAAGGCCAGCGGCCCGATCACCACAGTGGCCCTGTCACCGGATGGCAGCAGTCTTGCCTATGCGGTTGGCGACGCACTGCACGTAACGCCTGCCAATGCCAACACGCCCGTCACGCTGACCGCGCCCGCACCGATCAGCGGCATCGGGTTTTCGCCGGATGGCCAGACGCTGGCCGTGGCGCATGCGCAGGGTGTGTCGTGCTGGGCGGCACATGCGCTTGATCAGCCTGCACGGCACATCCCTGTTGCCGGATCGCCTTCTGAAATCATCTGGCACAGCAGCGGGGGCTGGATTGCCACCACATTGGGCGCGGGCGGCTTTTGCATCATCGAAACAGCTGTCAGTGCAGCCGTGATCTTTAGCAATTTTCCTGCCCCGGTTCGCAGCATCGGCTTTAACAGTTTGACCAACTCGGTCGTTGCGGCAGGGGCGTACCGCGTCACCGCCTGGGGGCTGGACGACAAAGCCCCGATCACTTCGGCCAAGGCAGGATTGGTGCTGATCACCGCCATCGCCACCTGCCCGACCCGCAATCTGGTGGCGGTGGGCTATGCCAACGGTTTGCTCAGCCTGGCGGAAATTGGCCGACCGTCCGAGATTTTGCTGCGTGAAAACACCGGGGCGGCAATCACTGCGATGGCATGGTCCAACACGGGCACGTTTCTTGCGCTGGCGGGAACCGATGGCTCTGCGGCCTTGGTTGAATTCCCAGACAGCATGTTCAAATCCTGAAAGGTACGACAATGGCGACGGAAACCACGATTGAACTGACCGGTGACGAAAAAAGCAAAGATGCCTTCTTTCAACGCATTGCGCTGATCGGAGAGGAAATGATCGCCGCCCACGGACGCGATTTTTCCACCGGAGCCTTTGTGCTGGCAGCCCGCTGGATCAGCGATGGCCGGTTGGGTGCCAAGATTGCAAACCCGCCCGAAACTCAAAGCGCGGCGCGTCCAAACTGAACCGCAGATCGGCCAGACTGTAACGTATCGTTACATCTGTAACGTTTTGATGATGTTTGCAGATCAGATAGGTCCAAATCGGCCCGATATGCTACAAGATCAAACTAACAGCACGATGATGCACGACGCCTAAAGTTCTGGCAGATGACAAATGGTCGCACAACGTGACCACGGACCAAGGAGTGTGCTTGTTGGACATATTCTCAAAGAAAACCGGCCCACGCGCCGAAGATCAACAGGCGAAACAGCATCTTGCCCGCAACTGGGGCACGATTGAAAAGCTTGCAGACACGCTAAGCGGTGGCAAATATTCGGCAGACCAGGCGAAAAAAGCTGCCCCCGGGCCACAGGCGCAGGGGTTGATTTTCGTTGATCAGGCCCGTCCACGGCTGCCGGATGTGCCGGTGCCCTATCTGCGAATCAGCATCAATGGCCGCGTCGTTCTTGCCGATACCAGCTCTGGCATACAGTTGCATTTTCTGGGTCAGTTGAAGCGGATCAATGGCATGATGCAATTTGTCATCGCCACCGCCGCCAATGGGTTTTTCACCCCGCTGGATCCAGACCTCTATGACCAGATCGCCGATCTGGCGGACAAACCGGTCAATCGGTCCTATTCCGAAGACGATCTTGCGCAAGACATCAAAATGCGACTGCAGATCGCCTGATATCTTGCCTAGTGAAGGGGCTGTTCGCCCGCACGAAACGAGGATGCGACACTTGCGGGGAAGCTACAATTAAATCCACGGGAGGGGATTTAATGATGAGTTCAGATCAACGGGCGCGCCATATTGGAGCGGGGAGCGGATCCCGGCCCGGTTTTGACTTTGCCGATGTGGACCCGCAAGAAACCTCCAGAGCGTGGAGCAAGTTTCTGGCCAACCGCAATGCACCAAGCCTGCCCCTGACGGGCGTGCGGTCGGTGATTTACCAATCTTGGGTGCGCAGCAATACACGGGGGATCAAACCCGATCAGTTCGCGGCACCGTCATTGGAGCGCAACACGCCAATCAGAAAATCAACCTACGATCACGCCGAACTGCGCCGCGCGACCAGAGCATCCATGACGCAAATCGGCGAGCTGTTATCAGGCGCCGAGGCGATGCTGATCCTGACGGATGCCGACGGCGTCATCCTTGAAACGGTTGGCGACAATTCTACCCTGACCAAAGCCAGCAAAATTAACCTGAGCGTGGGTGGATTGTGGAGTGAGCATGCGTCCGGCACCAACGGCATTGGCACGGCCATCTGGGCTGGTCAGCCGGTTTATGTGCATGGTGAGGAACATTTCTGCGAAGGCATGAAAGCCTGGAGCTGTGCCGCAGCACCCATCCGTGATCCGATCGACCGATCCATCGTTGGCGTAATCAATCTGTCGGGGCTGACGCGGATTTTTCAAAAACACAACGCCGCCTTTGCCGCGACCGTTGCCCGCGATATCGAGGTGGCGCTGGAGCATGAGCAGGCCGATCTGAACCAACGCCTGATGGAAGCCATCATGGGCCAGCCCTCTGGCCGGACCTCGGGATCAGGCGATGGTCTTGCCATCGTCGACCGCTTTGGGCGGTTGATCTTTAACCGCAATTCCGGGCTGAAACTGGGTCGACCCGATCAGGATCTTGGACTGGGCACGCGGTTTCTGGATCTGCGCGACGGGCTGTCGGAAGAAAACATCTTTGCGTCCCTGCCGCCCGAGCATGGCTGCCACGACATCCGCCTGATTGAATTCGACGGTGATGTAAGGGGGGCTGCACTGGCGTTCAAGCCAACCCAGCCGTTGTTTCAGCGCAGCAGTAGCCCGCTCGTCATGGCCCTGCCCGGCATTGTTATCCGCGATACCGACCTGAAAATCGTCGGCAAAAGCGATGCCATCCTTGAAGCGCTTGATACCGCCAGCCGCATTGCAGGCGTTAACACTCCGACGTTGATAGAGGGGCAAACCGGAGTCGGCAAAGAGTTGTTCGCGCGGCTGATCCATTCCTACATGAAACCGCATAACGCCCACCGATTCAGCGCGATAAATTGCGGCGCGATCACCCAGAAAATGTTTGGCGACGGGTTAATGGTTCCGGTGCAGGGTGACGCGGCAGAACCGTTGTACCTCGATGAAATCGGCGAATTGCCCGCTGATTTGCAGCCGTTTTTGCTGCGGGTGCTGGAGGAACGGTTGACGGGCCTGCATGGGCCCGGGCAATCCGAACCCTCGGTCCGCGTGGTATCCTTGACCAACCGGGTGTTGCTGGACGAGGTCGAGGCGGGACGGTTCCGGCGCGATCTGTTTTACCGGCTGAGCACGGTGATCCTGAAAATTCCCCGGTTGCGCGACCGGGGCGAAGATATCTTGCTGATCGCCGAACATTACAATCGCAAGATCAGCGCCGAGACGGGGCTTGATCCGTTGGTTCTTGGATCAGACGTGCAAGATGGATTGATGGCGCATCCATGGCCCGGCAACGTGCGCGAATTGCGCAATGTGATTTCGGGGCTGCATTATCTTTCGAAATCGCGGCAGGTGCATCTGGCAGATTTACCGCCTGAAATCACGGCACCCGCCTTTGCGGAAGACCGCCACGCGGTGGCAACCGACGAACAGCATCAGCGGCTGGCCCAGATATTGTCGCTGAAACATGCCGAGGTGATCTTGATCGAAAATTCGCTGGCCCATCACAAAGGCAATATCAGCAAAGCGGCGATTGCATTGGGCATCTCGCGCCCGACGCTGTACCGCAAAATCAATGCGTTGGGCATACGCAGCGCCTAAGTTGGGGGCGCGGTCATGGTCGGACTTTGGCGGCAGGGTCACGGCTGCTCTGATGCGGACTTGGGCAAGCGTTTTTCAAAGCGACGTTATCGCATCAGATACGCCGGGCGTTGAAGTTGGCTTTTACCTTAGGGCGGTTCAGGTTTGTCCGGTATCGGAATTCGCTGCCTCTTGCTTTGCATGAACGCGATTTCCGATGTCCTAGTTTCCATCAAAACCTGAACCGCTTCAGGGATCAAACCTGATGATGCGGCGGCGCGTTGGGGTGGGTTTTCGGTTGGGCAAAGCCCGGGGCCGTAAAAGTTGGCCTAGACAAAGCGGTAAATTTCGATAGCCAAAGCAGGGCTGCGCTTTATCTAGGGAATTTCGGAAATGTCAGAAACAAAACTGAACGTCGGTGTTCTGGGCTGCGGCCCGATTGCGCAGGCGGGGCATTTTGAAAGTTGCACCAAGGCAAAGAACGCGCGGCTTTATGCGATTTGCGATGTGGCAACCGATCTGCGTGACCGGATGGCGGCAACCCATGCGCCGCACAAAAGCTTTGCCGATTACGACGCCATGCTGGCCGACCCTGAACTGGATGCGGTCATCATCGCCACATCGGATGCGTTCCATGTGCCGGCCTCGATCCGGGCGTTAGAGGCGGGCAAGCACGTGTTGTGTGAAAAGCCGCTGGCGCTGGGATTGGAAGAGTCAGAACAACTGGCGAAAGTGGTTGCGCGCACGGGAAAGCTGTTTCAGGTTGGCCACATGAAGCGCTATGACATCGGGCTGCAAGAAGCCAAACGCTTTATTGATACGGAAATGGGCGAGATTATTGCCCTAAAGGCGTGGTATTGTGACAGCACCCACCGCTATGCAATGACGGATGCCGTGCAGCCCCTGATCGTGAAATCGGCACAGGCGCGCAAACCATTGGACGATCCAAAAGCCGATCTGGCCCGGTATTACATGTTGGCGCATGGCAGTCATCTGGTTGATACAGCGCGCTATTTTGCGGGCGATATCGTTTCCGTGTCGGCCCGGTTGTCAAAAGCCAAAGGCATGTATTGCTGGTTTGTCGATGTAGAATTTGCGTCCGGAACCTTGGGCCATCTGGACCTGACGGTTGCCGTGCGGATGGATTGGCACGAGGGGTTTCAGATTTATGGCCAGCACGGGTCGGTGATCGGAAAAACCTATAATCCGTGGTATTTCAAAACGTCAGACGTTGATATTTTCCGCGAAAAAGATGGCACGTCTTATCGACCGTTGGGCGCGGACGGGCATTTCTATCGCCGGCAGCTTGAGGGATTTGCCGAAGCCGCGCTGAACGGCACACCGCAGACCGGGGCCAGTATTGACGACGGCATCGCCTCGGTGCGGGGGATGCTGGCGATTGCGCAATCGGTAGCGCTTGGCCGCCCGGTGCGGCTGGACGACGTGTCAGGGCGGCTGTGATGCAGATCGGCATTTTCGCCAAGACCTTTGCCGGAACCCTGCCCGCCGCCGTATTGGCAGAAGCGGCGGCTGCGGGGTATGACGGCGTTCAGTATAATATGGCCTGTTCGGGGTTGGCATCGATGCCGGATGTGATCAGCCCACAGCACACGGGTGCCGTTCGACAGGCGGCAATCGACACCCGGCAGGCAATCTTTGCGGTGTCGGGCACGTATAACATGATCCACCCTGATCCGGTGGTGCGGGCCGATGGGCATCGGCGGCTGGCACGTCTGGCGGCAGCGGCGGCGGCGATGACCACCGGCCTGATCACGCTGTGCACCGGCACGCGCAATCCGGTGGATCAATGGGCGCAGCATGCCGATAACACCACGCCGGCAGCATGGCGCGATCTGCTGGCGTCGTTCGAGATTGCCGTTGGCATTGCCGAAACCCACGGTGTTTTGTTGGGGGTAGAGCCGGAACTGGCCAATATCGTCAATTCGGCCAGCACCGCCCGTCGGCTGATCGACGAAATGCAATCCGACCGTATCCGCATCGTGCTTGATCCCGCCAACCTGTTTGAGCGCGCCAGTGGCGATGAACAGCGGGCTTTGGTGGACGAGGCCATCAGGCTGCTGGCTGATCGCATCGCTATGGCCCACGCTAAAGACCGCGACCCAAGCGGGGGCTTTGCGCCCGCCGGAAAAGGGGTGATCGACTTTGATCATTTCCTGACAACGCTGCATCGCTCTGGGTTTTCCGGGCCTGTCGTTACCCACGGATTGCAGGCAGATGAGGCCGCCGAAGTGGCAATATTTCTGCGCCAGCGGTTGCAGGGGCTTGGTTTATGAACGGATACGATGAGCATCTGATACGGTGCGATGGCCTTGATCTTGCAGGCTATGTGCAACCCGGGACTGGCCCTTTGGTTGTATTCCAGCACGGGCTTTGCGGCGATGCCACCCAACCGGCCGAGATTTCTCCATCGGATCAGGGCTTTCGCCACGCCGTGCTGGAGTGTCGCGGCCATGGCCAAAGTGCGGCGGGCTGCGAAGATCGGCTTTCAATTGCGACCTTCACGAATGATGTCGCGGCGATGATCGCGACGCTTGATACACCACCCGTTGCGGTGGGCGGTATTTCGATGGGGGCGGCGATTGCGCTGAGCCTTGCCGTTCAGCGCCCCGATCTTGTGCGCGCGCTTATTTTGGCGCGTCCGGCGTGGATCACGGAAAACGCTCCTGCCAATATGCACCCGAATGCGGTCGTCGGGCAGATGCTGGCGGCAGGGCAAAATGTCACCGACTTTGACCAAAGCGCGGTTGCGCAGGCACTGGCAATCCAAGCCCCGGATAATTTGCAATCGCTGCGCGGGTTCTTTGATCGCCAGCCGCGCGCGACCACGGCCGCTTTGTTGCGCCGGATCTCCGCCGACGGTCCCGGCGTGACAGCCCCAGATCTTGCCGCCCTGACCTTGCCGGTTCTGATCCTTGGCACCAACGAAGATTTTATCCATCCGATCAGCCATGCCCAAAGCCTTGCTGCCCTGATCCCCGGCGCGCAGTTCAGCGAGGTGCCCCCCAAGGGCAAAAATCGTGCAGCCCATATCGCCGCCATGCAAGGCGCAATCGCCAATTTCCTGAAAGGACGTGCCTGATGCCACCACCAAATTCTGACTGGTTCGATGCGTTGCCCGCGCAGCGCTGCATCGCGGAATATTCCGTCTGGTCGGCTAACCTGATCGCACTGGACGCGGATTTTGCACGGGTTGGCAGCTCTGCGGACATCTATCACCTTGACGTCGCGGATGGGGTTTTCGCGCCCAGCCTGTTGTTTTTTCCCGATCTTGTCGCCGCACTGCGCAAGCGAACCGACATTCCGTTTCATATCCACCTGATGGTTGATGATGCGGTGCTGCTGTCACAGATCGACCAGTTTGCCGAAGCGGGCGCTGATCTGATCAGCGTGCATGTCGAAAATAGCAACGCGGCGGCGGCACTGGCGCGGATCAAGGCGCTTGGCCTGCGGGCGGGCGTTGTTCTGCGGGTTGAAACGCCGGTGTCCGCCGCCACCGCATTTATGGAAAATATTGATATCCTGACGCTGCTTGGCACCCGGATTGGGGTGAAAGGCCAAGGGCTGGACCCCACTGCAACGACCCGCCTGCAACAGGCAAAGGCGTTGATCGCGGCGCGCAGGGCAACGGCGCGGTGCGTGTTGGCGGCGGATGGCGGCATTCGTGAAGAAACGGTGCCGCTGTTGTATCGTGCGGGTGCCGAAACGGTTGTCATGGGATCGCTGGCCTATGGGGCACAGGATTTGCCCGCCCGGATGGCGTGGCTGCACGGTTTGAAAAAGGCATAGCAATGGGGCAGAACGCGCTGGGAATTGACATCGGCGGAACCCGGATGCGGGCAGCTGTGGTGTCGCCCGAAGGACAGGTTCTGGCCCGCGCCGAACGCCCGACACCTGCAAAGTCTGCGCCTGATGACATCGTGGCCCAAGTCGCCGCCGTGGTTTTGGAAGTGATGCACGGCCAGGAACCCGGCGCGATCGTGTCGGCAGGGGTTTGCGCCCCCGGCCCGCTTGATGCACAGCGCGGCATCGCCATTGCCACGCCCACCATCAAAGGCTTTCTCGATTATCCGTTGCGGGATCGCATTGCCGCGGCCATTGGTCTGCCGACATTTCTGGATCATGACGGCCATGCAGCCGCCTTTGCAGAATGGAAATTCGGCGCCGGTCGGGGCCATGCGAACATGGTTTTTGTAACCATCAGCACCGGCATCGGCGGCGGCGCGATTGTGGATGGAGCCTTGCAGCGTGGTCGCATGGGGATGGCCGCGCATGTCGGACATATGACGATTTCACCGGATGGGCCGCGCTGTGCCTGCGGCAATCACGGCTGTTGGGAGGCCATCGCCGCCGGTCCTGCGTTTTCGGCAGCGGCGCGCGGCAAGGGATTTGCCGACGGTGCGGCGGTTTTTGTGGCGGCGCGCGCTGGCGATGCAAAGGCGGTTGGGTTGATCAAAGACCAATCCCGGTGGCTGGCCATAGGTGTGGTGAACCTGATCCATATCTACAGCCCCGATATTGTTGTTTTGGGCGGCGGTGTCGTCGCCGGGTTTGATCTGATGCAGCCGTTTTTGCAGTCGCAAATTAGCCAGCGCGCGATGCCACCCTTCCGCGATGTGCCAGTTGTGCAGGCGCAACTGATGGACAATGCGGGCGTCGTTGGTGCGGCGGCTTTGGGGCAGCAGCTGTTTTTGGCGCAGCACTAAAGTGCGTTGCAGCCAATCTCAAACACATCGGCTGCAACCCGCTTTAGCTTTCCTGCCCGCCTGCACCCGCCGCGCGGAACCAATTCACAATCGCCGCGCGTTCTGCGGGTTCGATATAGGTCAGATTGGCAGGTGGCATCGCATGGGTGATCCCGGCCTGCAGGTATATCCGCTTCGCCGCATGTGCGATCTGTGCGGGCGTCTCCAACACAACGCCTTTTGGCGGCCAATACATGCCCTCCCAACTGGGTTCGGCCGCGTGGCACATCGAACAGCGGCCCTGCACTATGCTGACCACATCATCAAAACCCGACGCGGACGCATAGGTTAGCGCCGCCCCTTTCAGCGTGGCCTCGTCCGGGGTGTTGCGCGCAGGCGTGCTGGACAACCACGCGATCAGAATAAAAATCACCGCCGTGACAAACCACGTCCAATGCGGATTGCCGCGCCGCGCGTGTCTTGAATTGAACCAATGGCGGATGGTCACGCCCATCAGGAACACCAAGGATGCGATCAGCCAATTGTATTGGGTGGCAAAGATTAGCGGGTAATGGTTGGACAGCATCAGAAAGATCACCGGCAGCGTCAGGTAATTGTTGTGCGTTGACCGTTGCTTGGCAATTTTGCCGTATTTCGGATCGGGTTTGCGGCCCGCTTTCAGATCGGCCACCACGATGCGCTGATTGGGCATGATGATCATGAACACGTTGGCCGACATGATCGTGGCGGTAAACGCGCCCAGATGCAGCAGGGCGGCGCGCCCGGTAAAGACCTGAGTGTAGCCCCAACTCATCACGACCAGAATGATGTAAAGACCAATCATCAGCCGGGTGTTGTCATCGCCAAAGCGGCTTTTGCAAATCAGATCATAGACGATCCAGCCGAACGCCAGGCTGCCCAGCGAAATCGCGATGGCTTGGGGCGCGGTCAGATCAGCGATGGCGGGATCGATCAGGTAAAGCTCGGAGCCGAGGTAATAGACCAGCACCAGCATGGCGAAACCCGACAACCACGTCGCATAACTCTCCCATTTGAACCAGGTCAGGTGGTCTGGCATCATATCGGGGGCGACGAGGTATTTCTGGATGTGATAAAACCCGCCGCCATGCACCTGCCACTCCTCGCCATGGGCCAGGGGCGGCAGACTGGGGGTTTGGCGCAGGCCAAG
>JAYUHO010000246.1:0-28633 GCA_043766915.1 Cypionkella sp.
TGAGTTCGGTCCAAGCCATTGTGATCTCCGTTCAGTGTCACAACCGAACAGAATCACAAAGGACTGAATTCACTCAACTAGTTTCGGATCAGACACTTACGGATAGACAGGTCTTGAATCCGCTTTTCACGGGTTATGGGAAGGCCTTTCAATGCATCTGCAAAGGTACTTAGATGTGACTTTTCCCATTTACCGATAGGCACGTCGCCGTGCAGTTCCACCCACCTGCGGACGGTGTAGCGCAGGGAATCCCGGAATTGTTTGGTGTAGCTTTTGTCGTTAGCCATCCTTTCGGCAAGTTGGCGGATTCCTGTGACCCCTTCATCAATGAATTTTGGGGCCGGGGGGACGGCTTCCCCTAGCGTAGCGGCGGCGCTTTTTAGCCTGCGAATTTCCGAAGTGATAGTGTCTTGAAACGCTTGGCTTGCTGCCATTTCAGCCTTGATCTGAATATCGCGTATGACGTCCGGAGGCAGGTCTTCATCATCTGCAAACCCGGTCGCGCCCTGTCCTGCGATCAAAAACGCCATTTGCTTGCGCAAGTCTTCAACCGCATTTGGCAAGTTTTCCGCGCCGCCTAGAGATTCCACTGTTGCCGCGTCGGCAGGGTCTAAAAGCGTCTTTAAGCGCGCTTGATCGGCCTTTCGCTGTGCGGCTCTAGTCTGAATATCAAAGGTGACGCGCTGTGCAGCAACTTGCCGTTCGGCTTCCTTTGGGTCTGTAGTCCCCGTGCTGCGTTCAAACGCTACTTTCCCCGCGTATTCGTGCCGTATCGGGGCTGGGATTGGAATGTTCAAATGGTAGTAGCCGCTACGCTGCTTAGTGTATTTGACCTTGATCACGATTGAGCGCCCTAATTTTTTGTCCTAGTATTTGTAGGACAAAGATAGGGCTAGGGTCTTGATTTCGCGTATGTATCAGGAATTATTGGGAAAATATGGTGCTGTGAGAGAGGATTGAACTCTCGACCTCACCCTTACCAAGGGTGTGCTCTACCACTGAGCTACCACAGCGCCGTTTGCAGCGGGGCGTGCCATGCGCTGCGTGGCGGGTGATTAGACGCAATCGCGGCGGCGTGCAAGCGCTATCTGCCGCCTAATAGCGTGACATCTCTGGACCCTTTCGCGGGCCTGCGCTAGGACTGACGGATGAACAAAGACACCGATATTCCTGAACCAAAGCGGGCCAAACGGGCAGCCGACAGGCCTGCGGAAGCGCGCCCAAACGTGGCTCCTTCGCCGATCACCGCGCCTGCAAAACTGAAAACCGAAGCATCGGTCCGGGATGCCCGCTTGAAGGCGGCGTTGAAGGCGAATATGGCACGGCGCAAGGGTCAGGCCCGGGCGCGGGCAGGCGCAGACCCCGGTCCATCAGGTAACGATAAAAACGAGTGAGGCACGGCAATGGATTCGATCCTGGTAAAGGGCAACGGCCCGCTGAATGGCACCATCGCAATCGCGGGGGCCAAGAACGCTTGTCTGACGCTGATGCCTGCGACCTTGTTGTCAGAGGAACCGCTGACCCTGACCAATGCGCCCCGCCTGTCTGACATCGCCACGATGACGCAGCTGTTGCAGTCTTTGGGGGCCGAGGTGGCCAGCCTGCAAGACGGTCTGGTGCTGGCATTGTCGTCGCACAAGATCGACAACCACACCGCCGATTATGACATCGTGCGCAAAATGCGCGCCTCTATTCTGGTGCTCGGGCCGATGTTGGCGCGCGATGGCCATGCGATTGTGTCGCTGCCCGGCGGCTGTGCCATTGGCGCGCGGCCCGTCGATCTGCACTTGATGGCGCTGGAGGCGATGGGCGCACAGCTTGATCTGCGCGATGGCTACATCCATGCCAAGGCCACCGGTGGCAGGCTGCACGGCGCTGTGATTGACTTCCCATTCGTCTCGGTCGGGGCCACCGAAAACGCCTTGATGGCGGCCACCTTGGCCAAAGGCACCACCGTGTTGAAAAACGCCGCGCGCGAGCCTGAGATCGTCGATCTGGCGCAATGCCTGCGCCGGATGGGCGCGCAGATTGACGGGGAAGGCACCAGCACCATTACCATTCAGGGCGTCGACCGGTTAGGCGGGGCGACGCATCCGGTGGTCACCGACCGGATAGAGCTTGGCACCTATATGCTGCTGCCCGCGATTTGCGGCGGCGAGGTGGAATGTCTGGGCGGGCGGCTCGATCTGGTGGGGGCTTTTGCCGAAAAACTGGATCAGGCGGGCGTTTCCGTTACCCAAACCGACCGCGGGCTGAAAGTATCACGCAAAAATGGCCGGGTGTCGGCGGTCAACGTGACCACCGAACCTTTCCCCGGCTTCCCCACCGACCTGCAGGCGCAGATGATGGCGCTGCTGTGCACGGCCACCGGCGTGTCGGTGTTGGAGGAAAGGATCTTCGAGAACCGCTTTATGCATGCGCCCGAACTTTTGCGCATGGGGGCCAAAATTGACGTGCATGGCGGCACTGCCACGGTGACGGGTGTGGATCAGTTGCGCGGCGCGCGCGTGATGGCCACCGATCTGCGGGCATCGGTTAGTCTGATCCTTGCAGGCCTTGCGGCCGAAGGCGAAACCGTGGTCAGCCGCGTTTATCACCTTGATCGCGGCTATGAACGGGTGGTGGACAAGCTGCGCGGCGTCGGCGCCGAAATTGAACGCGTCAAGGGATGAGTGACGCGCGGTTCGAAGATGGCGACGATGCGCCCCTAAGTCTGGCCGCACAAGACAGCGAAAGCCTGTCTGTTCTGTCGGCCCTGCTGCAAGACGCGGTGTTCCCGATCACCGAAATGGCCTATGCTAAATCCCGCCGTCGCTTTGCCTTGCTCTTGAACCGCTTTCGCTGGGAAGACCGTGCCCAAGCCCAGGCCGCCAACCGCCGCTATGAACGGGTGCAATCGCTGCTGGTGTTCAACGATGTGCTTGCGGTGCAAACCATGGGCATCGACCGCGCCGATACCGACACTGTGCTTTCGCTACTGCATATATCGTATCATCCCGGCCCCGATGGCACAGGCCGTGCCGACTTGATCTTAGCGGGCGATGGATCAATCGCGCTGACGCTTGAATCGCTGGACATCGCTTTACGTGACGTCACCCGCCCCTATCTTGCCCCCTCCGGCAAAGTGCCGGACCATAGGCAATAGGGATAAATGCGGCAGGTATGCCCGCCTAACCCGTTAAACTTTATCTCAAATTTGCGCTTTTTCTGTTCAAAAATATCCCACGGGGGAGTCCCAATCGCTGTGGCGATTGGGACGGGGGTGTGAAACCCCCCTTTTTCTTTCGGCCAAAAAGTCAGACTTTTGCCTTAGGATTGTTGATCGTCACCCCGCCCTTGGTGCTGGCCGCAGCCGCAATCACCTTTGGCTTTTCTTTTTTCGGCTTCTTGGTTTCTTTACCCGGTTTGCTCATACCTTTAGCCATTATCGTCTCCTCAGGTTGCACTTACCCCAAATCCTACACCAAGCCCGCCGCTTTGCCACCCCAAGATCACCCCGACCTCACGCGATACGTATTTCTGTGTCCCAGTCGCGGCATTTTTTCTGCAATGCGTCGGGAAAGGCGGTGTCGGTAAACACCACGTCAATTTCCGACAGTGACGCCAACCGCACCGGGGCGGATCGCTCTAACTTTGAGGCGTCGGTCACCAGAAACACCTGCCGCGATTGGCGGATGATGGCGCGCGACACCCGCACCTCGGGCAGATCGAAGTCCAGCAAATCGCCGTCCTGATCCAGGGCCGAAGCCCCGATCACCGCGTAATCCACTTTGAACTGGCTCATGAAATCAGTCGTCAGATCGCCGACCAACCCGCCATCCGACCGGCGCAGCGCCCCACCTGCCACCATGATCTCGCATGTCTCGTTTGCCATCAGGATGTTGGCGACGTTGATGTTGTTGGTCACCACGGTGATATTGCTGTGTTTCAGCAATTCGCGCGCCACCGCTTCGGTGGTGGTGCCAAGGTTCAGGATCATCGACGAATTGTTCGGGATGGCCTGCGCGCAGGCCCGGCCAATCGCGGCTTTGGCCGCGTCGTTCATCCGGCGGCGGTCTTCATAGCCAAAATTGCTGACCCCTGTGCGCGGCACCGCCCCGCCATGCACCCGGTCCAGCAGCCCCGAATCGGCCAGATCGGTCAGATCGCGGCGAATGGTTTGCAGCGTCACGCCAAAGCGGTCGGCCAACAGTTCCACCACCACGCGGCCCTCGGACCGTGCGATTTCAAGAATTTCCGTCTGCCGAAAGCTAAGCGCCATATCTGTCTGTCCCTGCGGCGGTCTCTTGGCAATGCGCCGCGCCTCTCAGTGGTGGCACAGAATTTCCCCAAGGTCATGTGGTGTTTATCGCAAAATTGCTGCGTCATCAAAGCGCAGTGTGCCTGCGCCATCCTGTTCGATCTTTATCGGGTCTGATTTTTTCCCATTTTTCCCAAAGTATTTTGAACGGTTTCTGACCGTAAATGTGCGAATTTAACAAAAGCGCGCACAAACGAATATTTTCTTTGACAGGCGGCGCTGAATGCTTTCTTGTGGGTGCTGCGTTGCATCGGGGGGAACGGCGTGCATCCAGCGAACCACATATCAACTCCGGTTGATCTGTTCATCATCGGTGGCGGCATCAATGGCTGCGGCATCGCGCGTGATGCGGCGGGGCGGGGTCTTTCGGTGGCTTTGGCGGAAATGGGCGATTTGGCGCAAGCCACGTCCAGTGCCTCTACCAAACTGTTTCACGGCGGGCTGCGCTATCTGGAATATTTCGAATTCGGGCTGGTCGCCAAGGCGCTGACCGAACGCGAAACGCTGCTCGTCGCCATGCCGCATATCAGCTGGCCGATGCGCTTTGTGCTGCCCTATCACCGCGACATGCGCTTTGAAGGCGACACACCCACCTCAAAACTGCTGTCCTTTGTGATGCCCTGGATGAAGGGCAGCCGCCCGGCCTGGCTGATCCGCCTTGGCCTCTTCCTTTATGACAATCTTGGGGGCCGCAAAATTCTGCCCGGCACCCGCACGATTGATCTGACCACCGATCCCGCAGGCCGCCCGCTGAACCCCAAATTCACCCGCGCCTATGAATATTCCGACGCCTGGGTTGAAGACAGCCGCCTTGTCGTGCTGAACGCCCGTGACGCCGAAGCCAACGGCGCGCGCATCATGGTCGGCACGCGCGTCGTGTCAGCCAATCGCGCCGATGGCCGTTGGCAGATCACCGTTGACGGCCCGCATGGCCAGTCCGTTATCACCGCCCGCGCGCTGGTCAATGCCGGTGGTCCTTGGGTTGAAGACATCATCCGCAATGTGGCCCGGATCAATTCCTCCGAAGGCGTGCGGCTGGTGCGCGGCAGCCATATCGTCACCAAACGGCTTTATGACCATGACAAATGCTATTTCTTCCAAGGCACCGATGGCCGCATCATCTTTGCGATCCCTTATGAGCAGGATTTCACCCTGATCGGCACAACCGATCACGATCACCAAGGCTCGCCCAGCGATGCCGTCTGCACTGACGAAGAGGCCGACTATCTGTGCAATTTCGCCAGCCAGTATTTCGCCAAACCCGTCACCCGCGCTGATGTAGTGTGGACTTATTCCGGCGTGCGCCCCTTGTATAATGACGGCGCAAAATCAGCCACCGCCGCCACCCGGGACTATGTCCTTAGCCTTGATCAGTCCGGCGCACCGTTGCTGAACGTGTTTGGCGGCAAGATCACCACCTATCGCAAGCTGGCCGAAGAGGCGCTGGCGAAACTGATCCCCTTCTTTCCCAAGGCCACCGGCAACTGGACCGCCCGCGCCCCGCTGCCCGGCGGCAACTTTCCGCATGATGGCGTCGCGGCCCTGCGCGCCAAACTGCGCGCTGATCATCCGTATCTGACCGAACCCCACGCCGCCCGCCTGATCCGCGCCTATGGCACCGAGGCCGCCGATATGCTGGCCGGGGCAAAATCTTATTCTGATCTGGGTCGCGATTTTGGCGCGACACTCAGCCAAGTTGAGTTAAGCTGGCTGATAAACCGCGAATACGCGCGCACCGCCGCAGATGTGGTCTGGCGGCGCACCAAGCTGGGGCTGCGGCTGACTGCAGACCAAATCGCAGCAATTGATGCGGCGATGGCGTTAACGCAAACATCATCCCCCCCGGCGGCTGTTGCCCCGGCGGCGGAATAGGGGGCGGATATGGCGCTGGAATTCAAGGGCGTATCGCGTCAGCTGGAAGGGCGGACACATATCCACCCCACCGATCTGACGCTGGAAAAAGGCACGATGAACGTGCTGCTGGGGCCAACCCTGTCGGGCAAAACCAGCCTGATGCGGCTGATGGCGGGTCTGGATGCCCCCAGCACAGGCCGCATTTTCTGGAATGGATCCGATGTGACCGGCATGCGGGTGCAAGACCGCCGAGTGGCCATGGTCTACCAGCAATTCATCAACTACCCGGCGATGAGCGTGTATGACAACATCGCCTCGCCCATGCGCCTGATGGGCATTTCGCAGGCCGAAGTTGACCGCGCCGTGCGATCCACTGCCGAGATGCTGAAACTGACGCCGATGCTGACGCGCAAGCCGCTGGAACTGTCGGGCGGCCAGCAACAACGCTGTGCCCTCGCGCGGGCTTTGGTCAAAGGCGCGGGGCTGGTGCTGTTGGATGAGCCGCTGGCCAATCTGGACTACAAACTGCGCGAAGAACTGCGCGCTGAAATCCCGAAAATATTCGAGGCCTCTGGCGCGATCTTTGTCTATGCCACCACCGAACCTGAAGAGGCGTTGCTGTTGGGCGGCAACACCGCCACCCTGCACGAAGGCCGTGTGACGCAGTTTGGCCCGACACCGCAGGTCTACCGCCTGCCCCATGATGCCATCACGGCCCGCGTGTTTTCAGACCCGCCGATGAATTTCCTGCCCGTTCACAAAGACCATGGCCGCATCCATTTTGGCTCTGCCGCAAGCGTTCCGGCAACGGGCAGTTTTGCGGCCATTCCTGACGGTGCCTATCAGGCGGGATTTCGTGCCAACCATCTGGAAATGCATAAACAATCAGATGCAGCGATAGAACTTCCCTGCCGGTTGTCTGTGACCGAAATCACCGGATCGGAAACCTTTCTGCACCTGATCCATGGTGCCGATCGCTGGGTTGGCCTGGTTCACGGCGTGCATCACCTTGCCGCCGGGGCGGAAATCTCGGTGTGGCTGGACCCGGTCCATGTTTATCTTTTCAACTCCTCCGGGGTGCTTGCGGCACCTGCGGCCTATGCGAAGGCTGCATAATGTCTGAAATTACGCTCTCAAAACTCGCCCACAGCTATGTCGCCAACCCAAAATCTGATGCCGATTTTGCGCTGAAAGAGATGGATCACGTCTGGCAGGATGGCGGGGCCTATGCGCTGCTGGGCTCTTCCGGCTGCGGCAAGACCACGTTGCTGAACATCATCTCTGGCCTTGTGCATCCCAGCCATGGCCGGGTGCTGTTTGGCGCGCAGGACGTGACGGATGCCCCCACCGCCGCCCGTAACATAGCCCAGGTTTTCCAGTTTCCCGTGGTCTATGACACCATGACAGTGCGCGATAACCTTGCTTTTCCGTTGCGCAATCGTGGCATGGATGCCGCCTATATCGCCGCCCGCGTCGATCACATCGCCCATATGATCGGGATGGAGGATCGGCTGAACCACAAGGCGCGCGGCCTGACCGCCGATGCCAAGCAAAAGATCAGCCTTGGGCGCGGCATGGTGCGCGAAGATGTCAACGCCATTTTGTTTGACGAGCCGCTGACGGTGATCGACCCGCATATGAAATGGGAATTGCGCACGCAGCTGAAATCGTTGCACCGCGAATTTGGCCATACGATGATCTACGTCACGCATGACCAGACCGAGGCGCTGACCTTTGCCGATAAAGTGGTGGTGATGTCCGAAGGCCGGGTGGTGCAACTGGGCACGCCGCAGGAATTGTTTGAAACCCCGGCGCATACGTTCGTGGGCTATTTCATCGGCTCGCCGGGGATGAACCTGCTGGAGGCCAGGATTGAAGGCCAAACCGCGCAGGTGAACGGCATATCGGTTCCGTTGGGCGCGACATACGCCCCAAACAATGGCCGCATGCAGATCGGCATTCGCCCGGAATTCGCAACACTGTCGCGCAACATGGGCCTGCCCTTTGCCCTGAAGCGCATCGAAGATGTCGGCCGTCACCGCATCCTGCGCGGCGAAGTCGCAGGTACCACCTTCAACATCATCGCGCCCGAAGGCACACCCATCGCCGCCGATGAGGTGTTCGTCAGCTTTGCACCAGATAAAATCAGCGTCTACGCCGACGATTGGCGCATCACCGGAGCGGCCATCTGATGGATAAGACCCAAAACAACAAAGCATGGTTTCTGGTGCTGCCGGTGCTGGTTCTGGTGGCGTTTTCCGCCGTTATCCCCTTGATGACAGTGGTGAATTATTCCGTCCAAGACACCTTCGGCAACAACGAATTCTTCTGGGAAGGCGTCGGCTGGTTTGAGGAAATGATCGCGTCAGACCGCCTGCACGAGGCGCTGTGGCGGCAACTGGTTTTCTCGGCGATCATCCTGGCCATCGAGGTGCCCCTGGGTATTTTCGTGGCGCTGAACATGCCGAAAAAGGGCTTCTGGGCATCGTTTTGCCTTGTGCTGATGGCCCTGCCCCTTTTGGTACCCTTCAATGTGGTTGGCACGATCTGGCAGATTTTCTGCCGCGTTGATATCGGCCTGTTGGGCCATACTTTGTCGGCTCTGGGGATCGAATATAACTATACCAACAACACGCTGGACGCCTGGGCCACAGTGATCGTGATGGATGTCTGGCACTGGACATCGCTGGTGGCGCTGCTGTCGTATGCCGGGCTGCAATCCATCCCCGAGGCCTATTATCAGGCCGCCAAGATTGATCAGGCCAAGCGGCTGGCGGTGTTTCGCTATATCGAACTGCCGAAGATGCAGGGCGTGCTGCTGATCGCTGTTCTGCTGCGCTTTATGGACAGTTTCATGATCTACACCGAACCCTTCGTCGTCACCGGCGGTGGCCCCGGCAATGCCACCACGTTCCTGTCCATCGACCTTGTGAAAATGGCCATCGGCCAGTTCGATCTGGGCCCGGCGGCGGCGTTTTCGATCATGTATTTCCTGGTCATCCTGCTGATTTCATGGGTGTTCTACACCGTGATGACCAACCTTGATAAACGGGATGGCGTATGATGCGTATCAAAGGCTCTGCCATCGTTATGACGATCTACCTGCTGTTCCTGCTGATCCCGATCTATTGGCTGATCAACATGAGCCTGAAGACCAACACCGAGATCACCTCGACCTTTTCGATGTGGCCGCAAAACCTGACCTTTGCCAATTATGCCACCATCCTGACCGATCCGGCATGGTATATGGGGTATGTCAACTCCATCATTTATGTGGTGATGAACACAGTGATTTCGGTCACGGTGGCCCTGCCCGCCGCCTATGCGTTCTCGCGCTATCGGTTCATGGGCGACAAGCATCTATTCTTCTGGCTGCTGACCAACCGCATGGCCCCGCCTGCCGTGTTCGCGCTGCCGTTCTTTCAACTTTACAGCTCTATCGGCCTGTTCGACACCCATATCGCCGTCGCCTTGGCGCATTGTTTGTTCAACGTGCCGCTGGCGGTGTGGATTTTGGAAGGCTTCATGCGCGGCGTGCCGAAGGAAATTGATGAGACGGCCTATATTGACGGATATTCCTTTGGGCGGTTTTTCATCAAAATCTTCATGCCGCTGATCGCATCAGGCATCGGCGTGGTGGCGTTCTTTTGCTTTATGTTCTCTTGGGTGGAACTGCTGCTGTCGCGCACCCTGACCGCCACCAACGCCAAACCCATTGCCGCCACGATGACCCGTACTGTCAGCGCCTCGGGCATGGACTGGGGCGTTCTGGCCGCCGCCGGCGTCTTAACCATCATCCCCGGTGCGCTGGTGATCTATTTCGTGCGCAACTACATCGCCAAGGGCTTTGCCCTGGGAAGGGTATAAATCATGGCATGGATGGCTTGGACTTACCCCACCGCGATCTTCTTTATCGTCATAGCGCTGTTGCTGATCACCTTCACAGTGCTGGCAATCAAATACCCCGAAACCCCGCGCACCGGTGTTCTGCGCATTGAAACCACACGCGGCGATCGGTTGTTTATTACCCTTTTGGGCTCGGCCTTTATTCATATCGGCTGGCTCGGCGTCTTCGGCGCAGACCTGTTGTGGGCCGCGCTGATTGTCTGCCTGATCTATGCCGCAGCGGTGTTCCGCTGGGTTTAGATCAGGAACCAAAAGGGCAGGTGGGGGCTGCAACCCCTGCCCGCTTGCTGAAACTGCCAAACCAACTGTCTCAACATTCTGGGAGGAATTAAATGAGATTACGTGCAACATCAACCGCCATGGCGCTTGCGCTGATGGCTCTGGGCGCACCCGCCTGGGCGGATATGGAGGCGGCGAAAGCCTTCCTCGATGCCGAAATCGGGCCGCTGTCGGTGCTTGACCGCGCCGGACAAGAGGCCGAAATGCAATGGTTTATCGACGCCGCCAAGCCATATGCAGGCCTGGAGATCAAAGTGGCCTCGGAAACCCTGACCACCCATGTCTACGAATCCAAACAGCTGGCTGATGCGTTCTTTGCGATCACCGGCATCAAGGTGACGCATGATCTGATCGGCGAAGGCGACGTTGTTGAAAAGCTGCAAACCCAAATGCAGACGGGCGAGAATATCTATGACGCCTATGTCAACGACAGCGATCTGATCGGCACCCACTGGCGCTATCAGCAGGCCCGCAACCTGACCGACTGGATGGCAGGCGAAGGTGCTGCCGTCACCAACCCCGGGCTTGATCTGGCCGACTTTATCGGCACCAAGTTCACCACGGCCCCGGACGGCAAGCTTTATCAGCTTCCCGACCAGCAGTTCGCCAACCTGTACTGGTTCCGCTACGACTGGTTCAACGATCAGAAAACCAAAGACGATTTCAAAGCCCAGTTCGGCTATGATCTTGGCGTTCCGGTCAACTGGTCGGCCTACGAAGATATCGCGGTGTTCTTTACCGGCCGCGATATGACCTATGCGGGCGGTCCGGCCAAAGTCTATGGCAACATGGATTACGGCAAGAAAGACCCCTCGCTTGGCTGGCGTTACACCGATGCGTGGATGTCGATGGCCGGTATGTCGGACGTTGGCACCCCGAACGGCTTGCCAGTCGATGAATGGGGCGTGCGGGTTGACGAAAACTCACGCCCTGTCGGGTCTTGCACTTCGCGTGGCGGTGCCACCAACGATGCGGCTGCGGTCTATGCTGTGACCAAGGCGATTGATTGGCTGAAAAACTACTCTCCGCCAGAAGCCGCAGGTATGGTCTTTGGTGAAGCGGGTCCAGTTCCGGCTCAGGGTGAAATTGCCCAGCAGATGTTTTGGTATACCGCCTTCACCGCCGATATGGTGAAAGACGGTCTGCCCGTGGTGAACGCGGACGGCACGCCAAAATGGCGTATGGCGCCCTCGCCCCACGGCACTTACTGGCAAGAAGGCATGAAGATCGGCTATCAGGACGTGGGATCATGGACGATCCTGAAATCCACGCCGGTTGATCGCGCACAGGCGGCCTGGCTTTATGCCCAGTTCGTCACCTCGAAAACGGTCGATCTGAAAAAGTCTGATGTCGGCCTGACCTTTGCGCGTGAATCCACCATCAACTCGCAGCACTTCACCGATCGCGCACCCAAACTGGGGGGCCTGATCGAATTCTATCGCTCACCAGCCCGCGTTCAGTGGTCGCCAACCGGCACCAACATCCCGGATTATCCGAAGATGGCGCAGCTGTGGTGGCAGAATATCGGCGATGCCATGTCGGGTGAAAAATCCCCACAAGAAGCGCTGGATTCCTTGTGTGCTGAACAAGAAAAGGTCATGGAGCGGATTGAGAAATCTGGCGTCCAAGGCGATATCGGCCCGAAGATGAACGAGGTCGTTGATCCACAAGTCTGGCTTGATGCACCAGGTTCGCCTGTGGCCAAACTGGAGAACGAAAAGCCGCAAGGTGTTACGATTTCCTATGACGAGCTGATCAAGTCCTGGGCACAATAAGCCCTTAATTTGAACGACTGCGGGCGGGGATATCACCCCGCCCGTTTTTATATTTAAAAACACCTGACTGCTAAAGCTTACCTAAAATTGCGTTTCATCTTGGCTTAAATACTCATCTTTCTTTGCGACCCAAGCCTCGTGTAGGGTGGGTGAAACCCGCGCCGCCTTCCTCCTGCCCAAACCCTAACAAACCGTTAAACACCCCCATCTAACCCCTTGAAATACCACACACCACCCTTCTGTCCACGCGTGGACACACCTGATCCGATAGGCCCAAAATGCCCCATATCCTCGCCATCGACCAAGGCACCACATCGTCCCGCGCGATCATTTTTGATGGCCATCTCAAAGTCATCGCAACCGCTCAGGAAGAATTCCCGCAACATTTCCCGGCCTCGGGCTGGGTCGAACATGACCCTACTGATTTATGGGCCACCACGGCAGGCACCGCTCGGGCGGCGATTGAAAAGGCATGCATCACGGCCCGCGATATCGTTGCCATCGGCATCACCAACCAACGCGAAACCACCCTGATCTGGGATCGTAAAACCGGCCAACCAATCCACAACGCCATCGTCTGGCAAGACCGCCGCACGGCAGATATCTGCGCCAAATTGCGCGACGAAGGCCACGGCCCGATGATCACCGCCCGCACCGGACTGCTGCTGGACCCATATTTCTCGGCCACCAAAGTCAAATGGCTGCTTGATACCATCCCCGGCGCCCGCGCCCGCGCCGCCAAAGGCGAGCTGGCCTTCGGCACCGTTGACAGTTTTCTGATCTGGAAACTGACGGGTGGTCGCACCCATGCCACCGATGCCACCAACGCCGCCCGGACCATGCTTTACAATATCAAAACCGGCGCGTGGGACGCCGATATCTGCGCGCTGATGGGCGTTCCGATGACGATGCTGCCAGAGGTCCGCGACAGCGCCGCCGATTTCGGCATGACCCGCGCCGATCTTTTTGGCCGCGAGATCCCGATCCTTGGCGTGGCGGGCGATCAACAGGCCGCCACCGTCGGGCAGGCCTGTTTTTCCCCCGGCATGCTGAAAGCCACCTATGGCACCGGCTGCTTTGCCCTGCTGAACACCGGCGATCAGATGGTCACCAGCCAAAACCGCCTGCTGACCACCATCGCCTATCAGTTGAACGGCAAACCCACCTACGCGCTGGAGGGGTCGATCTTTATCGCGGGTGCGGTCGTGCAATGGCTGCGCGACGGGTTGAAAATTATCCGTGAGGCCAAGGAAACCCTGCCCCTGGCGATCAAGGCCGATCCGGGCCAGGACGTGGTGCTGGTGCCCGCTTTTACCGGGCTTGGCGCACCCTATTGGCGGCCCGATTGCCGGGGCGCGGTGTACGGATTGACCCGCAACTCGGGCCCGGCCGAACTGGCCCGCGCCGCGTTGGAAAGCGTCGGCTATCAAACCCGCGATCTGCTAGAGGCGATGACGGCGGATTGGGCATCCGCCAGCGCCTCCGCTCCGCGCGAAGCGGCGACGTTGCGGGTGGATGGCGGGATGACGGCAAATGACTGGGCAATGCAGTTTTTGTCCGACATCATCGGCGCGCCGGTAGATCGCCCGCAGGTTACCGAAACCACCGCTTTGGGGGCGGCTTGGCTGGCCGGGATGGAGGCTGGGATTTATCCCGAGATGGCAGAGTTTTCCAAAGGGTGGGCGTTGGAAAAACGTTTCACGCCTGCAATGGATGCCGCAACCCGCGATGCCAAATACGCCCGCTGGGGCCGCGCGGTGGCGGCCACGATGATGGTGTAGGGGGCCAAGACCTAAGCCAGCGGTAACAAGATCAATTATAAACAATTTGTCTAAAATTTCCTTTCATTCTGGCTCAAATATCCCACGGGGGCGTGGGGGTGTGAAACCCCCACCGTTGCCCGTGCAACCCGCTATCTCCCTGAAAGGCGACAAAGGCTCGTTTACGCCGCCGCCCGCCGTGCCAAAACCACCGCCATGATTTCGCCCATCGAGGATGGGTTTGGGGCTACAGTGATTCCCGCCGCCGACAGGATTTCCACCTTTTCCTGCGCGGACTCGCCGAAAGCCGAAATAATCGCGCCCGCGTGGCCCATTTTGCGGCCCTTGGGTGCCGACAGACCCGCGATGTAGGCCACAACCGGCTTTTTCATATGGTCCCGGGCATAGGCCGCTGCCTCCGCTTCTTGCGGGCCACCGATCTCACCGATCATCATCACCGCATCGGTGTCGGGATCGGCCTCAAACAGCTCTAGAATATCGCGGAAAGATGACCCGTTGATCGGATCGCCGCCAATGCCCACCGAGGTGGAAACCCCAATCCCCAGCAGCTTCATCTGTGCTGCCGCCTCATACCCCAGCGTGCCGGATCGCCCGACGATGCCAATGCGCCCCGGCATATAGATATGCGGCGGCATGATGCCCATAAACCCTTGGCCGGGGCTGATAATACCGGCGCAGTTCGGGCCGACAAGGCGCATTTTCCGCTCAACCGGATAGCGTTTCAGGAACCGTTTCAGCCGCATCATGTCTTGGGATGGAATGCCATCCGTCACGCAAACGGCGGTTTTGATGCCGGCATCTGCGGCCTCCATAATCGCATCGGCGGCAAAGGGCGGCGGCACAAACACAAGGCTGGCCTCAGCTTCCGTTGCCTCAACCGCTTCGCGTACGGTGTTGAACAGCGGGCGGTCCAGATGGGTTCCGCCACCCCGGCCGGGCGTGACCCCGCCCACAACATTGGTGCCATATTTGATCATATCGGCGGCATGAAACGCGCCAATCCGGCCAGACATGCCTTGCACGATCACGCGGGTGTCTTTGGTGATGAGGATTGCCATGGTGCGGTCCTTATGCAGCGGCTTTGGGGCGGGCGGAAACGGCGGCAGCGGCGGCTTCGGCCAAGGTATCGGCGGAAATCAACGGCAGGCCAGAGTTTTGGATGATCGCTTTGCCCTCATCCACATTGGTGCCCGCAAGACGCACCACCACGGGAATGGTCAGGCCAACCTCTTGATAGGCTTGCACAACCCCTTGGGCCACCCAATCACAACGGTTGATGCCTGCAAAGATATTCACCAAGATCACCGAGACATTCGGGTCGGCCAGCACGGTGCGAAATGCCCTCACCACACGTTCGGGGCTGGCACCGCCGCCGATATCCAGAAAATTCGCAGGCTCGCCCCCCGCCAATTTGATCATGTCCATCGTGGCCATCGCCAAACCCGCGCCGTTGATGATGCAGCCGATATCGCCGTCAAGGCCGACGTAGGCCAACCCGTGATCGCCCGCGGTGGATTCCCGCGGGTCTTCCTGGCTGCGGTCGCGCAACTCGGCGATGGCGGATTGGCGAAACATCGCGTTGGTATCAAACGACATTTTCGCATCAAGTGCGATCAGGTCGTCCGCCCCGGTGATCACCAGCGGGTTAATTTCAACCATCACTGCATCCAGATCGCGGTAGGCGCGGTAGCAGGCGCGCAGAATAGTGACCATTTGCGCCACTTGCCCGCCCTTCAGCCCCAGTTGAAACGCCAGTTCGCGGGCCTGAAATTCCGACAGGCCCACAGCCGGATCGATCGTCATGCGGCGCAGACTGTCGGGATCAGACTCCGCCAGATCTTCAATCTCCATGCCGCCATGGGCCGAGGCGACGATCATGATGCGTTCGGATTTGCGATCAAGAACCAGACCCAGATACATCTCGCGTGCTATGTCCGACGCGCCTTCGACCCAAACACGGTAAACGCCTTTGCCGTTGGCGTCGGTTTGTTTGGTGACCAGTTGGCGGCCAAACAAGGTGGCCGCAAAGGCATGCACTTCGTCCGCGCTGCGACACAGCTTTACCCCGCCCGCAGCCCCCCGCCCGCCGGAATGAATCTGCGCTTTGACAACCCAAGCCGCCCCGCCCAATTCGCGCGCGCGATATCCTGCCTGTTCAGGGCTGTAGGCCAACCCGCCGCGCGGCACAGGCACGCCGAATTTGGCAAGGATTTCCTTGGCTTGGTATTCGTGAATGTCCATGGTGATCCCCTTTTACCCTCGCGCGGCGATGGCTTCGGCCACCACCAGCACATTATTGGCCATCTTTTCCGAGGCCGCATCAATCATCCGGCCATCCAGTTGCGCGGCCCCTTTGCCTTGCGCCTCAGCCGCGCGAAGGGCTTCGATAATCCGGCGGGCTTTGGTCACTTCAGCCTCTGGCGGTGAGAATACCTCATTGGCCAAAGCCACCTGCGACGGATGGATCGCCCATTTGCCTTCACAGCCCAGCGCCGCCGCCCGGCGTGCGCCGTCTTTATAGCCATCAGGATCGTTGAAATCGCCGAACGGCCCGTCAATCGGACGCAACCCGTAGGCGCGGCAGGCAATCACCATCCGGGTGATCGACGCATGCCACTGATCGCCCGGATACATCGGGTTCAACCCGCCGATATTGGTGGTGCGGGCGCGCATCGACGCCGAATAATCGGCCACACCAAAATGCAGCGCCTCTAACCTGCCGCCAAACTGCGCAATCGCTTCGACATTCGCCATGCCAAGAGCGGTTTCAATCAGCGCTTCCAGCCCCACGCGGGTGGTATAGCCGCAGCCTTGTTCGATCTGGTTGACCATCGCATCAACCATATACAGATCGCCTGTGACCCCAACCTTGGGCACCAGCAGGGTATGCACCTTGCTGCCCGCTTGTTCCATGATATCAACGACATCGCGGTACATGTAATGCGTGTCCAACCCGTTGATCCGCACCGAAACCGTCTTGCCCTTCCCTGCCCAGTCAATATCGTTTAGCGCCTGCACTGCGTTCTTGCGGGCCTGCACCTTTTCCGAGGGGGCCACTGCATCTTCCAGATCAAGGAACACAAAATCAGCAGGGCTGTCGGCGGCTTTGTCGATCATGCTGGGGTTTGATGCTGGCACGGCCAGTTCAGAGCGTTGCAAACGGGCACGGCGCAGCGGGAAAAGTGTATGGCTCATGATCTGTCCTTTGTTATTCGGCGGCCAACGATGCGCTGGCGGCGATTGGACGTGAATAGACCGCTTGTGCAGCTGCCACGCCAGAGCCAAACGCAATCTTAGCCCCCGCTTCGTTCAGGCATATTTCAGCCAGTGCGACGGCGGTCAGGCACATGCCTTCGTTGGTGTCACCCAGATGGCCAATGCGGAACACCTTTCCTGCCAAAGGCCCAAGGCCTGATCCGAACGAGGCGTTGTAGCGATCATAGGCAACACGCATCATCACACGGGCATCGACGCCATCGGGCACGCGAATGGCCGTGACAGTGTCCGACACCAAGGCAAGGTCGTCGCAGCACAGATGCAACCCCCACGCTGCCACCGCCGCCCGCACCCCCGATGCAAGACGGTGATGGCGCGCCACAACCTGATCGAGGCCCTCGGCCAAAATTCGGTCCAGCGATTTGCGAAGCCCGTGCAGCAATTGGGTGGGCGGAGTGTAGGGGAAATAGCCGCCCGCATTGTGCTTCAGCTGATCAGAGACATCGTAATAGGCGCGGCGCATGGTGGCGGTTTTTGAAGCTGTCAGCGCGTTTTGGCTGATGCCCAGAATGCCCAGACCCGCGGGCAACATCAGCCCTTTCTGGCTGCCGGTAACAGCCAGATCAACGCCCCATGCGTCCATCCGGAAATCAAGCGACCCGATAGACGACACACCATCAACAAACAACAACGCCTTGTGGCCGCAGGCATCCATCGCGCGGCGCACGGCGGCCACGTCAGATGTCACCCCCGTTGCGGTTTCATTGTGGGTGACGAAAACACCTTTGATCTCGCCCGTCTTATCAGCCGCCAACCGTTCCGCAAACACCCCCACCGGGCACCCAGTTCCCCACGGCAGGTCGACCAGATCAACGCTCAACCCCAGCCGATGCGCCATGTCCACCCACAGTGCGGAAAACTGGCCGTGGCTGGCCATCAACACCCGGTCACCGGGGTTCAAAGTATTGGTCATCGCCGCTTCCCATGCCCCGGTGCCCGAACCCGGCAACAGCAGCACATGGCCATCCGTGGTTTTGAAAACCTTTTTCAGGTCCGCGAATAGGCCCAGCGTCAGATCGCCAAAATCATGCGCCCGCTGGTCTTGCATCGGCACGTTCATCGCTTGGCGCACTATCTCTGGCACGTTCGTGGGGCCGGGAATAAACAGGTGATTGATGCCAGTGCGCATGGGTGCCTCCGTTTTGGATGCCCCCGTAGTGGCACCCCTGTCCGTTTGTGCAAAATGAAAGCGCGTTGCGCTGTGAACGCGAAAGTTTACAGATCATCTATTTTGTAATATTGTAAACTTCACAATATCAAGATTGGTGTGCGACGGTATGCAGAAAACATTTATTGGCCCCCATTTGCGCCGCTTGCGGCTGGAACGATCTGAAACCCAAGGCGCTATGGCGCGGGTGTTGGGGATTTCGGCATCTTACGTTAACCTATTGGAAAACAATGAAAGATCAGTCTCTGTTTCTGTGATGCTGCGGTTGTTTGAGGCCTATGGTGTCGATTGGCGCGACATTGCTGATGATGATGGTGCAGCCAGACTGGCGGATCTTCGGGCGTTGATGCAGGATCCGCTGTTCGCCGAAACCCGCCCCGATCTGGGCCAGATGCGCGCAGCTTTGGTGCATTCGCCGGATTTTGTGCAAACATTCCTGTCTCTGCACCGCGCCTATCAGGCCACCACGGATCAGTTGTTGTCACTGGCCGAAGGTGAGACCCCGCAACTCGCGGCCTCGCCAGAAGCCGCCGTTCACAACGTATTTCGTCGCAATCGCAATCACTTCCGCGAGATCGAAGATGCAGCCGCAGCCTTTTGGGCGGGCGTACCCCCGGAACGCGATGAGGTCTATGTGGCGCTGAAACTTCGGCTGCGCGAACACAACGGCGTTTCTGTACGCTTGTGCCGGGTCGAAGACCTGCCGGGGGCCTTGCGCCAATACGACGAGGTCCGCCGCGAAATCCTGCTGTCCGAGGCGTTGGACCACACCAACCGCACCTTTCAACTGGTGCATATGGCGGGGTTGTTGGAACAGCGGGCGCTGTTTGATACGCTGATTGCGCGCGCAGGCATCACCGATGCGCGGGGGGCGGCCCGGTTGCGCGTGGAATTGGCCAACTATTTCGCCGCTGCGGTGCTGATGCCCTATGATGCCTATCTGGCCGAAGCGCGGGCGACGAAATACGATTTCGACCATATCGCCACCCGCTTTGGCGTCAGTTTTGAACAGGCCTGCCACCGCGCCACCACCCTGCAACGCGAAGGCGCGCAGGGGGTGCCGTTTTTCTTTTTGCGCATTGATAAGGGTGGCAATGTTTCCAAACGCTTCAATGCCACCGGGTTTCATCTTGCCGAATATGGCGGGGCCTGCCCACGGCTGGACGTGCATACCTCGTTCCGCAATCCGGGCCGCATTGTGCCGCAGTTTGTGGAAATGCCAGACCGCAGCCAGTTTTTCGTGATCTCACGCACGGTTGATCGCCCGACTTGGGCGCGCCATGCCCAAGACAACCGTTTGGCGGTGGCGATGGGCTGCGCGATAGAGCATGTGCCCGAAATTGGGTACGCCGAGGCGTTTGCAATGGCGGGCACACGGATGACGCCCATCGGTATCAACTGCCGCATCTGCCCGCGCGCCAATTGCGACCAACGCGCCCATCACGCGGCCATTCTGACCCATCCCGTCGATGAACGCCGCCGCGGGGCGACGCGGTATGATGGGTAAAGGTATCCGGTTTTAGGGGGGATCGCGGCGCAGAACCCGCGATTTGCAGGCAAAGCGGTGGATAATCGCGATGCGTCCAAACATCACCGGCCAGCCAAACGAAAACGGACGCCCATTTCTGGGCGCCCGTCATTTCAGTTTTCAAGCGTCCGGTGGACTACATCTTGCCCCAGATTTTTGCATAGGCGTCGCGATAGCCGTTTGCCGGATCAAACTGATTGCTGTCACCTGCAGCCTTCAACCCCTCTTGGGTTACAAGAGCGGGGGCAGTGATATAGCCAGAGCACGCTTCGCCGGAAACCGCCCGGTTCAATTCGTCAACCAGCTGCCAGCCCTGCAGGTTCAGCGGCTCGGCCACTGTGATGGCCTGATATTGGCCCGACCGGATACGCTGAAACGCTGCTTCTGATCCGTCACCTGCCGAACCCGCCTTCGGGTTGGCCATACCGTCCAAGCCGGCCGAAGCCAGTGCCGGGCCCATGAAATCAAAATACAGATCGTTAATCGCCAGCGAATGGGTCCATTTATCGCCATATTTTTGCAGCAGCGACGTGGTCAGCGGCCCCATCCGGGTGGAGGTTTCGGCAATCGGCGTATCGACATATTCCAGAACCGTTCCGCCCATGTCTTCAATGGTTTTCTTGATACGGTCGGCCTTGTCGATGGCGATCTGATAGGTCGAGTCGGTAAAGATGATCGCGCCGACAGCCGCCCCACCATCCGCCATCGCCCATTTTGCCGCTGTTTCCGAAACCGTCATCGCGTCAGTGGACACGTTGGCAAAGATGCCGCCCGGTGCATCACAACCGATTTTCGGGCCAGAATGCCACGATACCATCGGAATTTTGGCCGCTGCCACGCCTTCGATGGCGGCTTGCTGTTCAACCGCGTCAAAGCCGTTGATGACGATGCCGTCAGGCTGCAGCGCCATCGCCTGACCAAAGGCTGCCGTCCGGCCCTGAACCGAACCGGCACCGTCCAGCACGCGCACAGTCCAGCCAATCTTGGCGGCTGCCTCTTCTACGCCAGTGGTCACCCCAAGGATGCCCCCATTTTTCAGATCGGCTGCAAGCACGACGATGGTCTTGCCTGCCGCAGCCACGGGGCCAGTGGTGGGGCCGTCAAACGCCATGTCTTGGGCAAAGGCGGGCAGCGACAGGCCCACGATCATCGTGCTGGCCAGCAGGGTTGTCATAAAGGTTCGTTTTTTCATGGTAGGTCCTCCCGTTAGATTTCTGGTTGATTTATGTGTTGTCGTTACTTGCGCGCAGCACCTTTCTTGCGCTGTGCGTATCCTGCGATGCCGATAGCGATCAGCAACGTTGCGCCGTTGAACAACGGCTCTACCCAGAACGATCCGCCGAATTGCTGGATGCCCGAAATGCCGACCGCCAGAATGGTGACGCCGATGATCGTGCCCCAGACGTTGACGCGCCCCGGCTTGATGGTGGTTGATCCCAGAAAAGCCCCCACAAGGGCCGGCAGCAGAAATTCAAGCCCCACCGATGCCTGCCCGATCCGCAGTTTCGAGGCCAGCAGAACCCCCGCCAGTGCCGCCAGTGTGCCCGAGGCCACGAAGGCGCCCACCACAAACTTGCGGGTGGGGATGCCGTTCAATTCGGCGGCTTTTTGATTGGCCCCGATGGCGTAAAGATACCGCCCAACTGGCGTGAACTCCAACACCACCCAAAGGATCAGGCTGATCACCAGCACATAAAACCCGGTGATCGGCAGGCCCAAAACCCACTTGCCGCTAAGCAGGTAAAAATTTGGATCCAGCTCTCCGACAACCTGACGGCCACCCGAATGCCACAGCGCAATCGCATAAAGCACTGTCCCGGTGCCCAATGTGGCGATAAAGGCGTCGATCTTTGCCACCTCGACAAGGATGCCGTTCAGCACTCCGGTAAAGGCCCCCAATGCAATCACGATGATCACCGCCAAGGGCCACGGAACGCCAAAGTTCACCTGCAAAGATATCGCCAGAATATGCCACAGCACGATCCCATAGCCCACAGTAAGGTCGATTCTGCCCGCAACCATCGGGATCATCGCGGCCAAAGACAGCATCGCGATGATCGACTTATCCGACAGGATGGCCCGCAGGTTCAGTACCGTCGGAAAGGTATCGGGCAGCAGAACTGAAAACAGGATGATCAGAAACACCGTCAAAATCACCAGACCGTAAACCGGGGCCAAGCGGATCAGCCGTTGCATCACCGTCAACCCGGCCAGTTCATCACGGGTTGGTTCCAGCGCATCTGATTGGATCGAGTTCATCGCATTCTTCTTTTCTGGCCTACGCGGCTTCATCCCCGGCCGAAGCGGCCTGGATCAGGGTTTCGGTGGAAAGGGCAACGCCGCTTAATTCATTCACAACCTGCCCCCGGCTGAAGACGATGGCGCGGTGGCAGATGTTGGCGACCTCTTCGAAATCGGTCGACACCACCAACACCCCCATCCCCGAGGCCAGAGCCTCAAACAGCAGGTGGTAAATTTCGGCCTTGGCCCCAACATCGACGCCCGCTGTGGGATCTTCGGCAATCAACAAGCGCCGCCCGGTATCAAGCCAGCGGCCCACGACAACCTTTTGCTGATTGCCGCCAGACAAAGCTTCGATCGCAAGGGTCGGATCGTTTGGCGCAAGCCCGACGCGCGCGCCCAGATTGCGGGCCAGGGCATCTTCGGTTCTGGGCCGCATAAACGATGTCAGCTTGCGGCCAGTCGCGGACGGGTTGAGAAAGATGTTTTCGCGGATCGACAGCGCCGGGGCGATGGAGTCTACAACCCGGTCGCGCGCCACAAACCCAATGCCTGACGTCATAGCCCCACGTGGCGACGACAAATCGGGCGCAAGGCCATCCAACAGCACGCTGCCTGAATGCTTTTCCAAACCGAACAGAGCGCGACCGATTTCTTCATGCCCAGCGCCGCGCAGGCCGACCAACCCGACCATCTCGCCCCGTCGAACACGCAGATTGATCGGCCCCGCCTTTCGGGTTGCCAAAGCCGTGGCTGTCAGCAATTCGGGCCCATCCTGAACCACGGGGCGTTCGATTTCGCGGGCTTTGCGCCCCACGATCAGGCTGACCAGATCTTCGGCGCTGGTGTGTTCGATATCGCGCATGCCCACCATCTGGCCATCGCGGAGCACCGCCACGCGGTCGGAAATCTGAAACACTTCGTCCAGTCGGTGCGAGACATAGATCATCCCAACGCCTTTTGCCTTCAGCGGGCGAAGCGCTGCGAAAAGACGTTCTACCTCATCCGCCGGAAGGCTGGCAGTCGGCTCATCCAAAACCAGAAAATCGCATTCGACGGCCAAAGCCCGCGCTATGGCGACAAGAGATTTTTCGGTGCGGGTCAGGCTTGAGACGCGGGCCGTTGGCGCAAAGTCGGCCTCAACCCGTGCCAGCGCGTTTTGCGCCAGTTTTTCGGTGGCGGCCCAGTCGATCCGCCCGGCGCGCTTTGGATATCCCACGGCAAGTGCGATGTTTTCGGCCACACTCATCCATTCGATCAGCCCCAAATCCTGGTGAATGAAGGCAACCGCCTGCTTGGTAGAGATTTTGCCAGTGATGTGTTTGTAGGGAACACCGTCCACCATCACCTGACCGCTATCGGGTGTGTGAATGCCGCCAAGTGTTTTAATCAGCGTCGATTTGCCCGCACCGTTTTCGCCAAGGAGGGCCACGATTTCGCCCCGGTTGACCCGCAACGAAACACCGCGCAGCGCCTTGGTTCCCCCAAACGCCTTAACGATCGAGTCAAAAAACAGGCCCCCCTGATCTGGCATCAACGCCCCCCGGCAATTGCCGGACCACCCCCTTGGTTACCGGTAACTGCCGTACCCTTGCGACAATATAGCCGCGAGTCAAGAACAAAGTTATCGATACCATTGCTGCAGGATTGCATTGTTCTGATCCTCTTGGATAGCTGTGCAAATGGAAAAGCGAACGAATCCGGTCTTGGAAGACATCGCGCGTTCTGTGGGTGTTTCGAAGATGACTGTCAGCCGTGTGTTGCGCGGCGGCGGCGGTTTTTCCGAAGCGACCCGCGAAAAAGTGCTGCAAGAGGTCAAGCGGATTGGTTATCTGCCCAATCGGTTGGCGGCGGCCTTTGGGCCAGCGGCATCATCAACTTTGGTTGGAATCTGCGTTCCACGATTGACGTCACCGCTTTTCGGTTCGGTTTTGGAATCCTTGAACCAAACGTTCGCACGGCTTGGCTACCAGACCATGATCGGGACGCATAACCAGTTTCCCGACGAGGAAGAGGTTTGGTTGCGCACACTGGCATCGTGGAAACCTGCAGCGGTCGTGCTTGCCTCGCGCGTGCATACCAAAGCCACGATAAAGCTGTTGCGCGATATGGCGGTGCCTGTCGCTGAAATCTGGGATCTGACGACAAAACCCATCGACCTTGCGATCGGCTTTTCACATTTCGACAATGGGTTGGAAATGGCCCACTGCATCGCGGCGACGGGGCGCAAAAGGATCGGCTATGTCGGGGCCTTGGGCAACCGGAACACCTCTGGCTATTTGCGGTATCAAGGGTTCAAGCGGGGCCTGTCTGAATTTAGCGCCACTTTGGCCGGTGAAGAAATTCTTCAAGATCAACCCGGGTTTTATGCGGGCTACTACGGCACAGAAACACTGTTGGCGCGGATCAGTGATCTGGATGCGATCTATTTCCATGACGACGAAATGGCGATTGGCGGCCTTGCTTATCTGACCAAGATCGGTGTGCGGGTGCCCGAAGATATGGGTGTTGCAGGATGGGGGGGCATGGAGGCCGCCTCGATTGTGCCAAGGCGCCTGACAACAACGTCCATACCCACCACCCGGCTGGGTAAAATCGCAGCCGAAGCCTTGGTCAGCCGTCTGCGCGGCGACCCGGTTAATGATGTGACCATCATTCAAACCCGGTTGGTGCCCGGCTCGACGATTTAGCGCCGCTCAGGCCCCCCCTGGCCCGGAAAAGCTGATCTGCGCCTTCATGGCACGGCTGCGGTCACCTGCAGTCTCGAATGCCTCAACCGCCTGATCCAGCGGAAAAGTCTGGGTAATGTACGGCTTCACGTCGATCAGCCCCTTTCGCATCAGGCTGACGCCGGTGTGAAATTCGTCGTGAAAGCGGAACGATCCTTTCAAGGACAGCTCTTTGGCGGTCATCGCCTGCACGGGCAGGGTCATATCACCGCCAAGGCCAAGCTGGATGATCGTCCCGCCGGGGCGCATCGCAGGGATCGCAGCAATCAGCGCGGGGGCCGCCCCTGAACATTCAAACAAAATGTCAAACGTGCCTTTGTCCTTGGCATAGTCCGCCAGCGCCGCCGCATCCTGCGCCATGTTGATCGTCACATCGGCCCCAGCCTTGCGCGCCATGCCAAGGGTAAACTCGGCCAAATCCGTGGCCACGATGAAATCCGCCCCCGCCCGCCGCGCTGCCAGAATGCACAAATTGCCAATCGGTCCACAGCCGGTGACCAGCACGGATTTACCCATCATCGGCCCCGCGCGCCGGGCAGCATGCAGGCACACGGCCAAGGGTTCGGCCATCGCGGCCTCGGCTGCCGTCAAACCATCGGCCACCGCGCATTGCGACGCATCGGCCACCAACACCTCGCGGAACGCCCCCTGAATATGCGGGAATGGCATGGCCGAGCCATAAAACCGCATGTTTAGGCAGTGATTGAACATCGCTGCCGCGCAATATTTGCAGGCATGACAGGGACGCGAGGGCGAGATGGCCACCAACTGACCCTGCGACAGCCCCGTCACGCCGTCACCCAACGCGGTGATATGCCCCGAAACCTCATGGCCCAGAACCATCGGTTCGCGCAGCCTGATCGCGCCGAAACCACCATGGTTGTAATAATGCAGGTCAGACCCGCAGATACCGCCGACGGCCAATTTAATCTGCACCTGACCGGGGCCGGGCAACTCGATCTTTTGTTCCTCGATGCGAAGGTCTTTGGCGGCGTGAATAACGATGGATTTCATACTGTTTATACCACCGGAGTGATCAGATCGCGGCCACCAAAATGCGCCATCAGGTTTTCACGCACCAATGCCCCCATCGCCTGACGCGTCTCAAACGTGCCAGAGGCGTGGTGTGGCTGCAACAAGACGTTGCCCAGTTTCAGAAACCGGGGGTTCAGCTTTGGCTCGCCCTCAAACACGTCAAGTGCTGCAGACCCCAGCGCGCCGGTCTCCAGGGCATCCAGTAAAGCCCCTTCATCAATGTTCGCTGCCCGGCTGATATTGATCAGCATGCCCTTGGGGCCCAAAGCGGCGATCACGTCTTTGTTCACGATGTGCCGCGTCGCCACCGAAGCCGCGAGTGTGACAAACAGAAAGTCGGAATGCGCGGCCAGTTCGACCGCAGTTTGCAGATAGGTCAGGTGCGAGGCGTTCGCCTTTGGGCTGACATTGCAATAAGCAATGTCCATGCCAAACCCGGCCAGCCGCCTGGCCACTTCAAACCCGATCCTGCCAAGGCCCAGCACACCAGCCTTCTTGCCCCAGACCCGGTTTTTCAGCGGATACCCCCCCTTTGCCGCCCAACTGCCATCGCGCACCCACGTGTCGGCACCAATCATGCCGCGCGACTGGGCCAGCATCATTGCCACGCCAAGATCAGCGACATCATTGGTCAGAACATTCGGCGTATTGGCAATGCGGATGCCGCGCGCCCGGCAGGCGGCCAGATCAACAGCATCATACCCCACGCCGTAAACTGCGATCACCTCAAGGTTCGGGCAGGCCGCAATCATCGCGGCATTTGCGCCCAAATCGCCGCGGGTCGCGATGCCTCGGATATTCGGGCCGACCTGCGCCAGAAACGCGGCCTTATCCCCGGCTTCAAAATACCGATGCGAGGTGAATTCTGCATCCAGCGGCACCTGATCCCAGTCCGGATAGGGGCCAACTTGCAGGATTTCTATTTTTGACATGGTTGGCTTTCTGGTTGACGTTGACTCGGCAACAATGCATGTTATCGATAACATAATCAAGTCACCCGCCCTCTGTCGAGAACAAAAGGAAGACCATGAGCCTGACACTGTTTGATCTGACCGGAAAACGTGCGCTGATCACCGGATCGTCGCAAGGCATCGGCTTTGCTTTGGCGCGGGGTATGGGTGCTGCGGGTGCGGAAATCGTATTGAACGGGCGCGACTTAGGCAAACTGGACGCGGCCACCAGAACGCTGCGGGGCGAAGGCCTGACGGTTCATACCTTGGCCTTTGACGTTACCGATCATAACGGCGTGCGCGCCGCCGTCGATGGGTTCGAAGCCACCATCGGCCCGATTGATATTCTGGTCAACAACGCCGGCATGCAACACCGCGCACCGCTGGAAGACTTCCCCGCCGATGCATTCGAACGTCTGTTGCAAACCAATGTGGCGTCGGTGTTTCACGTCGGGCAGGCTGTGGCGCGCCATATGATCGCGCGCGGGGCTGGCAAGATCGTCAACATTGCATCAGTGCAGTCTGCGCTGGCCCGTCCGGGGATCGCGCCCTATACGGCCACCAAGGGGGCGGTTTCAAACCTGACCAAGGGCATGGCCACCGATTGGGCAAAACACGGGTTGCAGTGCAACGCGATTGCGCCCGGATACTTCAACACCCCGCTGAACAAGGCACTGATCGATGATCCGGTGTTCAGCGAGTGGTTGGCCAAACGCACTCCAGCGGGCCGCTGGGGCAATGTCGAAGAACTGGTCGGCAGCTGCATCTTTTTGGCCTCAGCGGCGTCGTCCTTCGTCAATGGCACGACGATCTTTGTCGATGGCGGCATCACGGCGTCGCTATGACGCGCTATGTGATGATGGGGGTATCGGGTTGCGGCAAAAGCCTTATTGGTCAAGCCTTTGCCACAGCCATCGGGGCACGGTTCATCGACGGTGACAGCCTGCATCCGCAGGCCAATATTGCCAAGATGCGCCGGGGCGAGCCGCTGGATGACCACGACCGCGCGCCATGGCTGGATCAGGTCGGGGCCGCGCTGATCATGCCGGGCACCGTCATCGCCTGTTCCGCGTTAAAGCGGGTTTACCGCGACCGCATCAGGGCGATGGCGCAGGCCCCTGTCACGTTTCTGTATCTGCGCGGTAAATATGAAACGCTGCGCAACCGGATGGCGTCGCGCCCCGGCCACTTTATGCCAACCGCCCTGCTGGACAGCCAGCTTGCCACGCTTGAGCCGCCCGCCAAAGATGAGCCGCATCTGACGGCCGATATTGAACAGACCCCTGATCAGATCGTAGCACTTTTTGTGGCCGGGTTGAAAGAGAGGCCGGCATGACCCTGACCGTTGCATTGATCAGCGTTGATCGTGGCGGAATTCTTCGATGGACCGATCCGGCACCACGGCGCTGACGCCACCAAACACTCGGCGCACTGATCACCGCGCACCTTCGAAAGAGCCAAAATGCAGCCTGCCGCACGCACAATGAAGGACGTTGCCCGCGCGGCAGGCGTGTCGGTGATGACTGTCAGCCGGGCTTTCAAGTCCGACACATCGGTCAGCGAAGCCACCCGCGCCCGCATCCGCACCATTGCCGATGATCTTGGCTATGTGTTCGATTCGACTGCGGCCAACCTTCGCACGCAAAAGACCAATTTCATCGCCTGCACCATTCCGTCGATCAACAACGCCAACTTTGCCGAAACCGTGGGGGGCTTGTCTGACCGTCTGGAAGTGGCCGGGATGCAGGTGTTGTTGGCCTACAGCGGCTATGACATTGCCAAGGAAGAAAAACTGATCGAACAGCTGCTGC
>JAYUHO010000247.1:0-1553 GCA_043766915.1 Cypionkella sp.
AACTTCTCCAGCATCGCCACGGATGCCAAGGGCGTCATCCAGATTTTCAACGTCGGCGCGGAACGGATGCTGGGCTATACGGCCGAAGAAGTGATGAACAAGATCACCCCCGCCGATATCTCGGACCCGCAAGAGTTGATCGTGCGGGCAAAATCGCTGAGTGCTGAGTTGGCCACCGCGATCACGCCGGGCTTTGAGGCGCTGGTATTCAAGGCCTCGCGCGGGATCGAGGATATTTATGAACTGACCTACATCCGAAAGGACGGCAGCCGCTTTCCGGCTGTGGTCTCGGTGACGGCGCTGCGCGACGCGCAGGATGTGATCATCGGCTATCTGCTGATCGGCACCGACAACACCGCGCGCAAAGTGGTTGAAGAGGAGCAGAAGAAATCCGACCAACGCTTGCGCGACCAGCAGTTTTACACCCGCAGCCTGATCGAATCCAACATTGATGCGCTGATGACCACGGACCCGTCCGGCATCATCACCGATGTGAACAAACAGATGGAGGCATTGACCGGATCAACCCGTGACGAATTGATCGGCGCCCCGTTCAAGGATTGCTTTACTGATCCGGACCGCGCCGAGGCTGGCATCAAACTGGTGCTGAGCCAGAAATCCGTGACCGACTACGAACTGACAGCCCGGGCGCGCGATGGGAAACAGACGGTCGTGTCTTACAATGCCACAACCTTTTATGACCGCAACCGCACCCTGCAAGGCGTGTTTGCGGCGGCCCGCGACGTAACCGAACAAAAACGCGTAGAACTGGAATTGAACGAGGCCCGCGCGGTTGCCGAAAGCGCCAGTCAGACCAAATCGGACTTTCTGGCCTCGATGAGCCATGAGATTCGCACACCGGTGAATGCCATCATGGGCATTGCCGACTTGTTGGCGCAAACCAAACTGTCGGCCCAGCAGGACAAATACGTCCAGATATTCCGCCGTGCGGGTGACAATCTGCTGAACCTGATCAATGACATCCTTGATCTGTCCAAGGTCGAGGCGTCGCAGTTGGAACTGGAACGCACAAGCTTCGAACTGCTTGAGCAGACAGAGATCGTGATGGAAATGGTCGCCGCCCGGGCGCAGGAAAAGGGGCTGGGTCTGTCGTGTGAAATTGCGCCCGACGTGCCGAACACGGTCATCGGTGACCCCACACGTCTGCGTCAGGTCATCATGAATCTTTTGGGCAATGCGATCAAATTCACCGCATCAGGAGGGGTTTCTTTGCGGGTAGAGCCTGACGGTGATCCGCTATCACCGACAGGCCTGCGTTTTTCCGTGCAGGATACCGGAATCGGCATTCCGGGTGAAACGTTGCCAAGGGTGTTTGAGCGGTTCACACAGGCAGACAGTTCCACCACAAGACGCTTTGGTGGCTCCGGGCTCGGTCTGACCATCTCCAAGCGTTTGGTCGAGTTGATGGGTGGGCGTATCTGGGTCGAAAGCAAAGTCGACCATGGCAGCACGTTCAGTTTTGCCGTGCCCTTCGAGGTGGAAACCAGTGAAACCCAGGCGGCGGCTGTTAGCGAAGGCGCGAATTCGGACCT
>JAYUHO010000248.1:0-4323 GCA_043766915.1 Cypionkella sp.
CGCGCCCGAACCGACGGGGCACTTGGGGTGCGACACCAGTCGCGCCCGCCCCGTGGGGGCGGTACGGGCGCGGTCAGATTTGCTTGGAGCAAATCTGACGGGGTGGGTGGTGGGTGTAACTCGCGATGATTTGGCAGTTGTTTTTGAAGCCGTGGGCTGGCACTCATCCTACTGCGCTAGAACGCCGCTTCAATCAAACAGCGACTTCGAACATGACATTGTCTCTCCAACAAATGAAGCAATTTCTGGAGAAAGAGTGGCAACCGTAATACCCACAAGAAAAAGTGCAACGGCAAACAGATTAAGCTGCACCTTACCAGAAACAGAATCGTCAATCTTTTCAGATAAGCTGTGCGTAGATACTTTCATATTGGAATTGAGTTCGCTAAATTCACCAGCCAAGTTCGATTGCTTACTTTTTATCTCAATGATTTGCACCTGAATTGCATCAAAGTAAGTTTTTGTATTCGCTTCAAGGGCGGTCAACCGTTCTTCAATAGTTGAAAAGGCCGTGACACTTTGAGTTACAAAACCCCCTGCTGAGAAAGTATCACTGCCGTCCTCCGAAGCGTTCATGCTGCCCGAGGCTACTCGTGCTGCGAATGGGCTAGGAAATTGTTTTAGCCACCTTTTTGGGGTGAGCCTTCCATTTTTCCTTGCATCACTGACGTAGCCCCATGCAATTATGAAGAACCCTACTATTTGCAGCAACCAACCAAGCCAACGCGCGTCACGTTCTTTACAGGTTTCTAGCAATGGAATCGCTGGAATAATACTCCACGTTATTGTCGCAAATAAAACAACGCCGATAGCAACATACCAACGTCCAGCGCAAAGCCAATTCTTCAGCATTCTGACGTAAATTGATGCTGGCTCGAATTCTCTCATTTGCCCCCCCCCTACACCAACCGCTCCACCTCAACCGCCGCCCGCACGAAATCCGCAAACAACGGATGCGGCGCGAACGGCTTACTCTTCAACTCCGGATGGAACTGCACCCCGATGAACCACGGGTGATCCTGCACCTCAACAATCTCGGGCAACCGCCCATCGGGCGACATGCCGCTAAACATCATCCCGCATTTTTCCAACTGCGCGATATATTTCGCGTCCACCTCATACCGGTGCCGATGGCGTTCTTCGATCACCGTCGTGCCGTAAATCTGCGCCACGCGGGAACCGGGCGTCAACGCTGCGGTATAGGCCCCCAGCCGCATGGTGCCGCCTTTGTCGTCGGTGGTTTTGCGCGCGACGACGTGGTTGCCCTGCACCCATTCTTTCAGGTGATACACCACAGGGGTAAAGCGTTTGTCGCCGGTTTGCACATCAAACTCTTCCGACCCCGCGTTGGGAATACCGGCCAGATTGCGGGCGGATTCGATCACCGCCATTTGCATGCCAAGGCAAATCCCCAGATAGGGGATCTTGCGGGTGCGGGCGAATTGCGCCGCCTTGATCTTGCCTTCTGTGCCGCGTTCGCCAAAACCGCCGGGCACAAGGATGGCGTGAAAGCGTTCCAGATGCGGGGCGGGGTCTTCGCGTTCAAAGATTTCGGCGTCGATCCATTCTGCCTTTACCCGCGTGCGGTTGGCCATGCCGCCATGGGTCAGCGCCTCGGCAATGGATTTATAGGCGTCTTCCAACTGGGTGTATTTGCCCACAATCGCCACCCGCACCTCGCCTTCGGCATGGGTCAGACGGTCCATCACGTCTTCCCAGCGCGACAGTTTCGGGCGCGGCGCGGGACTGATGCCGAACGCGTCCAGCACGGCCTGATCAAGGCCCGCACGGTGATAGGCCAAGGGCGCGTTGTAGATGGTTTTCAGATCATAGGCGGGAATAACGTGTTCTTTGCGCACGTTGCAGAACAGGGCAATCTTTTCCAGCTCACGCTCCGGGATCGGGTGTTCAGACCGGCAGACCAGCACATCAGGGGCAAGGCCGATGGATTGCAATTCCTTAACCGAATGCTGGGTGGGTTTGGTTTTCAATTCCCCACTGGCGGCAAGGTAGGGCAGCAGCGTCAGGTGCATCAGGATGGATTGGCCGCGCTGGCGTTCGTGGATAAACTGGCGGATGGATTCAAAGAACGGCAGACCTTCGATATCGCCCACGGTGCCGCCAATCTCGCACAGCATGAAATCAACCTCATCCTCGCCGATGCGCAAGAAGTCTTTGATTTCATTGGTGACATGCGGGATGACTTGGATGGTTTTGCCCAGATAATCGCCGCGCCGTTCCTTCTCCAGCACGTTGGAATAGATGCGGCCCGATGAGATGCTGTCGGTCTTGCGCGCCGACACCCCGGTGAACCGTTCGTAATGCCCCAAATCCAGATCGGTTTCCGCGCCGTCATCGGTGACGAACACCTCGCCATGTTCAAAGGGCGACATCGTGCCGGGATCGACGTTCAGATAGGGGTCAAGTTTGCGCAGGCGCACGGTATAGCCACGGGCTTGCAGCAGCGCTCCAAGGGCGGCTGACGCCAGCCCCTTGCCTAAGGATGACACCACACCGCCGGTGATAAAGATATAGCGTGCCATGGGGCCTCCGTGAACAGGTTTGGGTCGGGCGATTCTGTTGTGCGGAATCGCATCATCACGGGAGTTGAGAAGTAACCTAGAGCGGCCCTATGCGCAAGCTGACCGCTATATACGGTCAGATTTGCGACATTTTCATCAACAGCTAGCGATCAGTTTTCGGCAGGTGGGGGTGTTGCCGGCGCATCGGTTGCTGCGGGTGGTATTGTAAGATCGGGGTTGGCGGGCAGAACGGGTGTCTCGGCCACCGGTTGTTTGGCACCAATCTGATCGATCACCGACGCGGTAGAGGCATCGCGCGCGGCCAGAATGGTCAGCGTGATCGAGGTGGCAATAAAGCAGATCGCCAGAATCCACGTCACCTTGCCCAAAGCCGTGGCGGCTGCCCGACCCGAAATCGCCCCGCCTCCGCCCCCGCTGCCCATGCCCAACCCGCCGCCTTCGGAGCGTTGCAGCAACACCACGCCAATCAACAGCAAGGCAAGGATCAGGTGGATGGTCAGGATAACATTTTCCATGGGGCACGCTGGTTAGGGCTGAGGGATTTTGGCACAGTTGGGCCTATCTAGGCGCAAGGCGGTTTGGGTGCAAGCCCTTCGCGGGCAAGGAGCATGCGGCGATTGCTGCCGATGCTGACCTGCGCAAAAATGCCTCCGGCCAACCGGGACGGATCGTTCCGGTCTGGATATTTGGGAACAAAAAATGTCCGGGCGCGAATTTTCGTCAAATCAGACGGGTTTGTCGCAAACCGCCGACAATTTGTTGCCGTCAGGATCGCGCAGGTAGCAGGAATAGAAATGTTCGCTGTATCGAATGCCCGGAGCACCTTCATCGGTGCCGCCATTGGCAAGGCCGGTCGCATGGAACGCATCGACGGCAGCGCGGGTGTCTGCCGTCAGGGCCAGCATCGCGCCATTGCCCCATGTGCCCGGCTTTTGGTCAAAGGGTTTTGTGACATAAAGCTGCACCAGCTTGCCGCCTTTGGGGCCATAGGCCCATTCTTCGTTGCCTTCATAGATCAACGCGATGCCCAATGTGGCCAGCGTCGGGTCATAAAACGCCCGGGCGCGGGGCAGGTCATTGGTGCCAAGGGTGGCATACAAGATCATGGTTCATTCCTTTATCCGTCTATTTCATCGACGCTTGCCTGACCCGACAGGCGTTGGCGCAGGATGCTCCACGACAAACCGACCCCCAACACCACCGACAGGGCCAAAATACCCAGCCAGATGTTCACGCTGGTGCTGTTCAGCGACAGGACGCCGTAATCCATCAATACCCAAATCAGCGCTGCCACAATCGCGCCCACCAGGATCATGCCAAACGCCCCGATGGATCGAAGGGTGGCTCCGATATAAATCATATAGCCAACCCCCAGCAGCAGACCCAACAACAGACTTAGCGGCATCTGGGTGGCATAATTCGCCTCGGCCCAACGGATGAAATTCCATTGGGTTGGGTTGAAAGTGGCAGATAACAGGGCAAATGCCCCCAGCCAGAGTAGAAAAATGCCCATATTCGCCCCGGTGGTTTCACCTTTGGTGCCGCATTTGGGCGGCCCTGTCCAGCACGGCTTTGTCATTTAGCGGTTTCACCGGCCCCGATGTGTCGCTATAGATCAGGCGGCTTTTCCCAAACCAAAGGTATATCATGGCCAATGTTGTTGTTGTCGGGGCCCAATGGGGCGACGAGGGAAAAGGCAAGATTGTCGATTGGCTGTCTGAACGCGCCGATGTGATCGCGCGGTTTCAGGGCGGTCACAATGCCGGGCACACGCTGGTCA
>JAYUHO010000249.1:0-4319 GCA_043766915.1 Cypionkella sp.
CATCGACCAGCGTGACCGTGGCGCCAAATTTGATCGACCCCGACAGCTTGGTCGGATCAATCACTTCGGCCAGCGATACAATCGCTTCAAGTTCCTTAACCCGGCCCTCGATAAAGCTCTGCTTTTCGCGCGCCGCGTGATACTCGGCGTTTTCCGACAAATCGCCATGCTCGCGTGCCTCGGCAATTGCACGAATAACGGCGGGACGTTCCACCGATTTCAGTTGCTTCAGTTCGTTGTCCAACGCGGTAAATCCACCGCGCGTCATCGGAATCTTTTCCATCGGTCTTTTCGCAAATGATAAGGCCACGGCCCATTTTGGACCATGACCTTGCGCCACACTGGATGCCAACAGACCTGACAGGGCCACAAATTGCAAGGGGTGTTGGCGCGTTTCGGCGGCATGGTGTCGCGCAAGGGATTGATAATTGTGCGCAGGCCGTGATGCTGACCCGGGATGTTGCGTCACAGTTGACCCTGCCCGCGCCATCGGGCAATGACAATTGCAACAAACGCCTGCGACCCAAGGAGAATGCGATGCCAGCCGACATCACACGCGAACAGATGGATTATGATGTGGTCATCGTGGGCGCGGGGCCAGCGGGCCTGTCTGCGGCCATCAGGTTGAAGCAACTGGATGCCAATCTATCGGTTGTGGTGCTGGAAAAAGGGTCAGAGGTCGGCGCGCATATCTTGTCGGGCGCGGTGCTTGATCCGTCCGGTCTGGATGCGCTGATCCCCGATTGGAAAGCCAAGGGTGCGCCGATCCATACACCGGTTGTTGAGGATAACTTTTATATTCTGGGGCCGGCCGGACAAATTCGTATTCCAAACTGGCCAATGCCGCCGCTGATGAGCAACCATGGCAATTACATCGTCTCGATGGCCAATGTTTGCCGTTGGATGGCCACGCAGGCCGAAGAACTGGGGGTTGAAATTTTTCCCGGCATGGCCTGTTCGGAACTGGTGTATGGTGACGCGGGCGAAGTGCGCGGCGTAGTGGCGGGCGAATTTGGCCGCGATCACGATGGCAATCCCGGCCCGAATTATGAACCCGGCATGGTGCTGGCGGGCAAATATGTGTTCCTGTCGGAAGGCGTGCGCGGGTCTTTGGCCAAAGAAGTTATCGCCAGATACGATCTGGAGTCCGGCCATTGCCCGCAGAAATACGGGCTGGGGATGAAGGAAATTTGGGCGATCGACCCGGCCAAGCACAAATTGGGCAGCGTGACCCACACAATGGGCTGGCCCTTGGGCAGCAACGCGGGTGGTGGATCATTTATCTATCATCTGGAAAACAATCAGGTTTATGTCGGCTTTGTGGTGCATCTGAACTATGAAAACCCGCATCTGTATCCCTACATGGAATTTCAGCGGTTCAAACATCACCCGATGGTGGCGGAATTGCTGAAGGGCGGCAAACGCGTGGCTTACGGCGCGCGGGCGATTTCGGAAGGCGGCTGGCAGTCGATCCCCAAAATGGTCGCCCCGGGGGTGGCGCTGCTGGGCTGTTCCGCAGGGTTGGTGAACGTGCCGCGCATCAAGGGCAATCACAACGCCATGCTGTCTGGCATGGCCGCCGCCAATGCCGCCCTTGCCGCGATCAAGGCGGGCCGCGCAGGCGATGAATTGACCGCTTATGAGGCCGATGTGCGCAGTGGCCCGATTGCGAAAGACCTGAAAAAGGTGCGCAACGTCAAACCTGTGTGGTCAAAATTTGGTCTGGTGGCGTCACTTTTGGCGGGCGGCGCGGATATGTGGGCCAATACTTTTGGCCTGACCATTCTGGGCACCCTGAAACATACCAAGACCGACGCCGCCGCCACCGGACTGGCCAAAGATCACAAGCCCATTGATTATCCCAAGCCGGACGGCGTGCTGTCGTTTGACAGGCTGACCAACGTGGCATTTTCAGCCACCAATCACGATGAAAACCAACCGGCGCATTTGAAACTGCGCGATGCGTCGATCCCGATCTTGATCAACCTGCCGCAATACAACGAACCTGCGCAACGCTATTGTCCGGCGGGGGTGTATGAGGTGGTGGCCGAGGCGGGCCGCGACCCGCGCTTTGTGATCAACTTCCAGAACTGCGTGCATTGCAAAACCTGCGACATCAAAGACCCGTCGCAAAACATCATCTGGACCACGCCCATGGGCGGCGGCGGGCCGAATTACCCGAACATGTGATCATCTATTCGGGGCAAAGGCAGGCAAAGCGGGGTCAAGTCCGGATTGCCCGCATTGCTTATCATGGCGTCGGACCCTATCTTCAGCGCATTGAATATAGGAGCCGCCCGGATGCCATCCCGCCTTTTGCCCCGAAGCCTGGCCATTTTGGCATCATCCGTGGCTTTTTCCACCGCGTTTGCTCCGCAAATCAGCCGTGCGCAAGACGGTGACGCGGGTGCCTATCTGGCAGCCTCCTTTGCCGCAACCGAAGCTGATTATCAATCCGCCGCGGCATGGTATGCCCGCGCGGTGCTGGCCGATCCAACCAATCCGGCCCTGCTTGACGGCTCGGTCGTGTCAAACCTTGGCATCGGCGAGATCGGTCTGGCGGCTGAGATGGCGCGACGGTTGTTGGATACTGGCACGAAAAGCCAAACTGCCTACCTTGCCCTCATCGCCAGAAATGCCAAAGCCGATGACTATGCCGCCATTCTGAAAGACGCCGCTGCGGGCAATTCGGCGGGGGCTTTGGTTGATGATCTGGTGGTGGCGTGGGCCAATCTGGGCCTTGGCCAGATGTCAGAGGCGACAGAAACCTTTGACAAAATTGCCAAAACCAAAGGTCTGGAGGCGTTTGGTCTGTATCACAAGGCGCTTGCGCTGGCGCAGGCCGGTGATTTCGAAGGCGCAGATGAAATCCTGTCGGGTCGCGCGGCAGGCCCCCTTGTGGTGATGCGGCGCGGCGCCATTGCCCAGATCGAAATCCTCAGCCAGCTGGAGCGTAACCCAGAGGCGATTGCGCTGATTGACCGCAGCTTTGTCCCCGGAAACGACCTGCAGATCGATGATCTGCGGCGTCGTCTGGTTGCGGGCGAACCCCTGCCATTTGACATCGTGCGCAACGCCACCGACGGGCTGGCCGAAGTGTTCTTCACCACAGCGACCGCGCTGAACGGTGAGGCGGACGATGGGTATACTATGATTTACGCCCGGATTGCGGCCCATCTGCGGCCCGATCACACCGAAGCAATCTTAATGACCGCGGGTTTGTTGGAAAAGCAGGGCCAGCATGATCTGGCAACTGCCGCTTATGCGCTGATCCCGCCCACCGATCCGGCGTTTCACATTGCCGAAATAGGCCGCGCCGATGCCACCTTTGCCGCCGGCCGCAAAGAGGCTTCGCTGGAGATATTACAGGCGTTGGCCCGCAGCCATGCCCAGTTGCTGACCGTGCAACTGGCCTTGGCTGATGGGTTGCGCCGGCAGGAACGATTTGCCGATGCGCTGAAACCCTATGATGCCGCCATCGCCATGGTTGCCACGCCCGGCCCCCAGCATTGGTCGATTTTCTACAGCCGGGGAATTTGTCGCGAACGCAACGGCGACTTCGCCTTGGCCGAAGCCGACATGCGCAAAGCCTTGGAATTACAACCGAATGAGCCGCAGGTGCTGAACTATCTGGGCTATAGCCTTGTAGACCGCGGCGAAAAGCTGGACGAGGCGCTGGCAATGATCGAACGCGCCGTGGCGGGAAAACCCGATTCCGGCTATATCATCGACAGTCTGGCCTGGGCCTATTACCGCCTTGGTCGCTATTCCGAGGCTTTGGCCCCGATGGAACAAGCCTCACTTTTGGAACCTGTTGATCCGGTGGTGACTGACCATCTTGGCGATGTCTACTGGGCGGTTGGCCGCACCCGCGAAGCTGAATTTCAATGGCGTCGCGCGTTGTCCTTTGCGCCCTTGGAAAAAGATGCCACCCGCATTCGGTTGAAACTTGAGGTCGGTTTAGATGCCATATTGGCCCAGGAAGGGGCAGCCCCCGTAAAGCCTGTCGATGCCGCCCAAGCTGATTAGGGAATTCGCGCCCGCCAAAGTAAATCTTGCGCTGCATATTACCGGACAGCGCGCCGATGGCTATCATCTGTTGGACAGTCTGGTGGTGTTTGCCGGTATAGGGGATTTGGTAAGTTGCGCGCCTGCGCCCAGCCTTAGTTTGACCCTCTCTGGCCCCCAAGCTGCGGCGTTGACAAGCAGCGCGGATAACCTTGTGATGCGCGCGGCTCGATTGATGTCGCAGGGTGACGGCGCGGCGATTGACCTTGAAAAACACCTGCCCGTCGCATCGGGGATTGGCGGCGGATCGG
>JAYUHO010000250.1:0-4310 GCA_043766915.1 Cypionkella sp.
CCATGGGGTTTCCGCATTACGTGCTGGATTACGAAAACACCTTCCGCGAAGCCGTGATGGAGGATTTCGCCGACGCCTATCTGGCGGGGGCCACGCCCGTGCCGTGTATCCGGTGTAATGAGCGGGTGAAGTTCAAGGATCTGCTGGCAACGGCAAAAGATCTGAACGCCGATTGCATGGCGACGGGACATTATATTCAGCGCAAAATCGGCGGTGGACCGGAATTGCATATGGCGACCGATGCCAACCGCGATCAGTCGTATTTCCTGTTTTCCACCACGCCGGATCAGTTGGACTATTTGCGGTTTCCCTTGGGTCATCTGGCCAGCAAGGCGGAAACACGGGCACTGGCGGCAAAGTATGGCCTGCCGGTGGCCGATAAACCCGACAGTCAGGACATTTGCTTTGTGCCTAACGGCAATTATGCCGCCGTGATCGAAAAGCTGCGTCCCGGTGCCGCCGATCCGGGGGATATTGTTGATCTGGCGGGCAATGTGCTGGGCACCCATCGCGGTGTGATCCATTACACGATTGGTCAGCGCAAAGGTTTGGGCATCGGCGGGTTGGAAGACCCGATTTATGTGGTAAAACTTGATCCCGCGTTGCGGCGGGTGATCGTGGGGCCAAAAGAGGCGCTGGCGACACGGACGTTCCCGCTTCGCGAGATCAACTGGCTGGGGGATGAGCCGTTTGACAGCCGCGACGAATGGCACCTGCAGGTCAAAGTGCGGTCTACCCGCCCGCCACGCCCGGCAATCGTGCGGCCCCTTTCGGCGACCGAGGCGATGGTTGAATTGTTAAACGCGGAAGATGGCGTATCTCCGGGGCAGGCGTGCGTATTTTACGCGGGCGAGGGCAGCCGGGTGTTTGGCGGCGGCTGGATCTGGAAAGGTCACAGGTAGGATGGGCAATATTGCCCATCTTACAGATCGGATTTTTAGGCAAGATGGGCAATATTGCCCATCCTACAGCGCCGCAATTACCGATCTTGCCGCCCGCAATCCGGGGGCCTCACCACCCTGCCCCAATCGCCGCATCGTTACCGCCATTGCCTGATCTTGACCTGAAGGCTCTTCCAACAACCGCAGCAGTTCGGGCGCTATCAGATCGGCACGACAGCGCGGCCCGATGAATTCCGGCACCACCCGGGTTTCTGACACCAGATTGACCAGCGTCACCGTGTTAATCAGCGCCGCCCGCCGCATAAACCACAGCGTGGCGGGGTGCATGTCATAGGCGATCACCATTGGGCAGCCGTTCGCCGCCAATTCCAGCGACACAGTGCCAGAAGCCGCTATCGCCACATCGGCCATGGCGAAGGCTGCCCGTTTCAGGGCGGCATCCTGGATAATCTGCGGCACAATCGGCCAATCGGCGGTTACATCCCGCACCATATCCGCAACGCCCCGCACTGTTGGCAGGGCCACCCGCGCGGCGGGGTGATCGGCTTTTACCCGCACCAGCACATCGCGGATCACCGGGGCAAGCCGCGCCACCTCACCCTTGCGCGAACCGGGCAGCGCCAAAATCAACGGGCCATCGCCCTGCATCATCGCCCGCTCTGCGTCACTGGCCAATGGCTCTGACACCACCGGATGGCCAACAAAATCGCAACTCATCCCGGCGGCGGTCATATAGGGCGGCTCGAACGGCAACAGCGCCAGCACATGGTCGATCACCCGCGCCATACTCGCCGCCCGCCCCGGCCGCCACGCCCAAACCGAGGGCGCGACATAGTGGATGGTGCGCAGATCAGGGCGGGCAGCTTTGACAATCGCCGCCACCCGCAGACAAAAATCCGGGCTGTCGATGGTGATCATGGCGGCGGGGTTCAATGCCAGCGCGGCGTCAGCGGCTTGTCTGATCCGCCGTTTTAGGGCGAAGTATTTGGGGAGCACTTCGATCAGCCCCATGATCGACAGCTCTTCCATCGGGAACAGGCTGATCAAGCCTTCAGCCTGCATCAATGGCCCGCCGATGCCCTGAAACTGCACATCTGGCTGAAGGGTTTTCAAGCCCACCATCAAGGCAGCGCCCAGCCGATCACCTGACGGCTCTCCGGCGATCAGGAAAAACGTCAGCGCGCCCACAAGAACAGGCCCAATCTGGTCGCCTCGGCCTGAACGCCCGGCAGATCAAGGCAGATCACTTCGCCCGCCGCAAAGGCAATGCCCCCCAGCCCCGCCGTTGCCGCGCCGCGAATGGTTTGAACCCCAATCGTTGGCAAATCCATGCGACGGTCCTGGCCGGGCTTTGCCGCCTTATAAAACACCCCGCGCGCATCGTTCGGGCGCAACGTTGTCGGGATCAAAGCCACATTTGCCAACATCGCATCGGTGCCCGGCAAAGCCTCTACCGCCAGACACAGCCCCGCCGCCACCACACAGCCCTGCCCGACATCTACTGCCCCCAAAGCCGCAACGATCAGCGCCGCGCGCGTGGCATCGGTCTGGTCCATCGCCGACACAACACCGGCCAAAATACCCGGACCCGGCACCAAAGCGGGGGCGATATCGGGCACAGATACCACCGCAAACCCTGCCTCTTCAAAGATCGCCACAACTTCACGCAAGGTGGCATCGTCGCCCGCCTGCATCGCCGCCAACAACCGTGGCACCATCTGCGCGGTGTGCGGATCAAACAGGCTGGGGTCCAACCGGGTCCGGGTGACAGCCCCCGCAAACACCACACGCGTCACGCCCGCATCTTCCAGATGGCGTAAAAACAGCGCCAACCGTTCGACCCGGAACACAAGGTCCACCACAACGCCCGCAGGCACAAACCCATCCAGCGCACAGATCAACGGAGCCTCGGCCAACGCCGCCACCAAAGCGGCGGGCAGATCACCCCTGCCTGCGATGATGGCAAGCCTGCTCATTTCGGGGTCAGGAACGAACGGTCTGAGGCCGACAGGATAAAATCCGTCATCTCGCGCACGTAGACGCTTTCGGTTTCTTCGGCCAAACGGCGGGTGCGGTCCAGAAAGCTGCCCTCGCCCTGCGCCAGCATCTGATAGGCGGCGCGCATGGCGGTGATATCGGCGCGGTCCACCCCGCGCCGTTTCAGGCCCACCAGGTTCAGCCCGTCCAGAATGCCGCGCGGGCCCTGCACCAGACCAAAGGGCAGCACATCATTCGTCACCATCGTAACCGCGCCAATGATCGCGCCGCGCCCGATGCGCACAAACTGATGAATACCCGACAAGCCGCCGATGATCACATCATCGCCGATCACGCAGTGCCCCGCGATGGCCACCTGATTGGCCAGGATCACCCGATCCCCCAACACCGCATCATGCCCGACATGCGCCCCGGTCATCAGCAGGCAATCATCGCCCACGCGGGTGACGCCGCCGCCGCCCGCCGTGCCGGTGTTCAGGGTCGCCCCTTCGCGGATGCGGCACCGCGCGCCCACGATCAGCCGGGTCCGCTCGCCCGCAAATTTCAAATCCTGCGGAATTTCCCCGACACAGGCGAACGGGAAGATCACGCAATCCGCGCCAATCTCCGTCCAGCCGGTCACCACCGCATGCGATTTCACCTCCACCCCCGCGCCAAGCGTCACCTCGGCCCCGATCAGTGAGAACGGCCCCACGCGGCAGCCATCGCCGATCACCGCCCCCGGTTCAACATGGGCGGCAGGGTGAATGATGGCTGAGGCGGAAATGGTCATCAACTATGCCTTTGGCACGTCGAACATCGCGGTGAACTGCGCTTCGCAGGCCAATTCCCCATCGACAATCGCGCGGCCCTCGAATTTCCACACCCGCCCGCCGCCACGCAACGCCACCACATGCAATTCCATCACATCACCGGGCACCACTTTGCGACGGAACTTTACGCCGTCCACGCCCATGAAAAATACGTTGGCGTGTTTGTCGACCAGATCCATCGACAACCCCACCAGAATGCCCGACGTCTGCGCCATCGCCTCGACAATCATCACGCCGGGAAAGATTGGCATATCGGGGAAATGGCCCTGAAACTGCGGCTCGTTGAAGGTGACATTTTTAATGCCGATGCAGGACTTGTTGATGATGATGTCGCGCACTTTGTCTACCAGCAAAAACGGATAGCGGTGCGGGATGATCCGCTTGATCAACGCAAGATCGGCAGTCAGCATGGGTGGTGCGGTGTCGGTCATCTGGTGTCCCTTGGTGTGGCCCTCTTGCTGGGGCGTGGCACAATGGCTAGCAAATAGTGCCGGCCTAAACAAGCGGTGGGGCTGCTAGAGCAAGTTTCTTTCAATGGGGTTCACCCCATTGAAAGAAACTCGCAACAGTCCCAGTCTCGGTTTGTCTTGGGTTGCAG
>JAYUHO010000251.1:0-11332 GCA_043766915.1 Cypionkella sp.
CACTCTGATCATTGCCGATAAAGGCAGCTATGTCAGTTACTTGGAAGGCTGCACGGCGCCAAAACGCGACACGCATCAGCTGCATGCGGCGGTGGTGGAACTGGTGATCCTCGAAGATGCCGAGGTGAAATATTCCACGGTGCAAAACTGGTATCCGGGCGATGAGAACGGCAAGGGTGGGATTTTCAACTTTGTCACCAAACGAGCCGATTGCCGGGGCGACCGATCCCGCGTGATGTGGACGCAAGTGGAAACCGGGTCGGCGATTACCTGGAAATATCCCAGCTGCATTTTGCGTGGCGATTACAGCCAGGGTGAGTTTTACTCGATTGCCATCGCCAACAATGCGCAGCAGGCCGATACCGGCACCAAAATGGTGCATTTGGGCAAGAATACGAAATCGCGTATTGTTTCCAAGGGGATATCGGCGGGCAGGGCGCAGAATACCTATCGCGGATTGGTGTCGATGCACCCCAAGGCCGTCAATTCACGCAACTATACGCAGTGTGACAGCCTGCTGATCGGCGACAAATGCGGCGCGCATACGGTGCCATACATCGAGGTCAAGAACAATTCAAGCCGGGTGGAACACGAAGCGACCACCAGTAAAGTCGACGAGGATCAGCTGTTCTATTGCCGCTCTCGCGGGATGGATGAAGAAGAGGCCGTGGCCTTGGTGGTGAATGGGTTTTGCAAAGAGGTTTTGCAAGCCTTGCCGATGGAGTTCGCCATGGAGGCGCAAAGTCTGGTGGCGATTTCGCTTGAAGGCTCGGTAGGGTAACGCGCTGATATGGTTTGCTTTATCGCAGTTACGGGCAGGGCAGTGCTGGATGCCGCGTTGAACGGGCGGGGTGCCGGGCCGCTGCACGCGTGGGGTGGCCATGTCTGACCTGTCGATCAGCCGACCCAAATTGACGTTGCCGCCGGACGAAGCGGCAGCGGTCACACAGGCCTATCAGCAGGCCCGCGTGATTTTGGAATATGGCTCTGGCGGATCGACGGTGTTGGCGGCGGAATTGCCGGGAAAAGTGGTTTTCTCGGTGGAAAGTTCGGCAGATTGGCTGGCAGTGATGCAGACCTATTTCGCGGCAAACCCACCTCTGGCCCGGCTGCATCTGCATCACGGTGATATCGGGCCAACGCGTGGCTGGGGCTATGCCAAAGATGAGGCCGGTTTTCGCAAGTGGCCGGGTTATTCTTTGTCGGTCTGGGGCTTACCGCAGTTTCTTCACCCTGATCTGGTGTTTATTGACGGGCGGTTTCGGGCGGCATGCTTTCTGACCTGCCTGTTCAAAAGCACCGCGCCGCTGACCGTACTTTGGGATGACTACATCGACCGCACCTTCTATCACAGGGTCGAAGAGTTGGTGAAACCTGTCGGAATGATCGGGCGGATGGCCCGGTTTGAAATATCGCCCATGCCGCTGCCGGTTGATCGTTTGGCATGGATTTTTGAGACATACCTGCGCCAAAACTAGCGCGGGCCACAGTGAAGAAGGATAAAAAATGCTGGAAATCAAGAACCTGCATGTGAAACTTGAAGAAGAAGACAAGATCATCCTGCGCGGTGTCGATCTGAACATCGGGGCAGGCGAAGTGCATGCGATTATGGGGCCGAACGGATCGGGCAAATCGACGCTGTCTTATGTGCTGTCGGGACGCGGCGGTTATGAAGTGACCGCAGGCACTGCACTGCTTGAAGGGCAGGACTTGCTGCAGATGGAGCCCGAAGCGCGGGCCGCTGCCGGGTTGTTTTTGGCGTTTCAGTATCCGGTGGAAATTCCGGGCGTTGGCAACATGACCTTCCTGCGCACAGCGGTGAACGCGCAGCGCAAGGCGCGCAATGAGCCGGAAATGTCGGCTGCCGAGTTTCTGAAAGTGGTGCGGGCCAAGGCGAAAACGTTGAAAATTGATGCCGAAATGCTGAAGCGTCCGGTGAATGTGGGGTTTTCGGGAGGCGAGAAAAAGCGCAACGAAATCCTGCAGATGGCGATGCTGGAACCCAAGATGTGCATCCTTGATGAAACCGATTCCGGTCTGGATGTTGATGCGATGAAGCTGGTGGCGGAAGGCGTGAATGCGCTGCGCGCGGCGGGTCGGTCTTTTCTGGTTATCACGCATTATCAACGGCTTCTGGACCATATCACGCCTGATTTTGTGCATATCATGGCCGCCGGACGTATCATCAAATCGGGTGGGCCAGAATTAGCGCTTGAGGTGGAAAACAACGGCTATGCTGATCTGCTGGCGGAGGGGATCTGATGGGGCTGGCGCAAGCAAAACAAGATGCTTTGGCAGACCGGATTGCCGATCTGTCGTTTGATGGCGCGGGCTGGTTGGGGGCTGCGCGCGGTGATGCGTTGACGCGGCTGTCGGCAATGGGACTGCCGGGAAAGCGCGACGAATACTGGCGTTATTCTGATCCTGCCACGCTGATTTCTGCGGCGCCCGCCTTGGCAAAAGCCTTCAATCCCGGCGATGAAGCGCCGGCGTTTGAAGCGATTGACTGTGTAAAGCTGGTGTTTGTGGACGGCGTGTTTGACGCGGCGGCATCGGATGATCTTTCACTGGCGGGCGTGCAGATTGAGCGGTTGGCGCAGATCGCTGCACCGGCTGATCACTGGGCCTGCGATCTTTACGGCGTTCTGGAAACCCGCGGCCAGTCGCCTGTGCCGCGGTCGTTGGCCGCGCTGAACACCTGCTTTGCCACCGAAGGCGTATTAATTCGTGTAACAGGGAAAGCAGACAGGCCCGTTTCTCTGATTTATCATCATGTATCAGATAGTTCTGATGTGATATTGCATCACTGCATTAAGATTGAGCCGGGGGCGGAGTTTACCTTGTTGGAAAGCGGTCCGGCTGCGGCACGGCTGAACATGGTGATGGAAATTGACGTCGGCGACGGCGGGCGGTTTAGCCATATCCGCCTGCAGGGCCGCGACCATGATCGCCGCGCTGTGACGCATCTGTTTGCGCGGATTGGCAAGGGATCGGCGTTCAAATCCTTTACCCTGACCGCAAATGGCCGCCTGACCCGCAATGAGGCGGTGATTGAGTTGACCGGATCAGATGCCAGTGCGCATTTGGCGGGTGCAGCCCTGGGGGATGGCGATTTCCATCAGGACGATACGGTGTTTGTCACCCATGCCGCCGAGCGCTGCGAAAGCCGTCAGGTGTTCAAGAAAGTGCTGAAAAACGGCGCGGTTGGGGTGTTTCAGGGCAAGATCCTGGTCAAGCAGGGCGCGCAGAAAACCGATGGCTATCAGATCAGTCAGGCGTTGCTGCTGGACGGGGATCCGGCGCTGGGGGATGCGCAGTTTCTGGCCAAGCCGGAACTTGAGATTTACGCCGATGACGTGAAGTGCAGTCACGGGTCAACCTCGGGGGCGATTGACGAGACGGCCCTGTTTTATCTGCGCTCACGCGGGGTCCCTGTGGCGGCGGCGCAATCGCTGTTGGTGCAGGCCTTTCTGGCCGAAGCCATTGGGGAAATTGAAGACCCCAGCATTGCCGATGACATCCGCATCCGGTTGGAAGGCTGGTTGCGTCGGCATGAGGGTTGAATGACGATCACCTCTGATATTTTACGCAGTTGGCGGCATCCGCGCGCGGTGATCCGCGAAAAACTGGCCGCCGGGGTGCGCGAAGACCGCGCTTTGGCGGTGATCATGGCGGCGGGGCTGCTGCTGTTTGTGGCGCAATGGCCGATCCTGTCGCGCGCATCGTATATGGATCCGGCAACCCCGCTGCAGGCACGGTTGGGCGGGGCGCTGATGGCCTGCCTGTTCGTTTTGCCGCTGTTGGCCTATGGATTCGCGCAGATCACCCATCTGATTGCGCAGGTTTTTGGTGGCAACGGCAGCGGATTCGGCGCACGGTTGTCTTTGTTTTGGGCCTTGCTGGCGGTGACGCCTGCAATGCTGTTGCAGGGGCTTTTGGCGGGATTTTTGGGCCAGACACCTGCGGTTATTGCGGTTCAACTGGCCGTTCTGGCGGCGTTTTTGGGAATTTGGCTGTCAATGCTGTATGAGGCGGAACGCAATGTCGGTTGATCTGAAAACCCTGATCGTCGCCGCCCGCGATACGGTGCAACTCCCCCGTGCAGGCGCGCGCGCGGTGATAAATCTGGCGTTGCCAGCCTCGGCAGGATGGGTGGCGCTGGGACTGATGGCGGTGATTTCGGCGGCGATGGCGGCAGCGCTTTATGCAGCCTTTCCGATCCCGGCCGATCAAGCGGCACCCCAGTTCTGGGCGATGGAACAAATCCTTTCCAACCCATTGCAGTTAGCGGGGGTTCAGGCGGTTGTTCTGGCCATCGGTGCGGTGCTGACTTACCGGATCGGCAAAGCCTTTGGCGGGGCAGGGCGGCTGGCAGATGCGGTGGCGTTGCTGGCGTGGTTGGAATTCATCTTGCTGCTGCTGCAGATCGCCCAAACCGCTGCAATGGCGATTTCTCCGCCGTTGTCGGATGCAATCGGACTGTTCGGCTTTGTGCTTTTCTTGTGGTTGCTGTCAAATTTCACCGCCGAATTACACGGTTTTTCATCGGTGTTTGCTACGTTTCTGGGCATCGTCGGCTCGGTTATCGGATTGTCATTCGCGGCCGCCGTGGTGGTGGCGATGATGATCGGGGGCAGGGCGTAATGAGCTATGATGTCGCCAAAATCCGCGCTGATTTTCCCATTCTGTCGCGGCAGGTAAACGGCAAACCGTTGGTGTATCTGGACAATGGCGCATCGGCGCAAAAGCCGCAGGTGGTGATCGATGCCATGACGCGCAGCTATGGCCACGAATACGCCAATGTGCATCGGGGGCTGCACTACCTGTCGACCCTTGCGACCGAACAGTATGAGGCGGTGCGCGGCAAAATCGCGCGGTTCCTCAACGCGGGATCAGGGGATGAGATTGTCTTCACCTCTGGTGCCACCGAGGCGATGAACCTGATTTCCTACGCCTGGGCCGCGCCGCGATTGCAGGCGGGTGATGAAATTGTGCTGTCGATCATGGAGCATCACGCCAATATCGTGCCGTGGCATTTGTTGCGTGAACGGCAGGGCGTGGTGCTGAAATGGGTGGATATTGACGCAAATGGCGATCTGGATCCGCAGGCGGTGCTGGATGCCATCGGGCCGAAAACCAAGCTGATCGCGGTGACGCATATGTCAAATGTGCTGGGCACGGTGGTGGATATCGCAGCGATTTGCCGTGGCGCACAGGCCCGTGGCGTGCCGGTTGTGGTGGATGGCTCTCAGGCGGCGGTGCATATGGCGGTGGATGTGCAGGCCTTGGGGTGTGATTTTTACGCAATAACCGGGCACAAATTGTATGGGCCATCGGGGTCGGGCGCGGTGTATATCCGCGCCGACCGTCAGGCCCAGATGCGGCCCTTTATGGCTGGCGGTGATATGATCCGCGACGTGTCGCGTGATAGCGTCACCTACAATGATCCGCCGATGAAGTTTGAGGCAGGCACGCCGGGGATTGTGCAGCAGATCGGGCTGGGCGTGGCGCTGGATTATATGACGGGCGTGGGGATGGAAAACATCGCAACCCATGAGCGCGCCGTGCGCGATTACGCCCGGGCCCGGTTGGCGGGGTTGAACTGGCTGAATGTGCAGGGAAATTCGGCCACCAAGGGCGCGATCTTTTCCTTTACGCTTGATGGCCCGGCGCATGCGCATGATATCTCGACTGTGCTGGACAAGCGCGGCATTGCGGTGCGCGCGGGCACCCATTGCGCGATGCCATTGATGACGCATCTGGGGGTAGGGGCCACCTGCCGCGCGTCGTTTGGCATGTATAACACGGTTGACGAGGTGGACGCGCTGATCTCGGGGCTGGAACTATGCCACGACCTTTTCAGCTGATTTCGCGTTGCAGGCCTGCGCAGTTGACGCTATATCACCCGTGTTGCACCCATAGCTCAGCTGGATAGAGCGTTGCCCTCCGAAGGCAAAGGCCGCACGTTCGAATCGTGCTGGGTGCACCAAACTTTCCTTGAAAATCATAGGTCTAACTGGCATTCTTAATGTCGAAACTACCTTTGAGAGTCATGGATTTGAAAGCCATGGCAACGTCGCGAAAGCAGTTTGCATCCTGGTTTGGCGATTGCTCAACCCGCGCCGTTTGGCGGTTTCCCACCCGCCGGTACTTCGATCCACAAATTCAAGTAGTTTCAAATGGTTAGCGTACCATAGCGTGCTCTATCACCCTAATGGGAAAGGCAGATGTAATTCCACCGAAGGCAGTGGCCATACGTTCGAATCGTGTCGTGTGCACCCATCAGGATGCGCGCTTGATCTGGGGGCGGGCGAAGACGCTGCTTGATCGGGCTGGGGCGGTGGACGGCCTGCAAGAGTGTTCTATCAGCACGACCCGGACAATACGGGGGCTGTCCTCAGGCCCGGTCAAAGGCCATTGTCCAGTTTGTCTCCCAGCTAGTGCCATCATCGGTTGACATCGCTTGTTCCCACCGTGGCGACGCAGTCTGAGTATCAAGCCAAAGAAATCTGACACGTATGGGCAGCCCGTTTAACGTATCGTTTGCAAGGAACGTCCCGACGCCGTCTTTGAAACTGCCGATCACGGGGACATCCAGATGATGCGGGTTTTGTACCGAAAGCCACCAGATTGCCCAAGTGCTGCTTGCGTGGTCAAAGGACCGAATTGCGATCGCGCGGTAACTTCCGCCGGGAAAATGGATCAGGTTGTCCTCGATATTTCCATTTCCGCCAAGCACCGGCCGCATCGCGGACGTGCCGTCAAACTCCTCCCAGTCCAGACAACCAACAAGCCGTTGTTTCAAACGCCGGTGTCTGACGCGCCATTCGCCAATTTCAAAATCGAAATCCCCGGAAGCCATGCAATCACCCATCGCTCACCTCATTTCCAAGACTGAAAGGTTCTTAATATGTTCTCATTGAATGTCAAGGCCGATACCCGAAAGCAGGCGATTGGTGCTTTTCATCGCGGCGACGGCGATGGCTTTTAACACCCGCAATGGGCTCTTGCCCCCATTCGGTGCCGTCTTGATCGCGGCAATAAGCCTTCACCGCACTCCGATCCTTGAACAGTTATGCGTCCTCAGGTGTCAGAGGGAGGGGGGTGCATGCCCGTCAGCCAGACGTTTATCTTGTAATCAATATTATGTAATATATACGACACCAGATGATGCTGGACCGTGCCCCCCATACCGCGATATAGCCGATCAGCAGCGCAGTCCCACGGAGACCGAGACATGAACTTTTCGCGCGAGATCAAGATTGCCCCATCGATCCTGTCGGCTGATTTTGCAAATATGGGCGCTGAGTGCCGCGCGATTGAAGACATGGGCGCGGATTGGGTGCATGTCGATGTGATGGACGGCCATTTCGTGCCAAACATCACGTTTGGTCCGGCAATGTGTGCTGCGATCCGGCCGCATATTCGCGGCGTGATGGATGTGCATCTGATGATCACGCCGCTTGATCCGATGATTGCGGCCTTTGCCGAAGCTGGTGCAGACATTATCACCGCGCATATAGAGGCGGGTCCGCACATTCACCGCACTTTGCAAGCCATTCGTGCGCATGGAAAAAAAGCTGGATTGGCGCTTAATCCCGGAACTGGGATTGATGCGGTGGGTTACCTTTTGGATGCAGTTGATATGATCTGCGTGATGACGGTTAATCCCGGTTTCGGGGGGCAAAAACTGATCCTGTCGCAGATCGAAAAAATCCGCCACTTGCGGGCGATGATTGGGGACCGGCCCATTCATATTGAAATTGATGGTGGGGTGACGGTGGAAACGGCGCCGCTTGTTATTGCCGCGGGGGCCGATGTTCTGGTGGCCGGTTCGGCGCTGTTCAAAGGGGGTTCGGCGGCTGATCCGGCGGCCTACGGGCGCAATATCGCAACACTGCGGGCGGCGGCGGCATCCGCACGCGGGTAATCTTTTACATGAAGATTGACCTTCAACTAATTGAAATTGTTTATATATACAGGATTATTAAATTGATGTATCCCTGCCCCACAAACCAATCTCTCGACAGATCAGTCGTCATCTGCCACGACTGGTTTTGGGATGAGGATACGCAGAGCGATACCGCGCTCTGTTACAGATAGGGGCAGCACGTGGCAGACATTCTGTCGCTGTTAACACAGATTGGCGAATGCACCGAGGCCGACAGGGTTTGGACCCTTGCCGCAGCCCAATTCAAGGCTTTTGGATTTTCCCGGGTGAATTATGGCTTTACCCGGTTTCGCTCGTTCCGCTCGATCGGTGATCCCGATGATGCGATGTTTCTGACCACCTCTGGCGCGGAGTATGCCAAGGGCTATTTCCGCAACGGTTTTTACGCCCGCACGCCTGCCTTTCGCTGGGCGCAAAACAACGAAGGCGCATGCACCTGGACATGGGTGCGCGAGGCGATGGCCGCAGGTCGGCTTTCGGCGGAAGAGGCCGAAACGGTGCGCGCAAATGCGGCGATGGGCATCCTTGCGGGCATTTCGATCAGCTTTCCCGAAACCTCGGCCCGCGCCAAGGGGGCCATGGGCCTGATCGCCGATCCGGGGTTAGATCACGTTGCCGTCGATCAGATCTTTACCGAGCGGCGCGATGAAATTCTGGCCGTTGCCCATATGATGCATCTGAAACTGATCCAACTGCCGTTTTCCAGCCGCCGCCGCACTCTGACTGCCCGGCAACGCGAATCGCTGGAATGGGTGGCGGATGGCAAGACAACCCAAGACGTGGCGCTGTTGATGGGGGTATCTGCCGCGATGGTGGAAAAGCACCTGCGGCTGGCCCGCGACGCGCTTAGCGTGGACACAACCGCGTCAGCCGTGGCCAAGGCCGCTCTGATGAACCTGATTTTTCAGCGTAATTCGCGACAGGACGGCAAAGACGGCTCGCTTGCCGCTAGGTAAGGAATCCCGGACTATGCGCCCCTGATCACTTATGCGATCTTGATCAAGTTCGCAGTGCAAGTCCCCGTTGCCCTGCGGCACAACGATACGGATGCGGCTGTATTTCCCTGCATCCGGCGCGTTTTAGACTTGGTTTGTTACACTCCCTGTTGGTGCGCGCGGTATATTTCCACCGTCTCCGCATCGGTTAACTTGATACGCCCGTCCTCATCCCCGTGGTGCGGCGTAGGCGGTGCGGTCCCCAGGGCTGCACCGCCATTTTTATGCGGTATGTCGTGCTTTGGCATGGAAAAAGGGCACCAGATTGCTCTGATGCCCCTGCCCTGGGTTCCTGAAAACCTGCTCAGCCTTGCGTCATCTTGGCGACTTCGGCGGCGAAATCTTCTTTTTCTTTCTCGATGCCTTCGCCGACACCCATGCGCACAAAGCCCACAACCGTCACGCCTGCATCTTTGGCCGCCTGTTCAACCGTGATATCGGGGTTGATCACAAAGGCCTGCCCCATCAGCGTGTTTTCCGACAAGAACCGCTTCATCCGGCCCGGAATGATGTTGTTCTGGATCACCGCATCGGGCTTTGGCTTGGCCGAGGATGCGTTTTCTTCCATCGCCTTTTGGGTTTGCACTGCCAGTTCGCGCTCTACCACAGCCGGGTCAAGATCAGCTTCGGACAAGGCCAGCGGGTTGGTGGAGGCCACATGCATGGCAATCTGACGCGCAATACCGTTATCGGTGCCGTTCACGGCAACCAGCACACCAATCCGGCCCATGCCATCGGCGGCCGCGTTGTGGACATACATCGCCACATGATCGCCTTCGACCGAAGCCATACGGCGCAGGGTCATGTTTTCGCCGATCACCGCTACGGTTTCGGCAATCGTCACCGAAACCGACACACCGTTCATATCGGCCACCCGCAGTGCATCAACATCGGCACAGCGCAGGGCGGTTTTGGTGATGTTATGCACCAGCGATTGGAAATCGGCATTCTTGCCAACGAAATCGGTTTCCGAATTCACTTCGACCGCTACACCGCGGCGACCTGAAACCGCAACGCCCACAAGGCCCTCGGCGGCAATACGGTCGGCTTTCTTGGCGGCCTTGGCCAAGCCCTTTGTGCGCAGCCAATCAACAGCCGCTTCGGCATCGCCATTGGTTTCGACCAAGGCCTTTTTGGCATCCATCATGCCTGCGCCGGTGGAATCGCGCAGCTCTTTCACCATTTGTGCGGTGATTGTCATGTCAGTCTCCTGAGATTCATAAGTGCCCCGGCAAACTTGCGCCTGCCGGGTAACAATCAGACGAAACGGCTTACGCTTCGACGGCGATGGCTTCTTCTTCGGGGGCCACATCCAGCGCGCCCAGGTCGATGCCAGCAGCGCCCATTTGGGCCGACATGCCGTCCAGCGCCGCGCGGGCAATCAGGTCGCAGTACAGCGCAATCGCACGCGCCGCGTCATCATTGCCGGGGATCACATGGCTGACGCCTTTGGGCGAGTTGTTGGTATCGACGATACCCACAACCGGAATGCCCAGCTTTTGCGCCTCAAGGATCGCCAGATCTTCTTTGCCGACGTCGATGATAAAGATCAGGTCCGGGGTGCCGCCCATTTCGCGGATGCCGCCAAGCGAGGCTTGCAGCTTGCCCTGATCGCGTTCCATGCCAAGACGTTCTTTCTTGGTCAGGCCTTCGCCGCCCTGCGACAGCACTTCGTCGATGTGCTTCAGACGCTGGATCGACTTGGACACGGTCTGCCAGTTGGTCAGCGTGCCGCCCAGCCAGCGGTGGTTCATATAGAATTGCGCGCAACGCTCGGCTGCTTCGGCAATCGGCTTTTGGGCCTGACGCTTGGTGCCGACGAACAAAATCCGCCCGCCCTTGGCAACCGTGTCGCGCACAGCATTCAGAGCCTGATCCAACAGGGGCACGGTCTGCGTAAGGTCAAGAATGTGGATGCCGTTGCGATCGCCGTAGATATATTCCCCCATCTTTGGGTTCCAGCGGGCGGTCTGGTGGCCGTAGTGAACGCCAGCTTCAAGCAGCTGACGCATGGTGAACTCTGGAAGAGCCATGGTCGTAATCCTTTCCGGTTTCAATCCTCGGCAAAGCCACTCATCCCCATGTGGGAACAACCGGAGGACGCGGCGGGATTTGTCCCCGCTTTGCCCAAAGCTTCGCCTGTGAAGTGCGGCGCGTATAGGGGATGTGGAGAGGGGATGCAAGAGCGACACTCGATGCAGACCATATGACTGAAGCGGGCAGCATACAGATTGCGGTTTCGCGGTGCTTTTACATCAAGAACGGATGTAGTTCGAAAGTTGGACCTTCATTGCCTCGGAATGTCCCGCTGACATGTCCGTGGCTCTCACGAGCACGTTGTACAATTTCGATTCGAAGGTATATTGAGTGTTTTTTTGCTCGCAAG
>JAYUHO010000252.1:0-1539 GCA_043766915.1 Cypionkella sp.
CCCGGCCGCATCCAGATCAGCCACACTTGGATAGTTCGCATTCACGTATCCCGTCACCGTCAAGATCACGACAAGCGACAGCAAAAGTCCCAGCGTCGCCGTGGTCTGGATGAACGCGGTAAAGTATCCGCGCTGATTGGCCGGCGCATGTTCGGCCACATAGATTGCAGCGCCGCCGTATTCACCACCAAGTGCCAGACCCTGCAGCATGCGCAGACCGATCAGAATGATTGGTGCCGCCATGCCCCAGCTTTGATAGCCGGGCAGCAAACCTACCAAGAATGTTGAAAGACCCATGATCATGATCGTCATCAGGAAGGTGTATTTCCGCCCGATCAGATCACCCAATGATCCGAACACCAGCGCGCCAAACGGGCGTACAAGAAAGCCAGCCGCAAATGCCAGCAGCGCAAACACGTTTCGGGTGGCTTCGGGGAAGGGTGCGAAGAACTGCGCGCCGATCACTGCCGCGAGTGAGCCGAACAAATAGAAATCATACCATTCGAAAATTGTTCCCGCAGACGAAGCAAGGATAACCTTCTTTTCCTCGCGGGTCATCGGGCGCGATCTTGCCCCGATATTTGCCGTTGTGTTTGCCATGACTGGCGTCCTCCCTGTTGATCCGGCCTTATGCCGGTTTGCGTTTCGATCACCGGGCAAAGCTTCGCCGATCCCTGCCAAGGCAAGGTTCAAACGGCGTATCCAATAATCGTCGTCCCCATATCCGCGCCCTATATCGTGCCGGGCGCGGCTAGTCCCGTGTCAGCCCCGGTTCATCCGGTTGGCTATCAGTTCTTCCACCACCGACGGATCGGCCAGTGTGGAAATATCTCCTAGTGCGGCGAAATCATTCTCGGCGATCTTGCGCAGGATGCGGCGCATGATCTTGCCAGAGCGTGTTTTCGGCAGGCCCGGCGCCCATTGAATAAGATCAGGCTTCGCTATCGGGCCAATTTCGGTGCGCACCCAAGCCTCCAATGCTTTGCGCAAAGGTTCGGTCGCCTCAACGCCTTTCATCAAGGTCACATAGGCATAGATGCCCTGCCCTTTGATATCATGAGGGTAGCCCACCACCGCCGCTTCGGCCACGTCGGGATGCGCCACCAGGGCACTTTCCACCTCGGCCGTGCCCATGCGGTGGCCCGACACGTTGATCACATCATCGACGCGCCCGGTGATCCAGTAATAGCCATCCGCATCCCGCCGACAGCCATCGCCAGTGAAATAATACCCCGGATATTGGCTGAAATAGGCTTCCTCGAACCGCGCATGATCACCCCAAAGCGTGCGCATCTGCCCCGGCCAGCTGTCTGCAATGCACAGCACACCATCCGCCTCAACCGCCGTCTGCACGGCAGCCGTTGCCGGGTCTAACACCACGGGTTTCACGCCAAAGAACGGCAATGTGGCCGACCCCGGCTTTTGTGGCACCGCCCCCGGAATGGGCGTAATCAGATGACCGCCGGTTTCCGTTTGCCAGAATGTATCAACAATCGGCCGCGTGCCCTTACCGACATGCACATTATACCAATTCCACGC
>JAYUHO010000253.1:0-1538 GCA_043766915.1 Cypionkella sp.
CGCTGACAACCGCTCCAATGCCGCCAGTTCGCGCCACACATTCACAGCCAAAAGCACGATTGCCAAAAAGCACATCATCAACAGGCCCGCCACACCCAGGGTGCGCAGCCAGATGGCCCGTTTGGCAAGCCTGCTTAAATCTTTGGTAGGTGGCATCGCCAGCTCATTTTATCCAATGGTGGCGTCACGCTAAAGGACAGCGCGCTATAGGACCAGAAAAAACCAGTCAGTCAAAACCCGCAACCTGCCGAAAGCGACAGGTTTCTTATTTTCTACAAGCTGCTATACTGACTACACAAGCGAAATGGGTGCCCTCACGCCCCGCTATTTGCGAGACTGACATTGGACGGATTAAATATACTTCTCGCCGATGATCATGATCTGGTGCGAGAAACAATAGCTGCATTTTTACTTGCAGAAGGCTTTGCTAAAGTGATGACGGCAGCGTCACTTCCGGGTGCGCTTGACCTGTTGCGCCATGCAAAATTTGATCTGGTGCTGCTGGATTATAATATGCCGGGCATGAACGGATTTGATGGCCTGAAACAAGCCCGCGCTTTGGCAAGCGGTTGTCCCGTCGCGATTGTTTCTGGCACCTCATCACGCGACCTTGCCGATGCTGCTCTGCAAGCGGGCGCTATCGGGTTTGTGCCCAAAACGCTAAGTTCCCACGCGATGGTTGCCGCGGTCCGGATCATGGCTGCAGGTGATGTGTTCAATCCGGTCAGCATTTTGCAATTTGATCATGGCACCACAATCGGCAACACCAGCCTGACCAAGCGCGAAGCCGATGTTTTGCGCGGCATTTGCAAAGGCTTGGCCAACAAGGAAATAGCGCGTGAACTTGACCTGCAAGAAGTGACCGTCAAGCTGCACGTCAAAACCCTAAGCCGGAAATTGGGTGCGAAAAACCGCACCCATGCCGCGATGATCGCCCGAGATTTTGGCTATTGCTGATATACGGTTGCCATCAAACCGTGTGCAGATAAAGATCGAAATCCACCTCTGAAACCGTCCGCGCCACCCGGGCATATTCTGCCGCCTTGATCGCGGTAAATGTGCGGTGCATATCGGTCCCCAAAGCGGCCTGCAAAAACGCCGAACCCCGCGCCGCCTCAATCGCTGAGCGCCAATCCACTGGTATTGCAGGCGCGTCTTGCCCGTCCGTATAGCCGTTGCCGGTGGTCTCCGGCCCCGGATCATTCTTATTCGCCATGCCGTGCCTGATCCCAGCCAACACCGTCGCCGCCACAAGGTAAGGGTTTGCATCCACCCCGGCAGGCCGATGTTCAATCCGCCGCGCCTTGATGTCGCCTGCCGGAATGCGCACAGCCACCGACCGGTTGTTCACCCCCCAAGTAGGGCTAATCGGCGCATAAGACTGCGACGCAAACCGCCGCCAGGAATTGCCATGCGGTGCAAACACCAACATGCTCTCCCCCATCGTCGCGCGTAATCCGCCCAACGCGTGCAAGATCGTGTCAGACCACTGGCCTTCCACGCCTTCGACAAACACGTTGCGGCCAGCCCTATCCATC
>JAYUHO010000254.1:0-1527 GCA_043766915.1 Cypionkella sp.
GGCCCCACAAGTGCCACGGTTTCACCGGGGTTCACCGTCAAGCTAACCCCGTCCAGCGCCGATATGCTTGGCCGCGTCGGGTAGTTAAACCGCACATCCTGAAACTCGATCGCGCCCTTGACAGGCAGCGCCAAAACCTTTGGTGCCACAGGATCGCGCACTGAATCGGTGGTGCCAAGCAGTTCCACCAACCGCTCCGTCGCCCCCGCCGCGCGCTGCAATTCGCCCCAAATCTCTGACAGCGCCCCGACTGCACCCTCCACCATCACCGCATAAATCAGAAATTGCACCAATTCGCCGGGCGTCATCGTGCCCGCCCGCACATCGCGTGCGCCGATCCACAGCACGCCAACAATGCCGCTGAACGTCAGGAAAATGATGATCATCGTCAGCACCGACCGCGTTTTGATCCGCGTGCGCGCCGATTGGTAGGCCTTTTCCGTCACCTCGGCAAAAGCCGCTTTGGTGCGCGCCTCGTGGGTGAACGCTTGCACGGTTTGCACCGATGACAACGCCTCGGACGCGGACCCCGATGAATTGGCAATCCAATCCTGATTTTCGCGCGAAAGCCTGCGCAAGCGCCGCCCAAGAACGATAATCGGCACCACCACGGCGGGCACGATCAGCAGCACCAACCCCGTCAACTTGGCCGAGGTCAGCATCAGCAAAACCAGACCACCTAGCAAAATCAGAATATTGCGCAAGGCGATGGACACCGATGATCCGATGACTGACAAAATCAGCGTGGTATCCGTGGTCAGGCGGCTTAGAACTTCGCCCGTCAGAATGCGTTCAAAAAACGCCGGGCTCATCGCCATCACGCGGTCAAACAGGGCGCGGCGAATGTCGGATACTACCCGTTCGCCCAGCCGCGTCACCAGATAATACCGAAGGCCCGTGCCCAGCGCCAATAGTGCCGCAATGGCCAATGCGGCGCCAAAATACTTGTCCAGCAAGCTGGTATCACCGGAATTGAATCCATCGACAACCCGGCGCACCGCCAATGGCAGAACAAGACTGACCGCCGCCGTTAGCACCAGGGCCGCCAGTGCAAAGGCGCTGTTTTTGCGGTAGGGGGCCAGAAACGGCAGCAACCCGCGCAGGGCCCCCACTTGTTTCGATGCGACCCGTTGTTCACCGGTATCCTTGGCCATATTATCCGCCCTTGTTTTCGCCTTGCCCTTTAGGCGCAGATGCGTGCCGCTTCAAGCACCGCGTTGCCGCGCCCCCTTTCGCCCGCAACACGCCTGTGCCACTTTCCGCAGTAAGGGGGCCAGTCATGGTAATCACAATAGTTGTTTTCGATGCCTACGGCACGCTTTTCGACGTCCATTCCGCCGTCGCCCGCCATCGCGACGCCATCGGCCCGCAGGCGGAGCGGATGTCGCAGCTTTGGCGGGCGAAGCAACTGGAATATACCTGGGTGCGCAGTCTCGCCGGCCGCTATCGCGATTTTGCCGCGCTGACGGAAGAAGCGCTGGATTTTGCGGCGGCGTCGTGCGGCGGCATTTCGCCGCGCGCGCGAAC
>JAYUHO010000255.1:0-1526 GCA_043766915.1 Cypionkella sp.
GAAGAAGTGATGTCGGCTGTTACACAAGAAACTGCCGTCAACACGGGCCGCATTGCGCGCACCTTCATCTATCTGGTGCTGCTGTTGTTCGCGCTGTTTTACTTGCTGCCGCTGTATGTGATGGCGGTGAATTCGGTCAAACCTTTGGCCGAAATTACCGGCGGCAACATGCTGGCCTTGCCGCAGGTGCTTACGTTGGAGCCGTGGCGACAAGCCTGGGCCACCGCGCAAATCGGGGTGGAGCCGACCGGCCTCAAGCCCTATTTCCTAAACTCCATCCTGATGGTGGTGCCAGCCGTTACCATCTCTACCATCGTGGGCGCGCTGAACGGTTATGTGCTGACGAAGTGGCGGTTCAAATATGATACCATCATCTTCGGGCTGATGCTGTTTTCCTGCTTTATCCCGTTTCAAACCGTGCTGATCCCGATGGCGATGGTGCTAGGCAAGCTGGGGCTGGCAGGCACGGTATCGGGTCTTGTGCTGGTGCATGTGGTCTACGGCATCGGCTTTACCACGCTGTATTATCGCAACTACTACGCCAGTTTCCCCACCGAACTGGTGCGCGCGGCGATGATTGATGGCGCGGGGTTCTTCCGTATCTTCTGGCGGATCATGCTGCCGGTTTCCGGGCCGATTACGGTGGTCTCGGTGATCTGGCAGTTTACCAATATCTGGAACGATTTTCTGTTCGGCGTGTCGTTCGGCGGCACAAGCCAACCGATGACTGTGGCGCTGAACAACCTCGTTCAATCGTCGACAGGTGTCAAAGAATACAACGTCCATTTCGCGGGCGCTATCCTTGCCGCCCTTCCTACCCTTTTTGTCTACATCGTTGCAGGCCGCTATTTTGTGCGCGGGCTGATGGCGGGCAGCGTCAAGGGGTGAGACGCGACAGCGAGGCGTCCAGTGGACGCATCGCAGCACCGAACGCCCGGAGCGCAAGCGAAGGGCTAAGCCGATCGCCGGACGGGTGGAGCCGCCCGACGATCTTTCGTTCAACCCAAGGCCCAATTTGCAAGAGACACGGGCGAACAACAGCAGAGGAACGACAAAATGAACAAATTGTCCATAACGACGGCAATTTTATTGGGGATGTCTTTCACCCCCGCACTGGCCAAACCATCGGTTGAGGTGATGCATTTCTGGACATCAGGTGGCGAGGCTGCGGCCTTGGCCGCCGTGCGCGACAAGGTTGTCTCGCAAGGCGTGGATTGGGTCGATGCGCCCGTCGCCGGGGGCGGTGGCGATGCTGCCAAAACGGCGCTGCAGGCGCGTATTGCATCCGGCAACCCGCCTGCAGCCATGCTTATGTTGGGCCAGAACGTGATTGATTGGGCCAGTGAGGGGCTTTTGGGCAACGTTGATGCGCTGGCCGCCGCCGAGGGCTGGGATGCCGTTCTGCCGCAAGCGGTGAAGGATTTTACCAAAATTGGCGGGCATTACGTATCTGTTCCCATCAACGTGCACCGCACCGATATGATCTGGGCCAGCAAAGCCGCGTTTGATAAAATCGGCGCGCCTTA
>JAYUHO010000256.1:0-1526 GCA_043766915.1 Cypionkella sp.
AGCTTATATGTTCGAAGCCGTGGCTTTGGGCGTGGGTGGGGCCGATTTCTACCGCAAGGCGCTGGTTGATCTCGATGATGCCACCCTGCGCGGGCCGGAAATGGTTGCCGTGTTCACCGAACTGGCGGCCCTGCGCGGCATGATCGACAAAAACGCACCGGGCCGTGATTGGAACCTGGCCTCGGCTATGGTGATCAATGGCGAAGCCGCGATGCAGATCATGGGCGATTGGGCCAAGGGCGAATTTACCAACGCGGGCAAAGTATCCGGCGATGATTACGCTTGCATCCCGGTGCCAAAGGCCAATGGCCAGCCGGGTTTCGTCTATCTGGTAAACTCGCTGTCGCTGTTTGCCCAAACTGACCCCGATCTGATCAAAGGTCAGGAAGTGCTGGCCAGCGCCATCATGGACCCCGCCGTTCAGGTGGCCTTCAACGTCGCCAAAGGGGCCATTCCCGCCCGGATGGATGCCGATATGACCGGCCTTGATGCGTGTGCCCAAGCGACTGCCGCCGATCTGGCCGTTGCCGATGCTGCCGGAACCGCAGTGCCCACTTTCGCCGGAACCCACGCTGCCAACGCCACCATCGGCGGGGCTGCAACCGACGCGATCACTGGTTTCTTCAATTCCGACATGACTGCAGACGCCGGGGCCGCCGCCCTTGCCGACGCGATCATGGCCGCCAAGTAACCGCAGCGAAAGGAGCACCCGATGGGCTTTCTGGATATCTCTCACGTTACTAAATCCTACGGGTCCGTTCAGGTGCTCCACGAAGTGGATATATCGGTGCAGGAGGGCGAATTTTTGGTGCTTGTCGGGCCTTCGGGTTGCGGCAAGTCCACCCTTCTGAACATGATTGCCGGGCTGGAGGCGATATCTTCGGGGGATATTTCCATCAAGAACCAGGTGATCAACGATGTGCATCCATCCAAACGCAATATCGCAATGGTGTTCCAATCCTACGCGCTTTACCCCAACATGACCGTGGGTCAGAACATGACCTTCGGTCTGGAAATGCACGGCGTGCCAAAGCCGGAGCGCGACCGCGCTTTGGCCGATGTCGCGCGCCTGTTGCAGATTACGCCGCTGCTGGACCGCCGCCCCGGCCAGCTGTCTGGCGGGCAAAGGCAACGCGTGGCGATGGGCCGCGCCTTGGTGGGCAACCCGGATGTGTTCTTGTTTGACGAGCCGCTGTCGAACCTTGATGCCAAACTGCGCGTCGATATGCGCACGGAAATCAAGAAACTGCACCAGAACCTGAAAACCACCATCGTTTACGTGACGCATGACCAGATAGAGGCGATGACTTTGTCCACCCGTATTGCGGTGATGAACAAAGGCTATGTCCAGCAACTTGGCACGCCGAAAGAGATTTACGACACGCCCGCGAACCTGTTCGTCGCCACCTTCATGGGCAGCCCCGCGATGAACATCATGGCGGCTAAGGTGGTGCTGCAAAACGGTGCCCCGCATGCCGAGATTACCGATGCCGATGGGGCCACCCGGAACTTGCGGTTCAGTCAGG
>JAYUHO010000257.1:0-11221 GCA_043766915.1 Cypionkella sp.
ACGAGTCATACCGTACCTTTACTATCAAATGCCCGGTTAAAGTGTCCGGCGCAATAGTTAGCATCTCAGGGGTGAAAAATGCTACAAGAGCAGGACATGGTTGACGCAGTTTCGCGCATCCATGGGCAGATTTCGGCAATGTGCGACACCGGTTTCGCACTGGCAATCCACATTCGGTATACACGTCCGTCATTGTTGTATCGCACCTATCAACAGCCGTGGATTGATCACTACAGCGAAAAGGGCTTTATGTTGACCGATCCTGTGGTGCATTGGGGGCTGATGAACACCGGAATTGTGTGGTGGGATGATTTGGCGGATCAAGATCCCGCCGGTGTATTGCGCGATGCCAAAGCTTTTGGGCTGCTGAATGGCTGGACGTATTCTATGGGCGAGGCGGCGTCGCGCACGATAACCGGGATCACCCGGTCCGCACCTGCGTTCAGTGATGCCGAAGTAAAAACGATCATCGCGCTGACGCATGAGGTGCACGAGTTGACGACTGGGATCGAGAATTTCTCTCCCGAGGTTATGGATGCGTTGCGCACGCTGGGATAGCCTGAAGCACATTGCGTTTATCTTGAATAACAATTCAGCCCAAGAACTGGCTGAATTGTGATGTTCTGTGCGCCAGATAAAACGCAAAGTGCTCTAATCGCGCCTCACACCACCCGTTCCACCATCATCCCCTTGATCTCGGCAATCGCCTTTGCCGGGTTCAGGCCTTTGGGGCAGGTTTTGGTGCAGTTCATGATGGTATGGCAGCGATACAGTTTGAACGGGTCTTCCAGCGCGTCAAGCCGTTCGCCCGTCGCCTCATCGCGGCTGTCGACGATCCAGCGATAGGCGTGCAGCAACGCCGCCGGACCCAGATATTTATCGCCGTTCCACCAATAACTGGGGCAAGATGTGGAACAACAGGCACACATCACGCATTCATAAACACCATCCAGCTTTTCGCGGTCTTCAATGGATTGGCGCCATTCCTTGGCCGGGCGGTTGGTTTTGGTTTCCAGCCATGGCATGATCGACGCATGCTGGGCGTAGAAATGCGTCAGGTCCGGCACAAGATCTTTGATCACCGCCAGATGCGGCAGGGGATAGATTTTGACATCGCCCTTCACCTCATCCAGCCCGTAAATACAGGCCAGCGTATTGATCCCGTCAATGTTCATCGCACAAGACCCACAAATGCCTTCGCGGCAAGATCGCCGGAACGTCAGGGTCGGATCAATCTCAGTCTTGATTTTGATCAGCGCGTCCAGAACCATCGGCCCGCAGGTATCAAGATCGACAAAATAGGTGTCCACACGGGGGTTTTCGCCATCATCCGGCGTCCAGCGGTAGACCTGAAACTTGCGCAGGTTCTTGCCGCTGGGTTTGGGCCAGGTTTTGCCGGTGCGGATTTTCGAATTCTTCGGAAGCTTGAACTGAACCATGGATCAGACCTTTCTGCGAGCTGCGCGCGTCATTTCTGCGACGCCGGAATACTTGAGAACGGGCGCGACGGCATCTGGCCTGACCTGCGCACCACACAATTGTCATAGACTTGGCTTGGGTCGCGGCCTTGGATGAAATCGGACGATATCGTCACATCAATCGCTGACCGGGCTTTGCCATCGGATCCAATGCCCACTGCCACGGATCCGCGCGGTTGTTGGGCCAACCGGGCCTGCGCCAAGCAGTCGCGTTCGGCCTGCTGCAGTGAAACCGGGCCGCACGCCAGCAGCGACAAAAGGGCGATCAGACCATACTTGCGCATCCGTTATCCCCTTAGTGGCGGCACGCCGCTGCGTGCAAAACAGGCGGCTGCGGCGGGGCGCTGCGCGATAATCCGGATGCTGTCTTTGGTGCGCGATCCCGGCTCAACCCCCGCATCGCGGGCGAGGCCGTTGATTTCTTCCTGGTCTGCGGCATCCAGAATACACGCCGTCGCCAGATCGGCCACACCTGCAGGCATATCGCGCGCCACAACCGGCTGCACCACGGATTCGGCGGTGCGGCGCAGGGCTTTGTCGGCCAGCTCTTGCGGATCGCAGGCGGCAAGCAGCAGCATTGTCGTCAGAATTAGGATTGGTTTCATAACAGATGCTCCCTCAGTTTGGTCGTGATGGTTATGTCTTTGCTTTGCTTTGGGCCATTTCCATGCCCATTCAGTTTGACACTATCTAAGACGGGGTCCACAACGGCGCTAATACACCCGTGCTTTGGGCGCGATTTTTTTCTGATCAATCCCGCCTTGCTCCAGCGTGGTCAGCGGTGTCAGATGCACCGGGCGGGTGCCCAGCGTTACCTTGGCACCGTCCACATAGGCCAGCGAATGCACGCGCCAATTGGCATCATCGCGTGCCGGATAATCTTCATGCGCGTGCGCGCCACGCGATTCCTTGCGCGCCTCAGCCGCCACGATGGTGGCCAGCGCGTTGGGCATCAGGTTTTGCAGTTCCAGCGTTTCCATCAGGTCAGAATTCCACACCATGCTGCGATCCGACACTTTGATATCACCCATCCGGCCTGCAATCGCTGTCATCTTGACCACGCCGTCGCCCAGCGTTTTATCGGTGCGAAACACCGCCGCATCGGCCTGCATGGTTTTTTGCATATCCAGCCGCAGGTCTGCCGTGGGGGTTGAACCATTGGCGTGACGGGCCGCGTCAAACCGCGACAGCGCTTTATCCACTTCGGCGATGTTCAGCGGCGGCAAGGCTGATTTACGGTCGACAACCTCACCCGCCCGAATGGCCGCAGCCCGGCCAAACACCACCAGATCAATCAGGCTGTTCGACCCAAGACGGTTCGCGCCATGCACCGATGCACAGCCCGCCTCACCCACCGCCATCAGGCCGGGAAAAATCGCGTCAGGCTTGCCGGGGGTGGGGTTCAACACTTCGCCCCAATAGTTCGTCGGAATGCCGCCCATATTGTAATGCACGGTCGGGATCACCGGGATCGGTTCTTTCAAAAGATCAACGCCCGCGAAAATCCGCGCGGATTCGGTGATGCCCGGCAGGCGCAGTTCCAAAGTTTCCTTTGGCAGATGGTTCAGGTTCAGGTGGATATGGTCCTTGTTCGGCCCCACGCCCCGACCTTCACGGATTTCAATCGTCATGCAGCGGGATACCACATCGCGCGACGCCAGATCTTTGTAGGTCGGCGCATAGCGTTCCATAAACCGCTCACCTTCCGAATTGGTCAGATAGCCGCCCTCGCCCCGCGCGCCTTCGGTGATCAGACAGCCTGATCCATAAATCCCCGTCGGGTGAAACTGCACGAATTCCATGTCCTGCAGCGGCAGACCCGCCCGCGCCACCATCCCACCACCATCGCCGGTACAGGTATGCGCAGAGGTTGCCGAGAAATACGCCCGCCCATAACCGCCTGTGGCCAGCACAACCATCTTGGCGTTGAACACATGGATGGTGCCATCTTCCAGCTTCCACGCCACAATCCCGGTGCAGCGCCCATCCGTGATGATCAGATCAAGCGCGAAATATTCGATAAAAAATTCCGCGTTATTCTTCAACGATTGCCCATAAAGCGTGTGCAATATCGCATGGCCCGTGCGATCTGCCGCCGCACAGGTGCGCTGCACCGGGGGGCCTTCGCCAAATTCAGTCGTGTGCCCGCCAAACGGGCGCTGGTAAATCTTGCCCTCTTCGGTGCGGCTAAAGGGAACGCCGTAATGTTCCAGCTCATACACCGCTTTGGGGGCTTCGCGCGCCAGATATTCCATCGCGTCCATATCGCCCAGCCAGTCTGACCCCTTGACGGTGTCGTACATATGCCACTGCCAGTTATCCGGGCCCATATTGGCCAGCGATGCCGCGATGCCGCCCTGTGCCGCAACGGTATGGCTGCGCGTCGGGAACACTTTGGTCACGCAAGCCGTGCGCAGCCCCTGTTCAGCCATGCCAAGCGTGGCCCGCAGACCGGCCCCACCTGCCCCCACAACCACCACGTCATAGTCATGCACTTCATATGGATACGCCGTCATATCAGCCCCTTACAGTGTTTTGTGTTTGTGTGGTTCACCGCACAAACGCAAAACGCAACATTCCCGATGTCAGTTTGGTTTGCAGCCGATCTGTATCGGATTGGCTGCAAACCCCCTTAAAGTGCTATGCGGACAAGGGCGAACAACCCTGTCGCGGCAATCACGGTGGAAAGTGAGATCATAAAGATCACCAACATCTTGCGGGCGGTGCCGCGTGCGTAATCTTCAATCATCGTCGTGGCCCCTTTGGCGAAATGACGCATGCCAACCACCAGCACCAGCGCGGTTAATATCGCGGGAAAGGGGCGGGCAAAGCTGGCCACGACGCCCGCGCGGTCCATCCCCAAGGTGTGGCCAAAGATGTAAATCCACGTTGGCAGCATAAAGGCCAGTGCCACCGACGAGACTGTCATCGACCAGTGATGCGCCGTGCCGGTGTGGGATGCCCCCAGCCCATCGGCGCGTTTGCGGGCGGTAAGATAGCGCATGATTGCCCCCTTAAACGATAAGAATGGTCAGGATGGTCAGCACGACCGATCCGATGATGCAGCCCCAGCCCAGCCGTTCGGCGGTTTTGATATCCAACCCATGGCCCGCATCGAAATACAAATGCCGCAGCCCTGCCAGATAATGATACCACACCGCCCAGGCCGATCCGGTGAACACCAGATCGCCAAACCACGATGTCGCCACCGCATTGGCCGTGGCAAAATACCGCTCCGATGTCGCCGCCGCCAGCAGCCACCACACGGCCAGCGCCACCCCCACGATCAGCGCATTGCCGGTGATCCGCGTCAGGATCGAGCTGACCGATGTCATTTGCACACGGTAAATCTGCAAGTGCGGCGACAGGGGGCGTTCGACCCGCTTACTCTCGGCCATGGCAATTCCTCTTATCGCTGGTCAAGCGGGCGAAATGCCCCCCTGATTTGCTGGTTCTTGACCCGTATCTAGCGGTTTTCTCGCCACTGTCACGCGCAACGGTGCCGCAGTTGGGTTAACAAACGGCTATCAACTGCAGTATTTTACAAATGTGATCACACAATTTTTTCTTGTGATCACTAAAACCTGCCCTAACTTGCTTCCCAAATGCGTTTCAGGTCTTGCACATATTCGGTGCAAATCGTGATCGACTTATCGTCAGCATAGTAAAACGCGTTCGCCTCGCCGCATTCGGCCACAGTCACAGTAATTTCGGCTGGCAAGCCATAGGTTTCATTCAGGTCTTTCACCTCGGCCGCCAGAATATCGCCGATCGGATCACCGACCTTAACCCCGGCCATTTTCAAACCCTTGGTCTGCGCCGAAGGCTCTAATCCTTCCAACAACCCGCCCCACGACGCTTCGGCAAGTTCAAACTCTTCTGCACAGCCTGCTGCGCGGTCTTCGGGCAATTCCAACTCTTTGGCAACATCGTCGCGCACCTCGGGGTTCGCGCCGTAAAACAGGCAGACAAGGTTATAATAGCGTTGCAAATCAAGGCTGTGCGAATCCCAATAGGCGGTTTCATAGCCTTCGGTCGCAGCCTCGGCATCATACATCACAAACGCCGCCGAGGTGTCGTAAATCATCGCCGTGGCGGTTTCTTCGTTCCAGATGGTGTTGATCAACAACGCCGACAGCGTATCTGCGGCATCCTCTTCGCGGCCCAACACCGGCAACTGCAGCACGTCAATAAAAGCGTGGCCCAGTTCGTGATAAAACGTTGCCACGACATTGGACGAGATAAAGGCCGCTTCTGCTTCGTCTGCCGGCATTTGGAACGGGGTTTCAGCAGCGGCTGGCACGGCAAAGGCCCACAGCAAGACAGGCACAAGGTGGCGCATGACGGCTCCTGAAACAGAGTTGATCTGGCTGGGCGAACGATCTGGGTGTGGCATCAGAGCCGCGCGCACCTACTGCTCACCCAGCCTGGTGTCTGGCGTATATTCGCCGTCCACCTCTTTCACCACCGCTTGCCCGCACCGCATAATGCCTTGGGCCGCGTCAAAAGCATAGGTCGGGTTGCCATGAAGAACCCAGCCTTTGTTCAACGCAGCCGTTACCTTGTGGCAAAACACCGACGTGTCATGTTCTGATAAAAACCGATACAGTTGCATCAGTAATTTCCGGCAAAAATCGGATGCCCCAGCACGGCATGTATCCAAGCCGCAACGCCAATCAGCACAACCGATCCCGCCAACGCCATCAGATCGCCCTTGATGCCGCGCCCATTGGTCGGCGATGTCCAGCTTTGCGAGCGGTTGATCAAAGGGATCGAAATCAGCGCCCACACCCCAATACCGCCGAACAGGATAATCGACGCCTGATCGCCGTTGACCAACAAATGCGCAACCGCCCAGATCACCGTGCCCCACAGCATCGGATGCCGCATGATCGGATAAAGCGTGCCCTTGGTGCCACCGACCGCGAAAAGGAAAACCGAAATCAGCATCAGCGCGTTGTTGGCATGGCCCATGCCCGGCAGCGGATCATAAACCGGGATCACCTCAGCGGCGCGATATCCAATCACCATCAGAACCAGTCCGACAAGCAAGCCAACCGCAACCACTCCTTTGCCTTTGTCGCCAATTTGCGCCCGCAATCCCGGCGCAAGACGCTTGAACCAATGCGACACCACCCACAGCACAAGGCCCACAATCAACAGTGTCATGGCATTCTCCCCATAAATCGTACGAAGCCGCGAAATGGTGCGACGCTTTGCAGTCCAGCAAGGTTATGCAGGTTTTGTGCAAGCTTTCCATCCCACTTACCGTGAAAGACGCAAGGAATGGTTTGTTTTTGCACCTGCCCCACCCGACGCGCGCGGCGTTAAGGAAATCGTGGCATTCCGGGCGCAGCCTCTGAAAGCACAGACTTGCCCGAAAGGTTGATCATGGAAAAGATGCTGTTTGCCCTGTCGCTTGGTTTTGCCGGGGTGATCCTTGCCACCCAAGCCGGATGGGCCGCCCCGCAATGCGCGCCACGTGACGCGATTGTAACCGCTCTGACGCAGCACTATGGCGAAACCCGGCGGGGGATTGGCATGGCGGGGAACTCTCAGGTGATGGAGCTGTTTGCCAGCGCCGAGAGTGGCAGTTGGACCATCACCGTCACCTTGCCCGATGGCAGGATGTGTCTGGTGGCAACGGGTCAAAGTTTTGAAGCGTTAAGCGAAGCCTTGCCCGCGCCGGGGGATCCCGCCTAGGCCGCAGCGCCCTGAACGCCATCCCAGATCAGTTTGATCGAAATCGCCAGCAGCGCCCAGGTGATCAGCTGAAAGAACAGCTTTTCCGGCATATGCTTGACCAGCCTCGCCCCCCCGATCACGGCCACGGCGGCGACAGGCGTCAACATCGCGGCCACCTTCAGATTTTCCAGTGAAAACTGGCCCAGCGCCCAATAAGGCACGAGCTTGATGGCGTTCAGATAAGCGAACAGTATCGTGCTGGTGCCCGCGAACACCAGTTTGGGCAGCTGCAACGGCAGCACATAAACCTGGTAAGGCGGCCCACCGGCGTGGCTGACAAAGCTGGTAAACCCGGTGATGATGCCCCAGAAAATACCGGGGGCAACGCGGGCGGATTTTGGCTTGGTCACCAGCCCGCGCTTGCGCAACAGATTAAGCGCAAAGGACAGGCCGATGATCCCGACCAGCAGCGTGACCATCCATTCCGGCGTGATGCTGGCGGTGGCCCAACCGATGCACATGCCAATCGTCACGCCCACGGCCATAATCGCCAGAACCCGGCGATCAAAGGCACCGCGATAGGCATACAACCCAAACATATCAGAAATAATATAGACCGGCAGCAGCAATCCAGCGGCCGTAACCGGGGATATCGCCAGCGACAACACCGGAACAGCCAAGATGCCGACCACGGGCAATCCGCCCTTGCCCATCCCCACCAGCACCGCCGCCAGCACGGCCACCGTCCAGAAAAAGCCGCCGTCCATGCCCATCCCCCGAAATATTCGCCCCGCTTTAGCGCAAACATACGCGCCAGGCCAAGCTATCAAAGGTGCTGCAATGCAGCGGGCTTGCACATGGGGGGCCTTTGGGCTTACCAACCGCTGCATAATCAACGTTTGAACCCGAAGGGGATTACCCATGGCCAGACCCAAAATCGCCCTCATCGGCGCCGGTCAGATCGGCGGCACGCTTGCCCATCTTGCGGCGCTGAAAGAACTTGGCGACGTCGTCCTGTTCGATATCGCCGAAGGCACGCCCCAAGGCAAAGCGCTTGATATCTCACAATCAGGCCCGTCCGAAGGCTTTGATGCCCAGGTTACCGGCACCAACGACTATGCCTTCCTGCGCCGCGCCGATGTCTGCATCGTCACCGCAGGCGTTCCGCGCAAACCGGGGATGAGCCGGGATGATCTTCTAAGCATCAACCTTAAAGTGATGAAATCGGTTGGCGAGGGTATCAAAAAGCACTGCCCGCAAGCGTTTGTAATCTGCATCACCAACCCGCTGGATGCGATGGTATGGGCGTTGCGCGAATATTCCGGCCTGCCACATAACAAAGTGGTCGGCATGGCGGGTGTGTTGGACAGCGCCCGCTTCCGGCATTTCCTGTCGGTTGAATTCGAAGTGTCGATGCGCGATGTCACTGCCTTTGTGCTGGGCGGACATGGCGATACGATGGTGCCCCTGACCCGCTATTCCACGGTCGGCGGCGTGCCATTGCCTGATCTGGTGGCGATGGGCTGGACCACGCAGGATAAACTGGACGCGATCGTCCAGCGCACCCGCGATGGCGGGGCCGAAATTGTCGGACTGTTAAAGACAGGATCGGCATTCTATGCGCCCGCAACGGCGGCGATTGAGATGGCCGAGGCCTATCTGAAAGACCAAAAACGCCTGCTGCCCTGTGCCGCCTATGTTGATGGCGCGTTCGGGTTGAATGGCATGTATGTCGGCGTGCCCGCAATCTTGGGCGCAGGTGGCGTGGAGCGTGTGGTCAACATCAAGATGACCGCAGACGAGCAGGCAATGTTCGACAAATCCGTCGATGCCGTGAAGGGGCTTCTGGCGGCGTGCAAGGCGATTGATCCGTCTTTGGCGTAAGATGATACTGGGCGGCGCATCATCCAGGATTGTGCGCCGCCTGCTGACAAGAAAGATTTTCGCTGAGAATTTTTCCCTCCAATCACCGTTTGTTTTTGTATAAATGGCCGATGGCTGCGCATATCTCTCCCTATCATGCCCCAAATTTCTACACCGACGCCCTTTCGAAGGGCCGTCACCGCGATATCGTGGGCGGGCGCTGGGAGGAAACGGGGCGGGCGCAGATGGCGCTTTTACGGGACCATGGCCTGCTGCCGCACCACCACCTGCTGGACATCGGTGCGGGATCATTGCGGCTGGGGTGTAAGGCGGTGCCCTATCTGAACCGTGGCCAGTATTGGGCCACGGATCTTTCGGGCGACCTGATGCGGCAGGGGCACAGGACCGAGCTGGCCGATCCCCTTCGTCTGTCGCCTGATCACCTGATCGAGGACGCAAATTTTGATTTCCCCGGCGTGCCGGACACCATCACCCACGCCATCGCCTTTGCGGTGTTCACCCATCTGCCCGACACGCATTTGCACCGTGCAATGGGTCAGGTCCGCAGAAAATTCCCCGATCTGCGCAAATTGCTGTTCACCGTATTCCTTGCCCCCAACCTGGAAACCAGCCTGCACGCCTGTCGCCAACCTGATGGCGTGGTCACGCATAAATCCCGCGCGCCCTACCATCTTTTGGCCCAGGATGTGGCCGCAACGGCCCGCGACACCGGGTTTGCGATTGCCGTCCATAATACCCGCCTGCCGCGCGGACAGGTTCTTTATACCGCGACACCTGCCTAAGCGCCCCAAGCGGTACGGTCCGAAACACAGCGCCAACCGGGTGTTCAAGGTCTTCAACTGCCTGTGCGCAGACAAACGGCCCGTGGCCAGACACGTCACCAGCGCCTGTTTCTTAAGCAATTCCTATTTGTGATCACACAAAAAATTATTGTGATCACAAATGTCGCTTTTGCGAAAATCTAACCTATTTGCCGTTTTGCTGCAGCCTGTTTCTATGCCATCACCGTCGAAATCACAGCGGTCAGGATCACCCCATGAACATCCACGAATACCAAGCCAAGTCGTTGCTACGCAGCTATGGCATTCCGGTTTCCGATGGACGCGCCGTGACCAAAGCTGAAGAGGCCAAGACAGCGGCGGGCGAATTGGACGGTCCTTTGTGGGTGGTAAAGGCGCAAATCCACGCAGGCGGACGCGGCAAGGGCAAGTTCAAAGAGGCTGAGGCCGGCGAAAAAGGCGGTGTGCGGCTGGCGCGCTCGGTGGGTGAGGCGGCCGAATTTGCCCGCCAGATGCTGGGCCGCACTTTGGTCACCGTGCAAACCGGGCCTGCGGGCAAACAGGTGAACCGCATCTATATCGAAGATGGCAGCGACATTGCGCGCGAATTGTATCTGGCGATGCTGATTGACCGCGGCACGTCGCGCATTTCATTCGTGGTGTCCACCGAAGGCGGCATGTCAATCGAAGACGTCGCCCACGACACCCCCGAAAAGATCATCTCGTTTGATGTCGATCCGGCAACCGGCCTGTCTGATTTCCATGGCCGCCGCGTGGCCTTTGCGCTGGGGCTGGAGGGCAATCAGGTCAAGCAATGCGTCGGTATTGTGAAGAACCTGTACCGGCTGTTCATCGAAAAAGACATGGAGATGCTGGAGATTAACCCGCTCGTCGTGATGACCGATGGCAATCTGAAACTGCTGGACGCGAAGATGAGCTTTGATGGCAACGCCATCTACCGCCACCCCGATATCGCCGCCCTGCGGGACGAGACGGAAGAAGATCCCAAGGAACTGGCGGCATCGAAGTTTGATCTGAACTACATAGCGCTGGATGGTGAGATTGGCTGCATGGTCAATGGGGCCGGGTTGGCGATGGCCACGATGGATATCATCAAACTGTACGGCGCCGAGCCTGCGAATTTCCTTGATGTCGGCGGCGGGGCCACCCGCGAAAAGGTGACCGAAGCGTTCAAGATCATCACTTCTGATCCGCAGGTCAAAGGCATTCTGGTCAACATCTTCGGCGGCATCATGCGGTGCGATGTGATTGCCGAAGGCGTGATTGCCGCGGTGAAAGAAGTGGGCCTGAAGGTGCCGCTGGTGGTTCGGCTGGAAGGGACCAACGTGGACCTCGGCAAGGATATCATCCGCAGTTCGGGGTTGAACGTGATCG
>JAYUHO010000258.1:0-1517 GCA_043766915.1 Cypionkella sp.
CTTGTCCGCCACCTTGCGGTCCAGCACGATCTCAGAGTTGCCAGTGCCTTTGAATTCTTCGAAGATCACTTCGTCCATCCGGCTGCCGGTATCAATCAACGCCGTTGCGATAATGGTCAGGCTGCCACCCTCTTCGATATTCCGCGCCGCGCCAAAGAACCGCTTCGGGCGTTGCAGCGCGTTCGCATCGACACCACCGGTCAGAACCTTGCCCGACGACGGCACAACCGTGTTGAACGCCCGGCCCAAACGCGTGATCGAATCGAGCAGAATCACCACATCGCGCTTGTGCTCCACCAACCGCTTGGCCTTCTCGATCACCATCTCCGCCACCGCCACATGCCTTGAGGCCGGTTCGTCGAAGGTCGACGATACAACCTCCCCCTTCACCGACCGCTGCATGTCGGTCACTTCCTCGGGCCGCTCGTCGATCAGCAGCACGATCAGATAGCATTCCGGGTGGTTCATCGCGATGGAATTGGCGATGTTCTGCAACAGCACCGTTTTACCCGTCCGCGGCGGTGCCACGATCAAAGCGCGCTGGCCTTTCCCGATCGGGCAAACCAAGTCGATGATCCGCGCCGATTTGTCCTTGATGGTCGGGTCTTCGACCTCCATCTTCAGCCTCTCATCCGGATACAGCGGCGTCAGGTTGTCAAACAGAACCTTGTGGCGCGCCTTTTCCGGGTCATCGAAGTTGATCTTGGTGACTTTGGTGATGTTGAAATACCGCTCCCCATCGCGCGGTGCCTGCATCAGGCCTTCAATCGTGTCACCCGTCCGCAACGAAAACTGCCGCAGAATTTCCGACGACACATAGATGTCATCCGGGCCCGGAAGATAGTTGGCACTGGTCGACCGCAAGAAGCCAAACCCGTCCTGCAACACTTCCAGCACACCGTCGCCGCCAATCTCCCAGCCCTCTTCGGCATGCTCTTTCAGGATCGAGAACATCATCTCGCCCTTGCGCATCGAAGGCGCGTTCTCAATCTCCCATTCCTCGGCCATTGCCAGCAATTCAGCTGGTGTCTTGGCCTTCAGATCAGCGAGATTCAGATGTTCTACAGTCATGGAAAACCCTTAAGCAGGCCGGGGCAACCCCGACGCAGTGCAGCAATGTCAACGGAATGCGCTTACGGCCGGACGGCCACGCTGACCGTGCCCTAACCGCAACCACGCCCAAAGTCAACGGTAGGGTGTGTGCCTCCATGCACCGCACCTCAGAACTTCACGATCACCGAGGCCACAATCACCAGCAACAGGACCGTGGGCACCTCATTCATCAGCCGATACTGCCGCCCGGTCACCCGGTTGGTGCCGGCGACAAAATCCTTCCTCCGCCAGCCCAGCCAATGCTGAAACAGCGTCATCGCCAGCACGCATCCGGCCTTTGTCCACGGCCAGACCATCCCCCAATCTACAATCCCCGGTGTGAACAGCAGACACAGCCCAAAAACCCAAGCCGCGATTGAGGCTGGCCCGATGATTCCCCGCAGCAACCGCCGCTCCATGGTCTG
>JAYUHO010000259.1:0-11188 GCA_043766915.1 Cypionkella sp.
TTCGCTATATTTACTAAGGATTCTAGCGCCATAGCCGAGCATAGGTGGCCACGCGGCCTTGCAGTTTCGACAGCAGGCGCAGGCCAAGGCCGGTTTGGATATCCACGCCCGTGGCCAGCCGGTCCACCACCACTTCGGGCGGGCAGGGGCGGCGGCTGATCGGATCGTAATAGCGCGGATAGGCGATCAGCGCGGCATAGGCCAGTTGCGCCAGATCGGGCCGGGGGTGGCTTTGTGTGCGGCGGAGGGGAATGGGGCCAAGATCATCGGTCAGGCCCCAGCCCGCATAGAATGGTGCACCTAGGCAACTGACAGGTTTGCCGCGCAAAAGGGCTTCAAACCCCAGAAGCGAGGTCATGGTGAAAACCCTGTCGCAAGCGTCGATCAGGGCGATGGGATCGGCGTTGGTGGCCGTTATGTCTGCCACGCCGTTCAGATCAGCAAGGGATATCGCCCCGGGGCGCAGGCCTGCCTCTACATCCGGGTGGGGCTTGTAGACAATCACAGCATCAGGATAGGCGGCGCGCGCCGCACGCAGCAGGCCAAGATTGGTGCGCACCTCGCCCGCGCCCAGCCGGATCGCGGCATCATCTTCGACTTGCCCCGGCACCAAAAGACGATGGCCAGCGGGCAGATCAATCGACGGTCGCGCCAGATTATATTTCGACACCCGTGCCGCGATCAGCGACGCGATAAGGGTTGCAACGCGCAACCGCGCATCCGCCGCAATTGGCAGTGCTATCAACCGCTCCAATCGGCTTTCGCGGCTGGGATCATAGTAAATCCCCAGATCATCGTTCACCAGACTTAGCGGCGGCACCAGTTCTGCGCCCAAACCGCGAGAGCGTAAAAACCCGTCCTCGACCCGGCGCACGGGTATATCGGCAGGCAAATCCGTCGGTTCTTTGCCTGCCCAAACCAAAATCCCGCGCCCCGATGCCCGCGCCGTGGTCACCGCGTCATCAGTATTATCCTTGAATATCAATGGCTTTTCGCGGCCAAAGACGGCCTGCAGCCGCCCGCGTTTCCACAGCCGCATGCCCAAGGCAACATGGCCCGCGCGGTCATCACGGAACGCCCGCACTTCGGCCTCCAGCTGATCGACGGCCTGCTCAAAGCTGCACAGACGATCCCGGCAAGGGTCATACCAAACCGGGGCCAAAATCATCGCGGCGGCAAAAAGCTGTTCTTTGGTCAGGGTGCGCCCCCGCCGCGCAACAGGGCTTTCATCAGCACTTAACCCCCAACCGGCATAGAACGGCTGACCAAACACTTGGGGGCGATGGCCCGCCAGTATCGCCTCGAACCCCAGTTGCGATGAAACGGTATAGACCGCCGCAGCCCCCTGCAGCAGCCGCCAGGGCGATACCGGATCGGTCAGCAGCGTTACCAACCCGCCTGCATCGGCAGGGCTGAAATGGCCCGGACGCAGGCCCAGACTGGTTTCAGGATGGGACTTGATCACAATCCGCGCGGCGGGGTGTTCACGTTTGGCCGCGGCCAACATCCGTTGAAACGTCGCCTCGGTTGCCCCCGCATGGCGGATCGATGCATCGCCACGGGTCTGGTCAATCAGCAGAACATAGCCGGGTGCGGGCAGCGGCGCATTCAGATTGTAAAAATTGTATTTTGACAAGTCCAGCGCAGAGATCCGTGCAATTCCGTCCCGGGCTTGGATCAAAAGGTTCGAATCGTTCAATGGCTGCTGCCTCAGGATTTGCTCCAGCCGCGATGGCGAGGCACTGTCAAAATGCACGCCAACGGGATCAATCAGCAGACCTATCGGCGCATCACCCATCCGGCCGGGGCGGATGGACCGTAAAAATGCGTCCTCTACCCTTACCAGCGGCACGCCGTATCGCGCGGCCACAGACTCACCCCGTGCGGCATAAGGGGACCGGCCCCAAACGGCCACGCCATCGCCCGGCCCCGGCAGACCCAGCCGCAGATCATGCCCCGCCAGCGTCAAAATCCGGCGCACCTGCGGCTGGCGCAAAAAGCCTGCGTTGTAAAAGCACAGCCGCCGGGGGATGTCCCCGGCGGCTGTGTCATCTGGACCAAATCCAGACATTACAAGTCTTACAGACCCGAAGCGGTCGTACCAAGCGAGTTTGCCGCCCCCGCCGTGCCGGTGATCGCGGCCAAAGTTTTCTGCCACTGCACAAATGGCGCTTCGGTTACATAAACCGTGTCGCCATCCCGCACCACGAAATCGCGCGCCTCAAACATGCCGGTGGGCTGCGTCAGATCCAGCACATAGACCATCCGCTGATCACCGCGCAGATCTTTGCGGCCCAAAACGGCGTTGGCAATCTCGGCGGGTTCATTGCGGAACACGAAGACGCCGGTTGGATCGGCGCTGGCGGTGTTCAGACCGCCGACGATGGCAATCGCCTCAATCGCTGACAGGGTTTGGGTTTCAAACGTGATGCGGTTTTGCGCGCCCGTGGCCCCCAGTGCCACAAAGGCCCGGGTATCTTTTTCCACCACTATCTTGTCGCCCGCACGCAAGGCGATGTCCAAACCGGGGTTCGAGAACAGGTCTTGCAGCCAAATTTGCCCGGTTTTGCCGCCGCGCGTCACCCGCACGATGGCGGTTTCGGGTTCAATCGTCACCCCCCCCGCGCGGGCCAGCATGGTGGCAAGCGTGCGGGTCGGACGTTCGATCGGATAGATGCCTTGGGCACCCGCAAAACCCGCAATCGACACGGTCGATCCATCGCCCGCCAGCCGCTGCACCTGCACCTGTGGGTCTGGCGTTTGGGTGTCCAGCTTTTTCGTGATGATATCGCGCAAGCCGTCCGGGGATTGGCCCGCCGCTTTGATCTTGCCCGCATAGGGCACAAAGATAAAGCCAGACCCATCGACCTGAATTTCGGTCAGCGCCGAGACGCGCTGCCCTGTGTTGCCCAGCAACGGATCGTCTTTGACGTTTTCGAAAATCGTCAGCCCCAGCACATCACCTGGCGAGATTTGGTCCGATCCCAAGATCCCGGCGTTGCGGAATTCTGATCCAAAGCCGAAGGACGGCACCACCGATGTGGCGCGCGTGACCCGCGAATTGACCGCAACGATGTACGCATCGCCTTCTTTCAGAACGGATCCTTTGAAAATCTCGGCTTTGTTTGGCCCTGCGCGCGGCAGGCCGCAGGCAGTTACCACGCTAAAAACCGCCAAAAGGGCCAGGGCTGTCGCCCCCCTTGATACCATCGTCACCACTGCTCGGGCTCCTTTTACTGGATTTGCCTCAAGTATTTTTCTGCCTCAACTTTTGCCTGCAACCCTACATAAACACGAAACAATATGCCAGTCTTGTGTTTATTGTTCAGTTTACCAGCCGCAACTGTTGCCGTGGTGCCGCGTTCCCCGAGGTCAGCGCATCATACGGATCTTCGGCTTGCAGCATCATATCTACCACCTGTCGTAGCAACTCACGCCGCGCGCGCGAGCTGTAGAATCCGCCGGGCACCTGGCTGGTTTCCAGCAAGTAGTGGCGGTAATCGCGGTAGGCGCGGCTGTCGGGGCGGGTGGGTTGATTGAAAAAATCGGGCAGGCTTTGGGTGGAAACAAATTCGGGCTTGGCATAGACCGCTGCGCCAAAGGTTTTCAGCGGCAATCCGCGCCATAAAACCTGTTGGCCTGCGGTGGAGTTCACGGTGATCGCCGAACGCGCGTGGTTCAGCAGGGCTGCCAGTTTGCCGCCCCGCACAAAATGCACCCGCGCCGTCACGCCATGCTGCGCCGCAAGCCGCCGGATTTCACGGGCAACCGGCACCCGGCCATCTTCCAGCGGATGGGCTTTGAACACGATATGATGGTGCGGGGCAGCCCCTTTGGCAAAGCCGTCCATCACCACATCGAGGAATTCGGTCATGGTTTTAAACGGCGAATGCATCTGAAAACTGGCGTCATGTTCCAGTTGCAACAGCACCAGATGATAGGGAAACCCGCCGTGTTTGATCCGAAACGTCGCCGCAATCCGGCCCCAGCGATGGAATGGCAGCAACACCAACCGTTTGAGATAAAGTCCAAACTCTTGCCGAACCGTCAGCGCCCGGTGCGGGCGGAAATTGCGAAAATCCCAAAACCCCATCAGCACAAACCAATGATAAAGCGCGCCCCAGAACATGTGTTGGCGCATGTCTCCCCAGCGCGCGGGGGCATCTGGCAATTCCATATCCAATTGCTTCAGCGCCTTTTGCATTTGCGGCACGGTCAGCTGCATCAGCCGCGAATGGCCGTTGGCCCCACCGCGTTCGTAGGTAATCCAATAGGGGCGCAGATAGCCTTCCTCAAACACATGCACCGTCAGACCAGCGGCGCGGGCGGCAAGGACGGCTGTTGCGTGAAGCGGCCGGGTATCGCCATACAGCACGATATCAGTGATGGATTTATCGGCAATCAGCGCAGTAAAGGCCGTGGGCCAATCGGCAATCGTGCCGCGATAGGGGATGAAACTGTCACCACTGGGCCAAAACGCCCGATCCCCGCGGTTAAAACCGACGCGCCAGACCTGCGCCCCCGCCGCCCGCAACATTTTGCCCAACCGGTGAAAGAAAGGCCCATGCGGACCCTGCAAAAACAAAAACCGCCTGTTGTTTCCCGATACCTGCATCCGTCCCGCCTTTGCCCTTACATCTGCCGAACCGGGACAGTCTAAAAGAGGAAATATGCCACGACATTAACCAATAGGCGCAAAGCGCGACAAATTTGAGGCGATTTGTCAGACTTGCCGAACGGGGCTGCTGGGGGTACGTCAAAAGAGCCATACAGAGGGTGCTGCGATGTTTACCGGAATTGTAACCGATATGGGCGAAGTGCTGACACTGCAGCAGCAGGGCGATCTGCGCGCGCGCATTGCCACAGCCTATGACGTGGCGGGAATTGATATTGGCGCCTCGATTGCCTGTGAAGGCGTATGCCTGACCGTCGTGGCGTTGGGCACCGCGCCGCGCAACTGGTTCGATGTGCAAATCTCGGCAGAAACGGTGTCGAAAACCAATATTGGCCGCAATGGCTGGCATATCGGCAAGCGACTGAATCTGGAACGCGCGCTGAAGGTGGGCGACGAATTGGGCGGGCATATCGTGTCGGGCCATGTCGATGGCGTGGCCGAAGTGGTGCGGATCGCGCCGGAGGGCGACTCGGTTCGGGTGACCTTTCGCGCGCCGGACGCCTTGGCAAAGTTCATCGCGCAAAAGGGCTCGATCACCCTGAACGGCACGTCCTTGACGGTGAACGAGGTGGAGGGCTGCGATTTTGGCATCAATTTCATCCCGCATACGCAGGCCGTCACGACATGGGGCGATGTGACTTTGGGTGATCTGGTCAATCTGGAAGTGGACACGATGGCGCGCTATGTCGCCCGGCTGCGCGAATGGGAGTGATCGGGCATAACGGCGGGCCTTCGGTGGAACCGGGGGCATCGTGGCGCAAATATGCGTGGGGGGCGGCGCGGGCGGCCCTGTTGCCGACCCTGCCGATTGAAGTGGTGCGCCTGCGGGTGCGGCGGGCGCGGGATCTGGGGTTGGACTACAAGACCTATGCCGGGGTGCGGGCGGCATCGGGGCATGATGTTGTGGCATTCCTGTTTTCCAGCAATGCGTTGCGGCTGGTGCCTGCGCGGACAAAGCTTGGCCCGGTCCACGTCGCCAAGCTGTTGGAGATCAAGGATTGCAGCCGTATCGCTTTGGTAACAGCGCCTTTGATGCCGGATGCCGTGTTGGCGGCCAATGCGGACAGGCTGGACGCCAGCCACCCGGCCCCGTTCGCTCTTGCCCGCTTTGCCGATATCAAAACCGCTTTGCGGGCGGCGATGGGCACTCTGCCCGGTGATCAGGTTGTGCTGATCGGCGACCATGCGCTGGAACAGGATTGGCGCGCGGCGGGGCGGCTGGCGGCCTATTTGCCGGCGGATCGTTACTTTGGGCACGCCCGCACATAAGATGTGAGCCGCTGCGGTATGCCGCACTCTGGTGTTTGGCCCGCCGTCGCGCTAAGCCCACGCCATGAATTCCTTCGGGCACGCAGAATGACACAGATCAAAACCGCCTATTCCGATGCGATTTCCTCGATTGAGGAAATCATCGACGATGCCCGCAATGGCCGCATGTTCATTCTGGTAGACCACGAGGATCGTGAAAATGAAGGCGATCTGGTGATCCCCGCACAGATGGCCACGCCCGAGGCAGTGAATTTCATGGCGCGTCATGGCCGCGGATTGATCTGTCTTACCCTGACCGGAGAGCGGATTGATCAATTGGGCCTGCCGTTGATGGCGTCGAAAAATTCCAGCCGGCACGAGACAGCCTTTACGGTGTCGATTGAGGCGCGCGAAGGTGTGGATACGGGCATTTCCGCCAAAGACCGGGCGCTGACAGTGGCGGTGGCGATTGATCCCAAGTCGGGGCCGCAGGATCTGGCCACGCCGGGGCATATCTTTCCGCTCCGCGCCCGCGATGGCGGGGTTTTGGTGCGCGCAGGTCATACCGAGGCGGCGGTCGATGTGTCACGCCTTGCAGGGTTGAACCCCAGCGGCGTGATCTGCGAGATTATGAATGATGATGGCACCATGTCGCGGCTGCCCGATCTGGTGGCGTTCGCGCAAAAGCATAGCCTGAAAATCGGCACCATTTCCGATCTGATCGCCTACCGCCGCCGCCATGACAATCTGGTGCGCGAACAGGCGGTGAAGCGGGTGCATTCGGTGCATGGTGGCGATTGGCTGATGCGCATTTTCGCTGATGAAACCCAGGGGGCCGAACATATCATCCTGACCAAGGGCGATTTGTCTGGCGATGGTCCTGTTTTGGTGCGGATGCACGCGCTGAACCCGTTGGAAGATGTGCTGGGTATCGGCGACGGTCATGTCGGCGATCTGCAGGGCGCGATGCGCATCATCGCGGCGGCAGGGCGCGGCGTGGTGGTGCTGTTACGCGACACCACGATGAAGCTGGTGCAGGAGGGCGAGGCCAGCCCGCAAACCCTGCGCCAATATGGCTTGGGCGCGCAAATTCTGTCGGCGCTGGGCCTGACCGAGATTACACTTGTCACCAATTCACGCGCCCCCAAAGTGGTGGGGCTAGAGGCGTATGGGCTGTCGATCAGCGGCACCCGCGCGATAGAAGGTTAGATTATGGCGGCGTCCGAGACACATTACACCCTGCCAGCGCCGGTTTTTGATAAGCCGGTCAAACTGTTGATTGTGGTGGCACCTTATTACAAAGACATTACCGATCAGATGGTTGCGGGCGCACAGGCGGCGGCATTGGCCTGCGGAGCTGAGGTTGAGCTGATCGAAGTGCCCGGTGCGCTTGAAGTGCCGACGGCGATTGGAATGGCGGAACGGCTGGCAAAATTTGACGGCTATGTCGCGCTGGGCTGCGTGATCCGGGGCGAGACGACGCATTATGACACGGTCTGCAATGACAGCTCGAACGGGTTGATGTTGCTGGGTTTGCAAGGGTCGGCGATTGGCAATGGCATTCTGACAGTGGAAAACCGCGAACAGGCCCTGGTGCGCGCCGAAGTGGCGGGCCAGAACAAAGGCGGCGGGGCGGCATTGGCGGCCTTGCACCTGATCGCATTGTCGCGCACATGGGCGGGCCAGACCAAGGGGATCGGGTTTCGCGCATGACCAAGACTGACGGTAGCAAATCCGACGCAGCGCGGGCGGCAAAAAAGCAGATGAAATCGGCGTCGCGGCTTTATGCCGTGCAGGCGCTGTTTCAGATGGAAGCCTCGGGGCAAACCATCGAAGCGATTGTGCGCGAATTTGAGCAGCACCGCTTTGGCGCCGTTTATGACGGAGACGAGATGGCCGAAGGCGATGTCGATCACTTTCGTGCCGTGGTGGATCATGCGGTGAACTGGCAGGCCAGGATTGATCAGATGACCGACCGCGCGCTGGTCGCCAAATGGCCGATTGACCGGATTGATCCGGTGTTGCGCGCGCTGTTCCGCGCCGCCGGAGCCGAGATGTGCGAAATGGTGACCCCGCCAAAAGTGGTGATCACCGAATATGTTGATGTGGCCAAAGCGTTTTTTCCGCAGGGCAAAGAATCAAAATTCGTTAACGCCGTGCTGGATCATATGGCGCATGAGGCCAAGCCTGATGGGTTTTCCAGTTAGCTGCGGCTGATTTCGATATGCCTTTTTTGATGAAATAGTCTTGCGAAACAAGGCATAGGCCGGGGCAACTGTCCCGGTTTTTTGTATTGGCAGGCGTCATTTCGCCACAGCTCTACAACTATGACGCGCAGTGCGGAACCGATCCGCCGTTGCTGCGTTTTTGAAATATGATTGCGACTTACCGACCATGCGCCACCAGGCGCCGTAACGTTAAGAGGACGAACAATGACTCATGCTTTAAAGATCGCGGCCGTTTCAGCCATGGCTTGCCTGATTTCCGTACCTGCCAGTTTTGCTCAGGGAACGCTGACCGGCACGACCGCGCTGAATGACCGACTGGACGATATTCAGACGGATGTTGAAAAAGACATGCGCCGCGCGGAAGATGAAGCGCGGTTCAGCAACCCTGATTTCCGGCCCGGCCTGTCGGGCAGCGCCTCGTTGGGGTATTCCGGTAAAACCGGCAACAATGAATCGCAAGAATTTTCACTGGGCACCCGGCTGCGCTATGCTCAGGGGCAGTTTGTACAGACCATTGGTGTGGCATTGAACTTTGCCGATGACGCCGGTGTCACGACAAAGGAAGATGTCTTTGGTGTTTATGACGCCAACTATTATCTGACCGACCAGTTCTATGTCTTTGGGCTGGGCCGGGTTGAATCGGACGGCTTGGCGGACACCGCCGACGAAATTCAAACCGATGCATTCCTTGGCTTTGGTCCGGGATACCGTATCTTGAACACGCCGGATATGACGTGGCGCGTTCAGGCAGGCATCGGCATCAGCTATCTTGAAGATGGTCTGGGAGACAGCGTCACCGAAACCGGCTATATCGCGTCGTCGCGGTTTTACTATGCGTTCAACGAGAATGTTTTCGCCACCAACGACACCGATATCCTGAAATCGGACGCAGCGCTGCGGATCAACAATGATCTGGGCATCAATCTGCGCATGACTGACACCTTCTCGACCCGCGTCAGTTATCTGACCGAATACAACGACAGCCGTGCCATCCGCGCGGATAACAAACTGGGAATTTCGCTCGTCTACGGCTTTTGATCCCTTGGGGCCAGAGTGAAACAGAAGGGGCGGGGCAACCTGCCCCTTTTTGCTTGCGTAACGTGACTGGGGAGAAGGTGACGGAAACCGCAGCAGCCGTGGCGGCGTGAATTTCCCGAGAGCCTGAGTGTTCAGGTTGGTCGCCAGATACCAAAGCCAAGACCTTGGCAGAGCCAGCTCCCTCGGAGATGCTTATCGGCCACTGGAAAAGGGCCACACACGCGCAGAGCAGTAACCGTCATGGGTAAGGTAGGCTTATGGGGGGGGGGATGCAAGAGGGGGGGGGGAAGTCCTGCAAGGTTTTGGGCAATGACAGCTCCGAGCGTGGAGCGGACGTTCGCTCTGCGTCTTCTTGCCCGGAATCAAGGTGCAAAGCGCCGCCGGGCAGCGCCTGACCGCCCCCTCGGGCGGGCGCTGTTGCACCGTCAGTGACTAGAATGTCGGTGGGAGTGGTTGCGCCATAAATGGCCTGGAACTTGCGGTGTAGCGCCCACCCGGCGGTCTGGCGCTGCCCTATAATGCTCCGCTTGACCTGATGGCATCAACGTTCCTTGACATTATTTGCTTGGTCTGATGCCGTGAATGACTGCTGGTGCGGTCCCGAGGTGTTCTAAGTTAGCCTCTTGGTGTGTATCCACAAGCTCTCAAAAACCCTGAGCTCAGGAAGCTCTTTTTCTCGCAGCTACCAGCAGATTTTGCGGATTGGCTTGATTTTGTCGCGATTGGTGCCTTGCTGGCCTTCGTTTGGGATGCCCCAAGTTTCGCCTACCCGTTATTGGCTGTCGGGATGGGCGCGCCGTATCTTGTGATAGGGCCATTCGCCGGTGTGATGGTGGATCGGTGGTCTATCAAGACTGTCCTGATCTGGAGCAATCTTGGCCGGGCAATAGTGACTTTCGCGTTTTTCTTTGCAGACGACTGGCCCGTGCTGATCATACTCGTGGCTTTGCGCAGTTCCGTGGACAGCTTCTTCACGCCGGCCAAACAAGCAGCGATCCAGGCACTGACAACGAAAGAAGACAGGGCCTCGGCGAATGGCTTGAGCCACGGTATCAATCAGGCCTCCAAGATTGTCGCACCGGGTGCTGGTGGCACCTTCCTGATCTGGTTCGCGCCAAACGCAATTTTCATTCTGAACGCAGTTGTATCCGCATCTGCAGCCATTCTTGCAATGCGGCTCCACAACATCGACCGCCCGGGTGTTCAAGGCGATAGTGGGCAGGGCAGTGTGCTGTCAGGAGTCCGAAGCGGAGTGGATATCGTACGACAGACCCCCGTGAATAGAACTATCCTCTTGATAATGGCTGCAAGCTACTTCGCCATGTTCATCTATGACACTTTCATCGCGCCCCTAACGCGCAATCTGAACTTTGAACCGCAGGATTTGGGCTACGCGCTTGCTGCTGTCGGGTTAGGTGGCGTTTGCGGGTCTATGCTCTTTGCCTTTTTACCTGATCTGAAACGCCCGCAGTATTGGATCGCTGCGGGGGCGTCGATATCGGCCATCATGCTTGTGGTGTTGGGAACACTTGACATGATCGGCGCAGATATAGCCCTTGCAGTCTTGGTAATTGTTTTTCTGGTTCTGGGTTTCACATCCGCAATGTCGGTCGTACCCGTCCGCGTCATGCTGCAGAATACAGTTCCGGAAGAACGAATGGGGTCTGTCACCGCATTGAGTGAGGCAGAAAATACGACGGCTTTGGTGTCGGCCCCGTTCTTTGGCGCAATGTTGGTGGATACCTTTTCGGTGGGGGCACCCTTCGTGGTTGGAGGGATGGTTATGTTCGTGGTGGCAGGAATTGCCTGACGAGCAAAGTTGGATTGATGCACCTTCAAACCATACATTCGTTTCCCATGCCGAACGGCAGAAAAATCCGCTTTGCAGTCATCCAGATCAACCGATAAACTCGCCACGCCACGCCACGCCACGCCACGCCACGCCACGCCACGCCACGCCACGCCACGCCACGCCACGCCACGCCACGCCACGCCACGC
>JAYUHO010000260.1:0-1514 GCA_043766915.1 Cypionkella sp.
GTCAGCAGCCAGATGCGAGCGTCCAAATTGCTCAGCGTTTCGGTCAAAAGGTCGCGCAAGAATACCACCTCGACACCGCGTTCACGCAGCATATCGGTGAAGGTCATATGTTCAACCCGCGCCTGTTTGACCCATAGCACGTCGTCAAACAACAATGCCTCGCGGTTTTCCGGTGTCAGGCGGGCCATCTCGGTGCCCGGGCGGTGAACCATAACGCGGCGCAGGGTGCCCGCCTCGGAATGAACGCCATATGTCAGGGTCATTTGCGGTTCCTATGCTGTAAGCACGGCGGCGCTGAGGGCGGCCATGATAATTATGGTGAGGGCCAAAAGCAGCGGCCAGATGAACCGCAGCCACCGCTCATACGGCACCCGGCCAATGGCAAGGCCCCCCATCACGACGGCAGATGTGGGGGTGATCAGGTTGACGATGCCGCTGGCAGTGGCAAAGGCAGTGACGACCAAAGGCCGCTCAACGCCTGCGAAATCGGCAACCGGGGCAAGGATTGGCATCGACAACACGGCAAGGCCCGAAGTTGACGGCACAAGGAACGACATGCCAACCTCGATCCAGTAGATCACGTTGATGAACGCCACCTTCGGCAACCCGGCCACCGATGTTTCGGCGCTGTGCAAAATGGTGTCGGTGATATGTCCCGCATCCATTACCACAACGATGCCGCGCGCCAGACCGATGATCAGCGCCACGCCCAACAAATCGCGCGCGCCGTTCAGAAACGCCTCAACCAGCCGGGTCTCACCCAGCCGGGCAATCAATCCGATGATGATTGCGGCCCCCAAAAACAGCCCGGACATCTACGCCATCCACCAGCCTTGGCTGGACACGCCCCAGATCATAACGGCAAAGGTCAGCCCGAACAGCCCCAACACCACCTGTTGCAGCCCGGTAAAATCAGTCTGCGCCGCCTTGCCGCCCAAAAAATGCGCCTCGTTTGCGGACTTTTTGTCGAACACCAGTGATTTGGACGGGTCCGCTTTCACCCGTGCGGCATAGCGCATCACGAAGGCCACAGTGACCAGCCAGCACAGTGCCAGAATGATCAGCCGCAGCATCAGCCCATCGGCAAACGTCACCCCCGCCGCATCCGAAGCGATGACCGTGGCAAAGGCGTTGATCGTCGATCCCAGCACCCCAACGCCTGCACCCAGCAAGATCACCGCCACCGCCACCAGCGCGTCATAGCCCGCAGCAATCATCACCGGGATCAGCAACACGTAAAAGGCCAGCGTTTCTTCGGCCATGCCGTATGTCGTGCCGCCAAGGGCAAACAGCGCCATCAGGAACGGAATCATCCAGTTCTCGCGGCCCTTCAGCCGTACCATTGCCCGCCCGATGCCTGCGTCGATGGCGCCCGTGGCCGTCACCACCCCGATGAACCCGCCGATGATCAGCACGAACAACGACACGTCTATGGCGTTGGCGGCATAGCTGTCGGGGTCATAGAACCCGGCGATGGGGGCCAGAATTACATCGAAAATACCCTGCGGATTTGC
>JAYUHO010000261.1:0-11141 GCA_043766915.1 Cypionkella sp.
GTCACCTTGCCGCTGCATGCGTGCGAGCATTTCTATCTGATCACCGAACCGATTGCGGGGCTTGGCCATTTGCCGGTGCTGCGGGTGCCCGATGAATGCGCCTATTACAAATCGGACGCCGGTAAAATGATGGTCGGCGCGTTTGAGCCGAAGGCGAAACCTTGGGGCATGAACGGCATCCGCGAAGATTTCTGTTTTGACACGCTGCCCGAAGATTGGGACCATTTCCAACCCATTTTGGAACACGCGATGAACCGCTTGCCGTTGTTCCAAACCGCGGGCATCCATACATTTTTCAACGGCCCCGAAAGCTTCACCCCCGATGACCGCTATTATCTGGGTGAGGCCCCCGAACTGGGTGGCTATTGGATTGCGGCGGGCTATAACTCGGTCGGCATCGCGGCGTCGGGCGGGGCGGGTTATGCGCTGGCGCATTGGATCACCGAGGGCGAAGCGCCGTTCGATCTGTGGGAAGTGGATATCCGCCGCGCGCAGCCGTTTCAGCGCAATCGCAAATATCTGAAAGAACGGGTTAGCGAAACGCTGGGCCTGCTGTACGCCGATCACTTCCCCTATCGCCAATTTGAAACCGCGCGCGGGGTGCGGCGCAGTCCTTTGCACGAACATCTGAAAGCCCGAGGTGCTGTGTTTGGTGAGGCGGCTGGCTGGGAGCGGGCCAATTGGTTTGCAAATCCGGGGCAGGCGGCGGAGTATCACTATTCGTGGAAGCGGCAGAATTGGTTTGAAAACCAAAAGGCGGAACATATGGCGGTGCGGACAGGCGTTGGTCTGTTTGACATGACCTCATTCGGGAAGATCCGCATTGAGGGACGTGATGCGGCGGCTTTTCTGAACAAGGTTTGCGGCAACCAGATGGATATCGCGGTGGGCCGCGTTGTCTATACCCAAATGTTGAACAAAAACGGTGGGATAGAGTGTGATCTTACCGTAACCCGCCTGTCGGAAACCGCCTATCTGGCGGTGGTGCCGGGGGCGACGTTGCAGCGCGATCTGGCGTGGATGCGGCGGCATCTGGGCGATGCGTTCGTGGTGATCACCGATATGACGGCGGCGGAATCGGTTCTGTGCGTGATGGGGCCAAAATCGCGGGAATTATTATCAGCGGTCAGTCCGAATGACTTCAGTAATGCCGCCCATCCCTTTGGAACCATGAGGGAAATTGAAATTGGCATGGGACTCGCGCGCGCGCACCGGGTGACCTATGTGGGTGAGTTGGGATGGGAGCTGTATGTATCCGCCGACCAAACCGCGCATGTGTTTGAGGCGCTGGAAGCCGCCGGCGCGGGCCTTTCTGGTGGGCTGAAACTGTGCGGGTTGCACACGCTGGACAGCTGCCGGATTGAAAAGGCTTACCGCCACTTTGGCCATGATATCACCGATGAAGATCATGTGCTGGAGGCGGGTTTGGGCTTTGCGGTGCGGACCAATAAGCCCGATTTCATTGGCCGCGACGCGGTGCTGCGCAAGGCTGATGCCGGGCTTGACCGCCGCATGCTGCAATTCCGGCTGACCGATCCCGAACCACTGCTGTTTCACAACGAGGCGATCGTGCGCGATGGCAAAATCGTCGGGCCGATCACGTCAGGGAATTACGGGCATTTCCTGGGCGGGGCAATTGGCTTGGGCTATGTGCCGTGTCGAGGGCAAACCGAGGCCGACGTTTTGGCGTCAACCTATGAGATTGAAGTGGCAGGGGTGCGGCACAAGGCGGCGGCGTCCCTTGCGCCAATGTATGATCCGAAATCCGAACGCGTGCGCGGCTGAGCAGCCAAGCCGGGGCTCTGCCCCGGACCCCGGGATATTTGTGCCAGAATGAAAGGGCATAAGATGAGCGATATGGTTGATGTGGGTGAGGTTTGCGAACCGGCACGGGCGCGGGCGGGGCGGTCAGGCGGGCGCTCTGCACGGGTGGCACTGCGGGCAGCGCCCCTGTCTGACGAGATGCGTCCGGTGCGCCCCGGCATGGTGGGCGGGCGGTATAAGCCGCTGACCGAAGAAGGGGTGCAGCAAATTCACCAGTCTGCGCTGGAGGCGCTGGAGGTGATCGGCCTGTCGCAGGCCCCGCCGTCGGGTGTTGCCCTGATGACCGAAGCCGGCGCTATTCAAGGCGATGATGGCCGCCTGCGGTTTCCGCGCGCGCTGGTCGAAGATATGCTGGCGGTCGCGGCGCGCAACATCACGCTGCATGCCCGTGATCCCAAGCATGACCTGCATCTGTCGGGCAGCAAAGTGCATTACGGCACGGCGGGGGCGGCGGTGCATATCGTTGATCCGATCACGCTGGACTATCGCGAATCCACCGCGCAGGATTTGTATGACGCGGCGCGGTTGGTGGATAACCTTGATAACATTCACTTTTATCAACGCACCATGGTGTGCCGTGATGTGCCTGACAACCGCGAGATGGATCTGAACACACTTTATGGCTGTCTTGCGGGCACCACCAAGCATGTGGGCACCTCGTTTTCAGACCCCGCCCATGTCGCCGATTGCTTTGATATGTTGTACACCGTCGCGGGCGGGGAAGAAAAATGGCTGGAGCGGCCATTCGTCAGCAATTCCAATTGCTTTGTCGTCCCGCCAATGAAGTTTGCCGAAGAATCCTGCATTACGATGGAGGATTGCATTCGCCGTGGCATGCCGATGCTGCTGCTGTCGGCGGGGCAGGCGGGGGCCACGGCACCGGCACCGATTGCTTTGACAATCGTGCAGGCAGTGGCGGAATGTCTGGCGGGCGTCGTCTATGCCAATTCCATCAAGCCGGGCGCGCCGTGCATTTTTGGCACCTGGCCGTTTGTGTCTGATCTGCGCACCGGGGCGATGTCGGGCGGGTCAGCAGAGCAGGCCTTGCTGACGGCAGGTTGCGCGCAGATGCACCGGTTTTATGATCTGCCGGGGGGGGCTGCGTCGGGTATTTCCGACAGTAAACTGCCCGATATGCAGGCCGGATGGGAGCAGGGCATCACCAACGCACTGGCGGGTCTGGCGGGCCTGAACATGTGCTATGAGGCCGTTGGCATGCATGCCAGTCTGCTGGGGTTCTGCATGGAAAGTCTGGTGCTGGGCGATGATTTGCTGGGCCAAACCATGCGGCTGGTGCGCGGCATTGATGTGACCCCGGACAGCACGTCGATTCAGGCGATGAAAGAGGTGTGCTTGGGTGGGCCGGGGCATTACCTTGGCTCGGATCAAACGCTGCGGTTGATGCAGACCGAATATATCTATCCGGCGGTCGGCAATCGGATGTCGCCGAAGGAATGGAATGAGGCTGGCAAGCCACTGCTGCTTGACGCGGCGATTGCGCGGAAGAATAGTATCCTTGCACGCGCCGGAAACGTGATCGATCCAGACATCGACGCGATCATCCGGACCAAGTATAACATCTACTTTAAGTGAGGCTGCCATGATTTCTGCCAATATGACCAAATTCTACATCAATGGCGCATGGGTTGAGCCGATTTCAACCAACCGGATTGGCGTGGAAAACCCCGCAACCGAGGAAATCGTCGCGCAAGTGGCGATGGGCAACGACGCCGACGCTGACCGGGCGATCCTGGCCGCGCGTGCGGCGTTTGATGGCTGGACGGTGACGCCGGTGGCCAAACGGATTGCGTTGCTGAAGCGCATTCTTGAAATTTACAACGACCGCGCCGAAGACTTTGCGCAAGCCATGTCAACAGAAATGGGCGCGCCGATAGACTGGGCGCGCAATGCACAGTTCTGGGCGGGGCAGGTGCATATCGAGGCGACGATCAGGGCTGCGGAAGAAATGGCATGGGAATATTCGCGCGGCACCACGCGGATTGTGTACGAAGGCATCGGCGTTTGTGCGCTGATCACGCCGTGGAACTGGCCGATGAACCAGATCGCCTGCAAGGTGGCACCCGCGCTGGTGGCAGGTTGTACGATGGTGCTGAAGCCGTCTGAAATCGCCCCGTTGTCGGCCGTCTTGTTTGCCGAGGTTTGTCACGCGGCGGGGGTTCCTGCGGGCGTTTTCAACTTGGTCAATGGTGACGGTCCGGGGGTTGGCACCCGCATTACCTCGCATCCCGAGGTGGATATGGTGTCGTTTACCGGATCAACGCGGGCGGGCATATTGATCGCGGCTGCGGCGGCCCCCACCGTGAAGCGCGTGGCGCAGGAAATGGGCGGCAAGTCGGCGAATATCATCTTGCCAAGTGCTGATCTTGCAGCGGCGGTTGCGGCGGGCGTGAATGCGGTCATGTCAAACACCGGGCAGTCGTGTGATGCGCCGACAAGGATGTTCGTGCATCGCAGTCAGCAGGCCGAGGCGCTGGCGATTGCCAAGACCACTGCCGAGGCTATTGTGCCCGGCGATCCGTTGGCGGATGGCACCACAATGGGGCCGCTGATATCGAAAGTGCAGTTCGACAAGGTGCAGCGCCTGATCCAAACCGGCATTGATGAGGGGGCCACCCTTGTGACGGGCGGTCTGGGGCGGCCGGCGGGGCTGAACCGGGGCTGGTTCTGCAAACCCACCATCTTTGGCGATGTGCAAAATGAAATGACGATATCCAAAGAGGAAATCTTTGGTCCTGTGCTGTCGGTTTTGGCCTATGACACGGTGGATGATGCGGTGCGGATGGCCAATGATTCCGTCTATGGACTTGCGGCCTATGTGTCGGGCCCGGTTGCCGATGCCATTCCTGTGGCGCACCGGTTGCGGGCGGGCACCGTGAACCTGAACTATCCTGATTTGGACACCTCCGCGCCGTTTGGCGGCTATAAGCAATCGGGCAACGGGCGCGAATATGCCGACTGGGGCATCCATGACTTTTGCGAGGTCAAGGGCATCGTCGGCTACGGCGCCTGAAACATTAAGGGGCGGCGCAATAGCCGCCCTCAATCCTACGGGGACATCATGCATTACGGATATATCGGCCTTGGCAATCTTGGGGCCGCTTGCGCTGGCTGTTTGCTGAAAGACGGCTTTCAGGTGACGGTTTTTGATCTGAACCCGGCCCTTGCCGCTCCTTTGGTTGCGAAAGGCGCGATCTTGGCCAGCAGTGCCGAAGAGCTGGCGGCGTCAGTTGATCATGTGATCACCTGCCTGCCATCCCCTGCGGTGTCTGAACGGGTTCTGCGCAGTATTTTGCCGCATATGAAACCGGGTATGTCTTGGGTCGAGATGTCCACCCTTGGCCGTGATGAGGTGATGCGGTTGGCGGCGGTGGCGGCAGAGTCTGGTGTAAGGATGATGGAACTGCCTGTGACCGGCGGCGTGCATCTGGCAGCGCAGGGCAAGATCACCATGCTGGCGGGGGGCGACAAGGATCTGTTCGATCTGCACCACAAGGCGATGCAGGCGATGGGGGATAAGATTTTCCACATGGGGCCGCTGGGCGCGTCGTGCATTATCAAAGTGATCACCAATATGCTGGCGTTTATCCATCTGAAAGCGACGTCCGAGGCGCTGATGCTGGCCAAACGCGGCGGGCTTGATCTGGGCCAGGCGTGGCATGCGATTGCGGCATCGTCGGGCAATTCCTTTGTGCATGAAACCGAAGGCGCGCTGATCTTGAACGGCTCTTATGATGTTGCGTTCAATATTGATCTGGCGTTGAAGGATCTGGGTTTTGCCCTTGGATTTGGCCGCGAATTCGGGGTGCCGCTGGAGTTGGCCGCGATGACCAACCAGACCTATATCGCGGCAAAGGCGGCTTACGGGGGAGAGGCGCAATCGCCGATGATCGCCAAACTGCTGGAAGATTTGCTGAACACCGATCTGCGCGCGCCGGGCTTTCCGGCACGGCTGGAATAGGCGCGCGATGGATATTACCGCCCAACGCCGCTTTGCCGCGATGCTGCATCACCGCACGCAATCCCTGCAGCCCGGTGATCCGGTGGTGGCGGGAATTGTCAGTTCGGCCACCTATCATGCGCCTGATGTTGCTGGGATAAGCCATGTTTACGGGCGATCCGGCATGCCGACATGGGAGGCGCTTGAGGCGCAGCTGGGCCTGCTGGAAGACGCCGGATGCGTGGCGTTTCCGTCCGGCATGGCGGCAATTTCGGCGGCGTTGTTTGCGGGGCTGGCGGCGGGCAAGCGCGTGATCATTCCGGCGGATGGATACTATGTGACGCGGCTCTTGGCCGATCAGGTTCTGGCGACGTACGGCGTGGATGTGGTGCAGGTGGCCACCCGTGATATTGCATCGGCAGATATGACAGGGGCGGCGGTGGTCTATATCGAAACCCCGTCCAATCCGGGGTTGGATGTTTGCGATATTACGGCGGTTTGTGCGCGTGCCCATGCGGCGGGGGCGATTGTGATGGTGGATAATACCACGATGACGCCCTTGTTGCAGCGCCCGCTTGATCTGGGGGCCGATGTGGTGGTCGCCGCCGATACCAAAGCGCCTGCAGGGCATTCGGATGTTTTGTTCGGCCATGTCGCGTCGCGCGACGGCGCGTTTATCCAGCGCGTGCGCGATTGGCGCAGGCTTTCGGGGGCGGTGCCCGGATCGTTTGAGGCATGGCTGGTGCACCGCGGCATTGAAACGCTTGACGTGCGGCTGGAACGCATGTGCGCCTCGGCGGGGGTGATCGCGGACCGGCTGTCGCGCGACAACCGGGTGTCAAGTGTACGCTATCCGGGGCTGACCGATGATCCGTCGCATAAGATTGCGGCGCGGCAGATGGCGGGGTTTGGCTTTTTGATCGGGTTCGAAATGGCCTCTGCCGAGGCGGCCGAGCGGTTTTTGACAACTTGCACGCTTATTGCGCAATCGACCAGTTTTGGTTCCACCCACAGCTCGGGCGAGCGCCGAGCACGCTGGGGCGATGTGGTGGCACCGGGGTTTATCCGGCTGTCGGTGGGGTTGGAGCCTGTCGAGCCGTTGTGGGATGCGATTTCCGCGGCGTTGGGCTGAACAGGCGGCTGGCGCGCAAAAATTCTTGAAAGAATTTTGCAAATTTTTTTTAAAAAATTTGGGCGGGCCCTACAGCTGATCCAGCAAGGCTGTCGCCACATCACGGGGATGGGTGAGGGGGGTGCGATCTTCGCCTGGAAAGAACCGGGCGCGGGTGGCGGTGGGCATTGGCGGTGGGGTTACGATCATCACGCGCGGGCCGACTTTGACCGATTCCGCCGACCATGACCCCGCCAAGGCGATTTGCGCCGCCTTGCTCGCGCCATAAGCGCCAAAGAACTTTGCCCCTGCGCGTGGGTCGTCGAAAAACATCGCAGCGCCGTTAGCTGCCCGCAACAAAGGTTCTACCAACGGGATTAATATCCCGGTGGCGCGCACATTGGTGGCGATGGATTTGTCCCAATCCTTGGTGTCAAGCGATCCTGCCGGGGCCAAAGGGGCCGCGTGAATTGCGGTGTGCGCCCAAAGGTTTACCCCCCCCCAGCGGGTATGGATATTCAGGCACAGATGCTGCATCGCGTTGTCATTGGTCACGTCCATCGGGGCCAATGTCAGCCCGCCAGCCCCCGGCAATCCGTTGGATTTCACCCGGTCATCAAGTTCCTCTAACCCGCCCACAGTGCGCGCTACCGCCACCACATGCCAGCCGCGCAAGGCAAGCTGTTCGGCCAAGGCGGCGCCAAGGCCACGGGAGGCGCCGGTGATCAGGGCGAGGCGTTGGGTCATGCGTCAGGCTTTCGAAAGAGAGGCAATCGGCGAGGCTAAAGCCTCCGGCTGGTCGGAATGACTGGTCATTCCGACCCGGATATTTGGGCCAGAATGAAAGGTAGGCGCAAAGCTTTATTCCGCCGCTTTCATCTGAAACCCTTCGGCGATTTTGTCGGCGGGCACCACCGGGTATTCACCGGAAAAACAGGCATCGCAATACTGTGGTGATGCGTTGTCGCGCCCTGCAGCCTCGCCCGCCGCGCGGTACAGCCCATCAAGCGAGATGAATTTGAGGCTGTCCACCCCGATCCATGCGCGCATCTCTTCTTCGTTCATCGACGCGGCCAGCAGTTTTGAGCGTTCGGGCGTATCGACGCCGTAAAAGCACGGCCACGCAGTGGGGGGCGATGCGATGCGGAAGTGAACTTCGGCCGCGCCTGCCTCAAGGATCATATCTTTGATCTTGCGGCTGGTGGTGCCGCGCACCACGGAATCGTCGACCAATATCACCCGCTTGCCCTTGATCAGCGCGCGGTTGACGTTCAGCTTTAACCGCACACCCATGTTGCGGATGGATTCGGTCGGCTCGATAAACGTGCGGCCCATGTATTGATTGCGGATGATGCCCATCGCATAGGGGATCCCCGATTCCTGAGAATAGCCGATGGCCGCGGGCGTGCCAGAATCCGGCACCGGGCAGACCAGATCGGCGTCAACCGGGGCTTCACGCGCCAGTTCCACACCGATTTGACGGCGGGTTTCATAGACCGAACGCCCGCCCTGAATGCTGTCGGGGCGGCTGAAATACACATGTTCAAAGATGCAGAACCGTGATTTCGCGGGGGCGAAGGGGCGGGTGGACTGGATCTTGCCATCCTCAATCACCACCATCTCGCCCGGCTCAATCTCACGGATAAACTCGGCCCCGATGATGTCCAGACCGCAGGTTTCCGACGACAGAGCCCAGGCATTGTCACCGATCCGCCCCAGAACCAGCGGGCGCACCCCCAAAGGATCGCGCACGCCGATCAGTTTGGTGCGGGTCATCGCCACAATGGAAAATGCGCCTTCCACCCGGCGCAATGCGTCTTTGATGCGTTCCGAGATGTTGGATTGGATCGAGCGCGCCATCAGATGGATGATGCATTCGCTGTCAGATGACGATTGAAAGATCGAGCCGCGTTCGATCAATTCGCGGCGCAGGGCGGTGGCATTTGTCAGATTGCCATTATGTGCAATCGCCGCCCCGCCCATCGAAAATTCGCCAAAGAACGGCTGCACATCGCGGATGGCGGTGGCCCCTTTCGACCCTGCCGTGGAATAGCGCACATGGCCAATGGCCAGCGGGCCGGGCAGGGTTTGCATCACATCGGCATTGGTGAAATTGTCGCGCACATAGCCAAAGCGCCGCGCCGAGTTGAAGCCTTGTTCAGGATCGTGGCTGACAATACCGCCCGCTTCTTGGCCGCGATGTTGCAGCGCATGCAGGCCAAGGGCGACGAAATTGGCCGCATCTGATACGCCGATCACGCCAAATACGCCGCATTCCTCTTTCAGCTTATCGTCGTCAAAAGGGTGGGCATAGAAGGGTTGCATAGGGTCTCCGAATCCGGGCTCAAACTGCGCCTTTCGTTTAGGCCCAATGCGCAGGGGTGTCACGCCCCGAATTGGTTTAGTTTGCCGGGGCCACAGCAGCAGGGGCTGCCGGGGCTGGCGCGGGCACTGCAGGGGCGGCGCAGGCGGCAGTCAGATCGGTATAGCGCGACACGATCCAATTGGGCGCATCTGACGGAACAGCTGCATCAATATTGGCCTGAAACGAGGCGAATATCTTGGCGGACCGCGAGTTATCCACCATCGGCACCGTGTTTTCGGCAACCGCACGATCATAAACCAAAAACGCCACACCGACCAACAAAATGCCGCGCAACACTCCGAACAGAAATCCCAGTCCCTGATCCAGCCCGCCAAGCGCAGAGCGTTGGATCACAGACGAAAACAACGGTGTGAACAAAGCCGCCAGGATCAACCCTATCGCAAAAACGGCGGCAAAGGCGGCAATGATCGACAACTCACAGCTGTCTTTCAAAAAATCTCCGACAACGGGCAGTTCTTTGACCAAAGGTTGGGCGGATTTGGCAAACAGAAAGGCCAGAAACGCCGCCCCAACCCAGCCGACAATCGCCATGGCTTCGCGGGTGAAGCCGCGCGAATAGGCCAGGATCGCCGACAATACGATGATCCCTGCCACGCCTGCATCAACAAGGGTAAAACCTTCCATCCGTCCACTCCCGTAGGGGGGGGTTAACCCGCCCCAAACATTTCGCCGACAAAACCTGTCAGATCGGCCATCTCGCGCACTGCCATCCCATCAACTGATCCCAGCTTCGACCCCTTGGGCGCAATCGCCTGTGAGAAACCAAGTTTCGCGGCTTCTTTCAACCTATTTTCAGTCTGACCGACAGGACGAAGTGCGCCCGACAGGCTGATTTCGCCAAATAACACCGTCTCTGGCGGAATTGCCACGTCTTCGCGCGCCGAAATGATCGCCGCAGCCACCGCCAGATCGGCGGCGGGTTCAGTCACGCGCATGCCGCCTGCAACATTCAGGAACACATCCAGCCCCGCAAAGGGAATGCCACAGCGCGCCTCCAGGACCGCCAGAATGGTGGAAAGGCGCCCGGAATCAAGGCCAACAACCGTGCGCCGCGGCGTGCCCAACGGGGACGGGGCCACCAGCGCCTGAATTTCGGTCAACACCGGGCGCGTGCCTTCGATGCCCGCAAATACCGCCGATCCGGGCGATGCGACGCCGCGTTCGGATAAAAACAGCGCCGAGGGGTTGGTGACCTGCTGCAAGCCGCCGCCCGTCATTTCGAATACGCCAATCTCATCCGCCGGACCAAAGCGGTTTTTCACCGCGCGTAAGATGCGAAACTGATGGCCACGCTCGCCTTCGAAATACAGAACGGTATCAACCATGTGCTCGACCACGCGCGGGCCTGCAATCTGGCCGTCTTTGGTGACATGGCCAACCAGGATCACCGCAACGCCGCGGCGTTTGGCGAAGGTGACCAATTCATGCGCCGCAGCCCGCACTTGGCTGACAGAACCCGGTGCCGAATCGACGGTATCCAGCCACATGGTTTGCACCGAATCGATGATCGCCAGACCGGGGCGTTCATTGTCAAGCGTGGTCAGAATATTGCGCAGATTGGTTTCGGCGCCCAAAGATACCGGTGCATCGGTTAACCCCAGCCGCTGCGCGCGCATCTGCACCTGCGCCGTTGCCTCTTCGCCCGAGATATACATGCATTTCACGCCATGCCGCGCGAACGACGCCGCTGCCTGCAGCAGCAATGTCGATTTACCAATGCCCGGATCGCCGCCCACCAATATGGCAGACGCTGGCACCAGACCGCCACCCAACACGCGGTCCAACTCATCAATGCCGGAACTGGCGCGGGGGGGGGATGCCTCTTGCGTTGCCAGATCGGTCAGGGGGATGGATTTTCCCTT
>JAYUHO010000262.1:0-1503 GCA_043766915.1 Cypionkella sp.
GACGCAATCGCAGCTTTTGCCAAAGATGGCACAAAGCCAGCAGCGTCCGAAGGCCTGACCTTCTTCAACACAGGTGTGAACCTTGTGACCGACAAGCCAGCCGAAGGCGTGCCATCGATCGACACCACCAAAGGCACCGAGCTTTGCTGGGGCTAATCTGACTTCAAATTTGGTTTGAAGCATATCTTGAATAAGCAAAGGGCGACGTTACAGTCGCCCTTTGTATATCCGGCGCAGATTAGCGCCCATTCCATTCTAATCTAAGGGGCGGTTGACGCGATGAGCGACCAAGGGGCACCAACAAAAACCATTTCAGATTTTGAGGCCAAGCTGACCGAGGCGGATAAAACCGTAGCCAGCTTTGCCAAAGATGACAAAAGCCTTCCTGCATTGGCACGGTCATTTCTGCGGGCTTATCCGACGACAATTCCTGCGCTGATCCTGATCCTAAGCATCATCGCTTTCGGCATTGCCGCCCCGCGTTTTCTGGGGGCAGGCGCGCTGTCAACTGTATTGCAGCAGGTGACCGTCACAGGCATTGTCGCAATTGCGCAAACTTTGATCATTTTGACGGCCGGGATTGACCTGTCATTGGGGGCAATCCTTGTGGTTTCGTCGCTGGTGATGGGCAACCTTGCGGTCAATCACGGTTATCCTTGGCCCGTTGCGATTGGTGTGGGCATGTTTGTTGGAACATTCATGGGATGGCTGAACGGAATTCTGGTCGCCTATGTAAAGCTGCCGCCCTTTATCGTGACACTAGGTACGCTGCAGATATTTACGGCGCTGAAGCTTTGGTATTCGGGATCTGAATCGATCCGCAATGTTGATATTGCTGAAAAAGCCCCTAGCCTGCTGTGGTTCGGCGAAGCGGTGCGGTTTGGGGCGTTCAAGCTGACCTATGGCAGTTTCTCGTTGATCGTTCTGGCCGTGATTTTCCTTTATGTGCTTAGCCAAACCGCCTGGGGGCGGCATGTGCATGCGATTGGCGATGACCCGGATGCAGCGATGTTGTCGGGCATTCGGTCTAAACAGACCTTGGTTTCCGTGTATGCAGTTGCAGGTCTGATCTGCGGCTTTGCGGCATGGGTTGCCATCGGGCGGGTGGGATCGGTGTCGCCCGTGGCGTTTGACACGGTCAGCTTTGCCTCCATTACTGCCGTTGTGATTGGTGGCACCTCGTTGTTTGGGGGACGTGGGTCGATCATCGGCTCGGTTTTGGGCGCGATGATCGTGGGCGTTTTTACAACCGGCCTGTCTTTGGCGGGTGTCGACGATTATTGGCAAATGTTTGCAGCGGGCAGCCTTGTGATCATCGCTGTCGGCTTGGATCAATGGCTGCGGAGGGCAACGCAATGAGTGATGTTAAACCCATTCTGTCGACACGCGGCCTGATGAAACGCTATGGCACCGTGGTGGCGATGAACGGCGCGGATTTTGATCTTTATCCGGGCGAGATTACGGCAGTGATCGGCGATAACGGCGCTGGTAAATCCACCCTGA
>JAYUHO010000263.1:0-4208 GCA_043766915.1 Cypionkella sp.
AATCCTTCGAAGGATTTGGGCGCTTCCCCGATCATGCGGATCGTCATGGCGTTGGCAGTCAGGCACGCTATGATCATCCCAAGATGACCCCGGGAGCCGCTGACTGCAATGCATCTTGATGTTCTGGACCTGCGCAATTTTTATTACCGCACGCAGCTTGGCCGCGTGGCGCAGCGGGCCATTCGGGATCAGCTGGTCAGTCTATGGCCGCCGATGGTGGGGCAAACCGTGGCGGGGTTTGGCTTTGCGGTGCCGTTGCTGCGTCCCTATCTGGCCGATGCGCGCCGGGTGATTGGTCTGATGCCGGGGCAGCAAGGGGTGATGCCCTGGCCTGCGGGTTTGGAAAACGTGTCTGTGCTGTGCGAAGAGGCCAATTGGCCGCTGGCCGCGGGCTTTGTCGACCGGCTGGTGGTGATGCATGGGTTGGAAACATCAGACAACCCCAGCCTTGTTCTGGACGAAGCGCACCGCGTGCTTGGCCCGGGGGGACGCGCGCTGTTTGTGGTGCCGAACCGGGCGGGGCTGTGGGCGCGGCGCGATGGCACGCCGTTTGGCTTTGGCCGCCCCTATTCGGGCGGTCAGTTGGAGGCGCAGTTGAAAAAGCATGGCTTTACGCCGGAACGCAGCATGACATCGCTGTTCGCGCCGCCCTCTGAAAGCCGGTTCTGGCTGGGCACGTCAAATTTCTGGGAGGGTTTTGGGCGCAGGTTGCCGTGGCTGGCCGGCGGCGTGTTGATGGTTGAGGCCAGCAAACAGGTTTACGCCCCGACACGCGGCGGGTTGGCGGCGGCCGTGCGCAGGCCGTTAAGAGCGCTGGAAGGCGTGGGGCAACCGGTGCCGACGCCGAAAGATGGGATGGCGGGGTAGCGGCGTTTTTCGCGCTTTTCCCGGGACCGGTCTGCCGCCACGACGGCGTTGCACTTCAGACTGCTGCGGCAAAAAGCACGCAAAGCGCGGCCACGCGGCCTGCGAAACGACGTCATCTGAAATGTCGCACACAAAGCTGTGAAAATCGGCGGCCTTCCCGGTTGCGGCCCTACAAAGCCTCTGCTAAAGACGCCCAAAATCAACGGACGCATGCCATGGGTATGCGCCACGGAAAGCTCTTGTGCCGCGCGGTTGCGCTGGCGTCCAGGGGCCAAAGTTGTGGAAGGAATGACGTGTCCGAACCAGCTTCAATGTCGTTAAGCATTGCCACGCGTTATGCGCAGGCCGTGTTCGAGATTGCGAAAGACGACAACGGCCTGAAAGCCCTTGAAACCGATACAAATGCGCTGGGTGCGGCCTTGATCGAAAGCCCCGAACTGGCGGCGATGATTGCCTCGCCGGTTGTTGCGCGTGAAGATCAGGCCCGCGCGATGGCCGCGATTGCCACGGCGATGAAGCTGTCGCCGATGATGGCCAACACCATCGCGCTGATGGCATCCAAACGCCGGTTGTTCGTGCTGCCGCAACTGGTTGCCGATCTGAAAGCGCGCATTGCCATCGAAAAGGGCGAGGTGACCGCAGATGTGGTTTCCGCAACCAAGCTGACAGCCGCACAGGCCGCGAAACTGGCCGCCACGCTGAAAGCGCGCGTTGGCAAAGACGTCAAATTGAACACTTCCGTCGATGAAACGCTTATCGGTGGGCTAATCGTCAAGCTGGGCTCGACCATGATCGACACCTCGGTCAAGGCCAAGCTGGCAGCACTTCAGAATGCAATGAAAGAGGTTGGGTGATGGGAATTCAGGCTGCTGAGATCTCTGCGATCCTTAAGGACCAGATCAAGAACTTTGGCAAAGAGGCCGAAGTGGCCGAAGTTGGCCGCGTGTTGTCGGTGGGCGACGGGATTGCCCGTGTGCATGGCCTTGATAACGTGCAGGCCGGTGAGATGGTCGAATTCCCCGGTGGTATCCGTGGCATGGCCCTGAACCTGGAAGTTGATAACGTCGGTATCGTTATTTTTGGCTCGGATCAGGACATCAAAGAAGGTGACACCGTCAAGCGCACCAAATCCATCGTGGACGTGCCGGTTGGCAACGGCCTTTTGGGCCGCGTTGTGGATGGTCTTGGCAACCCGATTGACGGCAAAGGTGCGATTGTATCGACCGAGCGGCGTCAGGCCGACGTCAAGGCCCCCGGCATTATCCCGCGCAAATCGGTGCATGAGCCGATGGCAACCGGCCTGAAAGCCATCGACGCGATGATCCCTGTTGGCCGTGGCCAGCGCGAATTGATCATCGGCGACCGTCAGACCGGCAAAACTGCCGTGGCCTTGGACACCATCCTGAACCAGAAAGCCTATAACGAGGCCGCTGGTGATGATGAGAGCAAAAAGCTGTATTGCATCTACGTGGCGATTGGGCAGAAGCGGTCTACCGTTGCCCAGTTGGTGAAGAAGCTGGAAGAAACCGGCGCTATTGCATACACAATCGTGGTGGCTGCCACCGCATCTGACCCGGCCCCGATGCAGTTTCTGGCGCCTTATGCCGCAACTTCGATGGCTGAATTTTTCCGCGACAATGGCCGCCATGCGCTGATCGTTTATGATGATCTGTCAAAGCAAGCCGTTGCCTACCGTCAAATGTCCCTGCTGCTGCGCCGCGCGCCGGGCCGTGAAGCCTACCCCGGCGACGTGTTCTATCTGCACAGCCGTTTGCTGGAGCGGTCGTCGAAGTTGAACGAAGATTTCGGTTCGGGGTCGCTGACTGCCCTGCCGGTTATCGAAACCCAAGGCGGCGATGTTTCGGCGTTTATCCCGACGAACGTGATTTCGATCACCGATGGCCAGATTTTCCTGGAAACCGAATTGTTCTATCAGGGCATCCGTCCTGCCGTGAACACCGGTCTGTCGGTTAGCCGCGTTGGCTCGTCTGCCCAAACCAACGCGATGAAATCGGTGGCTGGCAAGGTAAAGCTGGAACTGGCGCAATACCGCGAGATGGCGGCCTTTGCGCAGTTCGGCTCGGACCTCGACGCATCCACCCAGCAATTGCTGAACCGTGGCGCGCGTCTGACCGAATTGATGAAGCAAAACCAGTATTCGCCTTTGACAAATGCCGAGATTGTTTGCGTGATTTTCGCAGGCACCGCTGGTTATCTGGACAAAGTCGCGGTCAAGGATGTGGGCCGCTATGAGGCGGGGTTGCTTAAGCATCTGCGCAGCACTGGCAAAGAGGTTCTGGCCGATATCACCAAGAACGACCGTAAAGTTGCGGGCGATCTGGAGAAATCCATCCGCGCCCAGCTGGACGCTTTCGCCAAAGACTTCGCGTAAGGCCGGGGCAGGGAGATAAAGCATGCCCAGCCTTAAGGACTTAAAAAACCGGATCGCGAGTGTCAAAAACACCCGCAAGATCACGAAGGCCATGCAAATGGTGGCCGCGGCAAAACTGCGCCGTGCCCAAGAGGCTGCGGTGGCCGCGCGCCCCTATGCCGAACGGATGAATGCCGTGATGGGCGGTTTGGCGACATCAGTCGGCAAATCAGCATCCGCGCCGCGATTACTGGCCGGAACCGGCAGCGACAAGGTTCAGTTGCTGGTGGTGATGACATCGGAACGCGGGCTGTGCGGTGGGTTCAACTCGACCATCGTGCGGATGGCGCGGGCGAAGGCCAACGCGTTAATCGCCGCTGGCAAGACGGTCAAAATTCTGACCGTTGGCAAAAAAGGCCGCGAACAGTTGCGCCGTGATTTTGGCGCGATGATGGTGGGCCACGTTGATCTGACCGACGTGAAACGTGTGGGCTATGTCAATGCGCAATCAATTGCGCGCGACATACTGGCGCGGTTTGAGGCGGGCGAATGTGATGTGGTCACGCTGTTTTACAACCGTTTCCAATCGGTGATCAGCCAGATTCCAACCGCGTTGCAGGTGATCCCGGCAAATTACGCGGCGGCGACGGTTTCGGAATTATACGATTACGAGCCCAGCGAAGAGGCCATCCTGGCCGATCTTTTGCCGCGCGGCGTGGCCACGCAAGTGTTCACGGCGCTATTGGAAAACGGCGCGTCCGAACAAGGCGCGCGGATGAGTGCGATGGACAACGCAACCCGCAACGCGGGCGAGATGATCACCAAACTTACCACGCAATACAACCGCTCGCGGCAGGCTGCGATCACCAAAGAGCTTATCGAAATCATTTCGGGCGCTGAGGCGCTCTGAGAAACCGGAGAAACGACATGGCAAAAGCACCGAAGGTGGCCGCTGCTGCGGGCAAAGTTA
>JAYUHO010000264.1:0-4201 GCA_043766915.1 Cypionkella sp.
CATTCCCAATCTCGGTTTGTCTTGGGTTGCAGCCAATCTGAATCAGATTGGCTGCAACCCGCTCTAACTAAAATTTCGATTTTTCTGTTCCCAAATATCCCACGGGGGAAGCGGTGATCGCCATGCGATTGCCGCTTGGGGGTGTGAAACCCCCGTTGCCGGGGGCATCCGAAACCTGATGGGTCAACCCCGGCTGACCAGCACTTTGTCAATCCGCAGCCCGTCCAGGTCGATCACCTCAAACCGATAGCCCTCGGCCGCAACCACATCGCCCAACACCGGCATCCGGCCCAATTGGTGCAACACCAGCCCCGCCATCGTGTCATATTCCCCCGCCAAAGATCGGGGCAGCGCCAGCCGGTCGCAAAACTCATCCGCAGGCATCCAGCCCGACACCAGCAGGCTGCCATCGGCGCGCACCAGCAGCGCAGGTTCTCCGGCATCGGCAGATGTCACGGCACCGGTGATCGCCTCCAACACATCATCGGTGGTGATCAGGCCTTCGAAATTGCCGTATTCATCATAGACCAGCGCCATGTGATGCGGCGTGCGGTGCAGAACTTCCAGCACGTCCAGCGCATCGGCGCGGTCTGATACCACCGGCAAATCCCGCACGATGCTGCGCAAATCCAACGGCTCGCGCCGCGATACGGCCTGAAACGCATCGGCCAGTGTGATGATGCCCATCACCTCGCCCGTCACCCGGCTTTGCACCAGCATGCGGGGCCGGGCGATTTTGCGCACCATGGCGACGGCTTCTACCGATGTCGCCTCTAACTCCAGCATCATCACCTCATGGCGCGGAGTCATCAGCGCACGCGCCGACCGATCCCCCAACCGCATGACGCCTGCCATCATTTCGCGCTCTTCATCTTCCAGCACGCCGCCTTCATGCGCTTCGGTCAGGATGGTGTGCACCTCTTCTTCGGTCACTTTATTGCCGCTGACGCCGCGCTGGCCCAACAACCACAGCAGCACCCGGCCCGACCGGTCCAGCAGCCACACAATCGGCGCTGCCACTTTCGACAGCAGCAGCATCGCAGGTGCCATGCGGATCGCAACCGCTTCGGGATTGCGCAGCGCCAGTTGTTTGGGCACCAATTCACCCACAATCAACGACACATAGGTCAGCGCCACCACCACACCGCCCACACCCAAGGTTGACGCGGTATCGGCGGGCACGCCAAACCCGATCAGCCACTGACTTAACCGCACTCCCAATGACGCGCCTGATAGTGCGCCGGTCAGCACGCCAACCAACGTGATGCCGATTTGCACTGTTGATAAAAACCGTCCCGGATGCTCGCCCAATCGCAGGGCGGCGCGGGCCCCCGCCGATTTGCTTTCCAACGGTTTCAACCGGGCGGCGCGCGCCGACACGATGGCCAATTCTGACATGGCCAACACGCCATTCAGGCAAATCAACGCAAATACAACTAAAATTTCTATGATCATACGATCAGGATCAGCCTTGTTCCGCGAAATGACAAGACCTTACAGCCGAACGCCCGAACGCGCCGCCAGATCGCAGAAAAATTGCCACGCCACCCGGCCTGACCGCGCACCGCGTGTGGCCTGCCATTCAATCGCCTCGGCGCGCAGTTGTGCGGCGGGCACGTCCACCCCATGCGCTGCCGCATACCCCGCAATCATCGCCAGATATTCGTCCTGACTACAGGGATGAAAGCCCAGCCACAGCCCAAAGCGGTCTGACAGGGACACTTTTTCCTCGACCGCCTCAGACGGATTTATCGCCGAGGATCGCTCATTTTCAATCATCTCGCGCGGCATCAGATGGCGGCGGTTTGACGTGGCATAGAACACCACATTTTCGGGCCGCCCTTCGATGCCGCCATCCAGCACAGCCTTGAGAGATTTGTAATGCTGGTCATCATGCGAAAACGACAGATCGTCGCAAAACAGGACAAACCGCGCGTCTGCCCCACGCAAATGCGCCAGCAACCGCTGCACCGACGGCAGATCTTCGCGCGAAAGCTCGACAATTTTAAGCGGATATCCTTCGGCCCGCACCGCCGCGTGCACGGCCTTGACCAAGGATGATTTCCCCATCCCCCGCGCGCCCCACAACAGCGCATTGTTGGCGGGCAGCCCGCGCGCAAAATGCCGGGTATTTTCCAGCAATGTATCGCGCGAGCGGTCCACCGCCACCAGCAGGCCAATATCCACCCGCGCCACATGGCTTACAGGGTCCAGACGGTCCGGCGAAGTGTGCCACGCGAACGCATCGGCTGCGCCGAAATCGGGCGCGGGCATCGGGGCCGGGGCCAGCCGCTCCAGTGCTTCGGCAATGCGGATCATCGGATCGCTCATGCGGCGCCTTCTTCGTCCTCATCCACCCAAGTGCCATCCGCCCGCTCCTGCGCTTCGCGTTGGCGTTCAAACCGCGCGATCATAAAGATGGAGATTTCATACAGCGGGTAAATCGCCGCAAACAAGATCAGTTGCGACATCACATCAGGGGGCGTCACCACAGCCGCCACAAACAGAATGGCCACAATCGCATATTTCCGCGTCGCCCGCAGACCCCGCGCCGAAATCAACCCGGCTTTGCCCATCAGGGTCAAAAGCACGGGCAACTGAAAACAAATGCCAAAGGCCATCACAAAGGTCATCGTCAATGACAAGAAGGCCTCAACCGATCCTTGATACACCACCCCTGCAGGGGCCGAAGACGCCATGGCATTCCCCGCCTCCATCGCCTTTTTGAAATCATCCTGAAAGCCCAGAAAGAAGGCAAAGGCGAATGGCAGGATCACGTAATAGGCAAAGGCCGCGCCAATCAGGAACATCACAGGCGATGCAATCAGAAACGGCAAGAAGGCTTGCTTTTCAGTCTTGTAAAGACCGGGGGCGATAAACCGCCACAACTGAAACGTGATCACCGGAAACGCCATGGCAAAGCCGCCCCATATGGCGATTTTAATCGCCACGAAGAAGCCTTCCTGCAGCTTGACCAAGATGAACTGACACTGTTGGCCGCGCGCCGCCAAGGCTTCACACATCGGAATTGACAAGAAATTGAACAGCCATTCCCAGATCAGATAGCCCAGCAAGAAGCACACCGCAAAAGCGGCGATGGAATATAGCAGCCGGTTGCGCAATTCTTTCAGATGTTCGATCAGCGGCGCGGCGCTTTCGTCCATTTGGTCGCTGTCGCTCATGCCTCGTCCGCCTTTTTGGTTTTGCGGGGCGCGCGCGGCTTTGGCGCTTCAACCGACGTGATCACCGCTTTGGCCCGGGGTTTGACGGCAGGCTTTGCGGCCACCGCTGCTGTTCCCCCGGTCACGGCTTTTAGCTTCGCCGCCGTATCTTGCAAAATCGCTTTCTTCGCCGCTTGCTGGTCGGCCAATGCCTGGGTCGCGGGGCCAAAGTTTGTCACAACCGGCGTGTCTGCCTTGGGGGCCATGATCACCGGCTCGGGTGTGGCGGGCATCGGCGCTGGCACCAATGGCTTGGCCGCCGTCGGTTTGGAGGCCTTCATCGGATCCCATTTCTCAAACCGGTCTGCCGCCTCTTTCACCTTGTCCAGCCCCATCGCCGATGGCGAGGTTGCGGTCTTCAGGTCTTTAGCCACGTCGTTGACGCCGCTGTCTTTCGCCGCCTGCTCCATCGCGCGGGAAAACTCTCGCGACATGGATTTGATTTTGGCCGTAAAGCGGCCAAGCTGACGAAACATCTGCGGCAGGTCTTCCGGCCCGATCACGATCAGCGCCACAACGCCAATCACCAGCAATTCGGCCCAGCCGATATCCCCAAACATATTCGATCAGCCCTTCAGATGTCAGTGCCAGCCAAGAAAACGCAAAAGCGCCTGTCTTAGACTTTGTCTTTTTCTTCGGGCGTCACATCGCGCGCGGCAGTGGCCGCAGCGGCGGCGTCTTTTTCGATCTCGGCCGAACCATCCGACACGCCCCGTTTGAACGCGGTGATGCCCTTACCGACTTCACCCATCAATGAACTTACCTTGCCCCGGCCAAATAGCACCACAACCACACTCGCAATCAGCAACAGCTGCAACGGACCCATCTGCATGATCTATTCCTTTCCATGGCTGCGCCAGTGCAGCCGTCTTAACCACTGGTCATAGACAGGGATCGTACCAGATCAAAGCCTGAATCGTAACATCCCCCCTGCATTACCCCCTGAATCTTGCGTCTTTGCTGACAGCTATGTGTCAGTT
>JAYUHO010000265.1:0-27969 GCA_043766915.1 Cypionkella sp.
CGCAAGCGCGACTTAAGTCATTCTTCGTGACTTAATAAGGGGGAAAGCCAGGTCCCTGCTCCCCCTTTCGGGCAAGTTACGCACCGTCACGCAAACGAAAGCGTTGGATTTTTCCGGTTTGGGTTTTCGGCAGCGCTGCAACGAACAAAACCTGACGCGGGTATTTGAACGGTGCAATGGTTTGCTTTACATGGTCTTGCAGCCGCCTGATCATTTCACCGTCGCTACCCGCACCTGCCACCAGAACCACATGCGCCTGCACAATCTGGCCGCGTTCCAAATCTGCCACACCGATCACGGCGCATTCCAGCACATCCGGGTGCGACAACAGCGCCGCCTCTACCTCTGGCCCGGCGATATTATAGCCCGCCGAGATGATCATATCATCCGACCGCGCGGCAAAATGGAACCGGCCCGCATCGTCTTGCCAAAAACTGTCCCCCGTCAGGTTCCAACCACTTGCCACATATTTCCCCTGCCGCGCATCATCCAGATAGCGGCATCCCGTTGGCCCCCGCACTGCCAGCCGCCCGACCTCTCCGCGCGGCAGCTCTTGCATGGCCTCCCCCACGATCCGCGCCTCATACCCCGAAACCGGCCTCCCGGTGCAGGCGGCTGCGTGATCTTCAAACCGGTTGGTCAGAAAAATATGCAGCATTTCGGTGGCCCCGATGCCGTCCAGCATCGGTTTGCCGGTCTTGGCGATCCAGTCGTCATACACAGGCGCAGGCAGCGTTTCCCCGGCAGAAACGGCGGCGCGCAAGCTGGACAGATCGGCCCCATCCTCCATCGCCTTCAGCATCACACGGTAGGCGGTGGGCGCAGTGAAACAGACCGTCGCCTTATGATCCTGAATAATCTGGATCATATTCGGCGGCGTGGCCTGTTCCAATAGTGCCGCCGCCGCGCCAAAGCGCAGGGGAAACACCGCCAGCCCGCCCAGACCAAAGGTAAAAGCCAAAGGCGGTGATCCGACAAACACATCTTCGGGCACCACTTGCAGCACCTCTCGTGCATAGCCGTCGGCGATGATCAACAAATCGCGGTGAAAATGCATGGCCCCTTTCGGCGCCCCCGTGGTGCCCGACGTAAAGCCGATCAGCGCCACATCATCACGGCCCACCGGGGGTGGGGTAAAGCGGACAGGTTTCGACAATGCCGCCCGGTCAAGTTCGGCGTCATGATTGGCGGTGCCGTCAAAGCCGATCACGGTTTTCAGGAACTTCGACGATTTGGCGCAGATCACCAGATCGTCCATCAGCCGGGTATCGCAGAGCGCCAACCCGATCTCGGCCTTATCAACAATCTGACCCAATTCACCCGCCCGCAGCATCGGCACGGTGTTCACCACCACCGCCCCCGCCTTGGTGGCCGCAAGCCAGCATGCCACCATCGCCGGGTTATTGGCTGACCGGATCAGCACACGATTTCCGGGCTTTACGCCGTAATCCTCAACCAAAGCATGAGCCAACCTGTTCGACCAGTCGGTCAGTTCCTTATAGGTCCGCCTGCGCCCGTTGCCAATCAGCGCAACGTTGTCACCAAAGCCGCGATCGACCATGCGGTCGGTCAGCTCTGTCGCGGCATTGATCCAATCGGGATACTGAAAATCGTCCAGAAGGTAGTCGGGTTGCTGACCTTCAGGCGGCAGGCGATCCCGGCAAAACGTGTCGGTATGGCCAGATGGTCCTAGCATCACATGCCCTCCGGTATCACGGCGGTTGCCTCTATCTCCACCATGGCGCGGTCTTCGACCAAAGCCACAACCTGCACCAGCGCCATCGCCGGATAATGCCGTCCGATGATGGATTTGTAGTGCTGACCAAGGGTTTTCAGGCTGCCAAGATAGGCCTGCTTGTCGGTCACATACCATGTCAGCCGCACCAGATGATCGGGCCGCGCGCCCGCGCAGGCAAGAATATCAACAATGTTTTGCAGGGCAGTGGCGGCCTGGGTGGCGAAATCGTCCGACGTGATGGTTTGATCCGCATCCCAGCCGATGATACCCCCGGTGAACACCATCCGCCCCCGTGCCGCCACACCATTCGAATACCCAATCGCGGGTTTCCAGGATTTCGGATGCAGAAATTCGTGCGCGGCTGGCGTCGGATGGCTCATGCTTTTGTCTCCTGAAACACCAGTAAATTGGCGCGCATATCGGCGGGCCACGGGGCCGCGCGCCCGCCATTGATCCACACCACAGTCAGATCAACCCTCAGACGGTGTTCACCCTGATGGTTTGCCGCAATCGTCAAAGCCAGACTGCTGGAGCCAACGCGCCCCACGTTCAGCGCAAAATCCACCTTTTCCCCCAAACGGGACGGGGCGGCAAAATTCGCCTCAATCCGCACGGTCGGCACGCCATTATGTTTGCCGCCCGCATGCATCTGCGCAAAAGACCGCCCCACGACGTCGGCAAAGAAATTCTCAACCACCGAATTGATCATCTCAAAATAGCGCGGGTAGAACACGATGCCCGCAGGGTCGCAGTGGTTGAATTCGATGGGGATGATCTTGGAATATGTCATGACAGCAGACTGCGCGCGATGATGATGCGTTGCACGTCTGATGCGCCTTCATAGATCCGCAGCGCACGTATTTCGCGGTATAGGCTTTCTACCACCATGCCGCTGCGCACGCCGTCGCCGCCATGCAATTGCACCGCCATGTCGATCACCTTTTGCGCGGCCTCGGTGGCGTATAGCTTGGCCATCGCGGCCTCTCTGCTGATCCGCGCGGCGCCCTGATCTTTGGTCCAGGCCGCGCGGTAAATCAGCAAGGCCGATGCATCAATCTGCAACGCCATATCCGCCAGATGGCCCTGCACCAGTTGCAGATCGGCCAGCGCCGCCCCCTGAATGCGCCGGGATTTCACCCGCGCCAATGCCTCATCCAGCGCCCGGCGTGCAAAGCCCAGCGCCGCCGCCCCTACGGTCGAGCGGAACACATCCAGCACTGACATGGCAATTTTAAAGCCATCCCCGGCAACGCCGATCAAGGCAGCCTCCGGCAATTGCACATCCTGCAGCGCCAGATGCGCCAGCGGATGCGGGGCCATGACCTGAATGCGCTCCATCACCCGCAGCCCCGCCACATCGGCGGGCATCAAAAACGCCGACAATCCGCGCGCGCCGGGGGCCTCGCCGGTGCGGGCGATGATCACATAGATATCGGCGATGCCGCCGTTCGAAATATAGGTTTTCTCACCCTGCAGCACCCATCCCCCCTGCACGCGGGTGGCCGTGGTGGCCGTGGCGGCCACATCAGACCCTGACGCAGGTTCGGTCAGCGCAAATCCCGCAATCGCCCTGCCTGCACGGGTTTTATCCAGCCACAGCCGCTGTTCGGGCGAGCCGAACAACGACACCGCGCCCATCCCCAACCCTTGCATGGCAAAGGCGAAATCCGCCAGCCCGTCATGCCGCGCCAGGGTTTCACGGATCAGGCACAGCGCGCGTACGTCCAGCACCTCGCCTATCCCCGCCCCGGAATGACGCAGCCAGCCGCCCTGCCCCAGCAGCGCCACCAAACCGCGGCAGGCCGTGTCGACATCCCTGTGATCTACCGGCAAATGGTCAGCACACCATGCCTCCAGCCCTGCCGCCAGATCGCGGTGGCGGGGCTCAAAAAACGGCCATCCCAAAAACGAAGCATCTGCCATGCTTTTTCTGTTCCCAAATATCCCACGGGGGTCCGGGGGTGTGAAACCCCCGGCTTTGCCCGCCACTCTAATCGCCTTCGAAAACCGGCTTTTCGCGTCCGACAAACGCCCGGTACGCCCGCTCAAAATCGCCGGTCTGCATACAGATCGCCTGCGCCTGCGCCTCGGCCTCGATCGCTTGTTCCAGCCCCATATTCCATTCCTGCACCAGTTGGTTCTTGGTCATGGCATGCGCAAATACCGGCCCCGCCGCCAGCCGCCGCGCCATGGCCATTGCCTGATCTTCCAGCGTCTCCGCCGAATGCAGCGCGTTCCAGAACCCCCAGCGCAGCCCTTCCTCCGCCGTCATCACCCGGCCTGTGTACAGCAGTTCCGCCGCGCGGCCCTGCCCGATAAGGCGCGGCAACATGGCACAAGCGCCCATATCACACCCCGCAAGCCCCACCCGGGTGAACAAAAACGCGCATTTGGCTTCGGGCGTTGCAAGGCGAAGATCGGAGGCCATCGCAAGGATCGCGCCCGCCCCCACCGCCACGCCGTCAACAGCGGCAATGATCGGTTTGCCACACGAAATCATTGCCTTAACCAGATCGCCCGTCATCCGGGTAAAGGCCAATAATTCTTTCGCAGATTTTCCGATCAGTGGCCCAATGATGTCATGCACATCGCCGCCAGAACAAAAATTCCCGCCATTGGACGCAAACACCACCACATCAACGTCGGTCGCGTAAACCATGGCGCGAAAGGTGTCGCGCAACTCGGCATAGCTTGCAAAGGTCAGCGGGTTTTTACGTTCCGCCCCGTGCAACCGCAGGACCGCGATGCGGTCTTTCACAACCATGTCGAAATGCTGCGGCGTGTGAATGGCCATCTGTGTCATGGTTTGCGCATCCGTTTCAGAATCTCGGTCAAGACATCCAGATCGGCATCCGAAAGGCCTGCGAACAACTGATCCACCTCGGCCTCATGATCGACCGCCAGCCCTTCGAACTGCGTCAGGCCTTCGGGTGTAAGTGCGACAAACACTGTGCGACGGTCTGTTTCTGACGGGCTGCGCCGTACCAGACCGTCAGACTCAAGCCTGTCCACCACGGCAGTGGCGTTGCCGTTGGAGACAAGCAGCATGCGTGACAATTCCGACATCGTCACCCCATCGCGGCGGCGATAAAGGGCGGCCAGAACGTCAAAGCGCGGCAAAGTGGTGTCGTGTTTCACCCGCAGAAATTCGCGCAGATGGCTTTCCGAACGGCGGGTGACGCCCAGCAGCCTGATCCACATCTTCAGCCGACGCTTGGAAAGCGGATCTTTCATACCTCGCCCCCCGCAATTGCTATCGCCTGCCCGTTGATGCCGTCCGAACCCGGCCCGCACAGCCACAGCGCGGCGGCGGTTACCTCGGCGGGCCGGATCAGCCGGTTCTGCGGGTTCATTGCCGCCAACGCCGCCCGCGCCTGTTCCGGCGTCTTGCCGGTTTTGCGCACGATCACCGCAACCGAATGATCGGTCATCGGCGTGTCCAGAAACCCGGGGCACAGGGCATTGACGGTGATATCCCGTCCCGCAATTTCCAGCGCCAGCGCCCGCGTCAGCCCCACTACCCCGTGTTTTGCCGCCGTGTAGGGCGCGACCTTGGCATAGCCTTTCAGCCCGGCGGTGGAGGCGACCGAAATCAACCGCCCCCAGCCCTGCATCTGGGTCAACCCGTCGCGCAAGGTCAGAAACACCCCCGTCAGATTGACCGCAATCATCGCATTCCATTGTGCAAGGCTGGTGCGGGCCAGCAGGCCGCTGTCCGCCGCCCCCGCATTGGCAATCACGATATCGCAGGGGCCGGCGGCGGCAAACATCGCGGCCACCTCCTGTTCATCCGTCACATCCGCCTGCACCACCCGAATACCCGCCGCCTGCGCCGCCACCGCCTGCAACGCCTGCAGACGCCGCCCCGCAATCACCACGGTGGCCCCCGCAGCCGCAAACCCCAGCGCAAGATTTTCCCCCGCCCCCGAGCCTCCGCCGGTGATCAACACGCGTTTGCCAGCCAGCGTCATACCCGGATCACCCCTTCGGTCTTTTTGGTCAACCGCCGCGCCTGATCACGCCCCGCAAGATAAGGCAGCGGCCAGAACCCGCCGGTATCGCCGACCTGCACGCCTGCGCGCAGCGTCCAGTAGGGATCGGCCAGATGGGGCCGCGCCAAAGCCACCAGATCGGCACGCCCCGCCAGCAGGATCGAGTTTACGTGATCAATCTCGGTGATATTGCCGACCGCCATGGTGGCCAAACCGGCCTCGTTCTTAATCCGGTCGCTGAACGGCGTCTGGAACATCCTGCCATAGACCGGCTGCGCATCGACCGAGGTTTGCCCGGCTGACACATCAATAATATCCGCCCCCGCCATTGCGAACATCATCGCGATATCAACGGCTTCGGCGGGGGTGACACCTGCATCCCCCACCCAGTCATTTGCCGATATCCGCACTGCCATCGGTTTCGCCCCCGGCCAGACGGCGCGCATTTCGGTGAATACTTCCAACGGAAAGCGCATCCGGTTTTCTAATGACCCGCCATAGTCATCCTCGCGTGTGTTCGACAAGGGTGAGATAAAGCTGGAAATCAGATAGCCATGCGCCGCGTGCAGTTCCACCATATCGAAATCGGCCCCGTCGGCCATCTCGGTGGCACGCACAAACTGGCGGATCACCTGATCCATATCGCTGCGGTCCATTGCCTTTGGGGTAGCATTGCCCGGTTGCCACGGGATGGCAGACGCACTTAACAGCGGCCAGTTGCCCGACACCAGTGGCGCGTCACTGTCGGCCCAGCCGACCTGTGTAGACCCCTTGCGCCCCGAATGGCCGATCTGGCAGCAGGTTTTGGCCTGCGTTTCGCTGTGGATAAAATCATTGATCCGCTTCCACGCCAATTCATGCTTTGGCGCATAAAGCCCGGTGCAGCCGGGCGTGATCCGCCCATTGGCGGAAACGCAGGTCATTTCAGTATAAACCAGCCCCGCGCCACCTTTGGCGCGTTCGGCGTAATGCACCATATGCCAATCGCCCGGTGTGCCATCATGCGCGCGGTATTGCGCCATCGGCGAGACGACAATGCGGTTTTCCAGCCGCATTCCGCGCAACTGAAACGGCGCGAACATCGGCATCCGGCCCGGCTGCCCGCCATGCTGGGCCGCAAACCAATCCTCGGCCCCGCGCAGCCAGTCAGGATCACGCAGGCGCAGGTTTTCATGGGAAATGCGTTGGCTGCGGGTCAGCAGCGAATAGGCAAACTGCGGACTGGGCATATCGAGATAGCGTTCCACCTCTTCGAACCACTCCAGTGAATTGCGCGCGGCGGATTGCAGGCGCAGCACCTCTATGCGCCGCTCATCCTGATAGCGTTGAAACGCCTGTTTCAACGTCGGCTCGGAATGGATGTAATCGGCCAGGGCAATGGCGCTGTCAAAGGCCAGCCTTGTGCCCGAGCCGATTGAAAAGTGACTGGTGGCAGTGGCATCGCCCATCAGCACGACGTTTTCGTGATACCACGTCTCGCAGATCACCCGGGGAAACAGCATCCAGACAGCCGATCCGCGCAGATGCGCCGCGTTCGACATCAGCGCATGACCGCCAAGGTGATCGGCAAAGATCGCCTCGCAGGTGGCCACGGTTTGCTCTTTCGACATCGCCTCAAAGCCCCAGGCGTCCCAGGTGGCAGGCAAACATTCGACGATGAACGTGGCGGTGTTGTCATCGAATTGGTAGACATGCGCCCAGACCCAGCCATGCTCGGTTTTCTCGAAGATAAACGTAAAGGCATCATCGAATTTCTGATGCGTGCCCAGCCAGACGAACTTGCATTTGCGCAGATCGACATCGGGCTTGAACACACCTGCGTATTCGCGGCGGACGGCTGAGTTGATCCCATCGGTCGCCACCACCAGATCGTAGTCGCGGCGATATTCCTCGGCGGTTTTGAATTCCGTTTCAAACTGCAGATCCACGCCCAGTTCGCGCGCCCGGGCCTGCAGGATGATCAGCATCGTCTTGCGGCCAATTCCGGCAAAGCCATGTCCGCCTGACACCGTGCGCACCCCGCCATGCACCACCGCGATATCATCCCAATAGGCGAACTGCGCGCGGATGGCAGCGGTGGAAACGGGATCGTTCGTTTGCATCCGCGACAGCGCATCATCCGACAGCACAACGCCCCAGCCAAACGTGTCATTCGCCTTGTTGCGTTCCAGCACCGTTACCGAATGCGACGGATCGCGCAGCTTCATCGAAATCGCAAAGTATAACCCCGCCGGACCGCCTCCCAGACACAGAACTTTCATGGCCGACCACCCCGCTTTGGTTGAAAGGCAGACTGACAGTTAGACAAAACAATTTCAAGCTTGAAATTTCTATCTTGCAGTTTCGCCCCAACGGTGCAGGATGCGGGGATGAATCATCTGATCATCACAGGCATGCAGGGTTGGGTGAAAATCACCCTGAACCGTCCGGCGGTGAAAAACGCACTGAACACGGCGCTGTTGGCATCGCTTGCGGCGGCTCTGAACAAATGCGCTGACGATCCTGCCTGCCGCGCGGTGCTGATTTGCGGCGCAGAGGGGAATTTTGCCGCAGGCGCGGACGTGGCCGAGATCGCAGATAAGACCAGCAGCGATGCGGCGGTTGATCCGCGCAAAGATCACTGGGCCGCGATCCGATCGTTCCCCAAGCCGCTGGTTGCGGCGGTCGATGGCTCTGCTTTGGGTGGCGGATTTGAGCTGGCGCTGATGGCTGATTTTCTGGTGCTGGGGGCGGATGCCAAACTGGGGCTGCCGGAAACCAATCTGGGGCTGATCCCCGGCGCGGGGGGTGGGCAGCGGCTGCTGGCACTTGTGGGCCGCGCACGGGCCAGCCGAATGGTGATGCTGGGTGAAGTTATTGACGCAAGCACGGCCTTTGACTGGGGAATTTCCGGCTGGCTGACAGATGGCCCTGCGCTGAAGGTGGCCGAAGACATTGTTGCACGTCTGTGCAGCCGCGCGCCGCTGGCACTGATCGCTGCCAAGGCCGCTTTGGTTGCGGGGGCCGAGGCCCGGCTGGCATTTGACACCGAACGCAGCGGGTTTGACGCGCTGATGGACAGCGCCGACAAAGCCGAAGGCATCGCGGCCTTCAAGGCGCGACGCAAAGCGGTGTTTAGCGGGAAATGACCACGCGCCCGATCATTGCGGTTGTCGGCCTTGGCACCATGGGCCTGGGCATAGCACAAACCTATGCCGCCGCAGGGTTCCGCGTTTTGGCAACGGATGCGCATGCCCCAGCGCGTGACGCAGCCAAAACACGTTTGGGCGATGCTTTGGCCAGGCGTGTGGCCGCGGGTAAGCTGGACGCAGCAGTGCGCGATGCGACATTGGCAAATCTTATGGTGATGCCAGACCTGTCCGGCCTCGCCCCGGCCGATCTGGTGATCGAAGCGATTGTTGAAAACCTGGCCGCAAAGCAATTGCTGTTTACCACTCTGGAACAGGTGATCGCGCCGGACGCCGTGCTTGCCACCAACACCTCGTCCCTGTCGGTCACGGCTGTTGCCACTGGCCTGAAACAGCCCAATCGCGTTCTGGGCCTGCACTTCTTTAACCCTGCTCCGGTGATGCGGCTGGTGGAACTGGTGGCGCATGCAGGAACGACGCGCGTGGCCCTTACCTTTGCCCGCCAGGTCACCGAAGCCGCTGGCAAAACCGTCATTCAATGTCCTGACAGCCCCGGATTTATCGTCAACCGCTGCGCACGGCCCTATTACGGCGAGGCGCTGGCGATGCTGGAGGAAGGCCGCACCCCGTCAGATATCGATGCGGCACTGCAAGGGGTGGGCTATCCGTTGGGGCCGTTTGGACTGATTGATCTGATTGGGGCGGATATAAATCTGGCCGCCACGATGGGGCTGCATGAGGCAATGGGGGGCCATCCCCGCTATCACCCGTTTGACGCTTTGCGTGCGGCGGTGGCGGCGGGCCGTCTGGGGCGCAAATCGGGACAAGGGTTTATTCATCCGGATGTACCGGGTGCCGCACCCGCAGATGCCGACCAGATCGTCCTGCGCCTTCAGGCCACCTTGATCAATGAGGCCGCGTTTTTGCTGGCCGGGGGCGGGATTACAGCCCAGGACATCGACACAGCCCTTATGTTGGGCCTGAATTTCCCGCGTGGGCCGTTTGCCGTCTTGTCGGCAATCGGCAAACCCCGCATCCTGGCCCAACTGGCGGCGATGGAACGGGCCGCCCCGCCCGCGCTTAAATCCCGATACCTGCCCGCACCGTTGTTGGAGACGCCATGACCCCGGTTTACCTTTGTGCCGCGCGCCGCACGCCGTTTGGCCGCTATGGGGGCAGTCTGGCCACTGTGCGCCCGGATGATCTGGCGGCGACTGTGATCAACGGGTTGCTGGACCTGCACGATATCCCGGTGGATGAGGTGATCTTCGGCTGCGCCAATCAGGCCGGCGAGGACAATCGCAATGTGGCACGGATGGCGGTCTTGCTGTCCGGCTTGGGGCCTTCGGTGCCTGCGTTTTCGGTCAATCGGCTGTCTCCCAGCGGGTTGGACGCGGTGATCGCAGGGATGCGGGTGATCCGTGATGGTGGGGCTGAGGTGATCATCGCAGGGGGCGTGGACTCAATGTCGCGCGCGCGCGATGTGATGGCCAAGCCCGAAGTCGCCTTTGCATATGCGCCCGAAATATACGACACCACCCTTGGCTGGCGCTTTGCCCATGATCTGATTGCCGCGCGCTATGGTGTCGACTCTATGCGTGAGACGGCCGAAAATATTGCCGATGACCTGATGCTGTCGCGCGCCGATCAAGTTGCTTTCGCGGACCGCAGTCAGACGCGCTGTGACGCAGCGTGGCATGCCGCCGATATCTTGCCTGTCCCCGTTTCTGGTAAGGGTGGAGACAGACTGATCGGCACCGATGAACACCCACGCCCCACCACGGTCGAGCGGTTGGCCAGCCTGCCTTCCGTGTTTCGCGCGGGCGGGTCTGTGCCGGCGGGCAATGCCTCGGGCATCAATGATGGGGCGGCCGGGGTGCTGTTGGCCTCGGCGGTGGCTGTGGCCAAATACGGGCTGACACCGTTGGCGCGGCTGGGCTCGGCGGCCTCTGGGTGGGTAGAGCCATCTGTGATGGGGCTGGACCCGATAGAGGCCGTGCGCCGCCTGACCGCAGGCACCGGGCTGACGGCCCAAGATTTCGACGTGATCGAGATAAACGAAGCCTTCGCCGCCCAGGTCTTGGCCTGCACCCGCGCCTGGGGGTTGGCCGATGACGCGCCGCATGTGACCGCTTATGGCGGGGCGATCAGCATGGGGCATCCGCTGGGGGCATCGGGGCCACGGATAGCGGGCACAGCCGCCCGGCGGTTGTTCGAGGCAGGCGGCAAAGCGGCGCTGGCCACGCTTTGCGTTGGTGTCGGCCAAGGCGTGGCCCTGACTTTACATGCGGTGGAATGACGATGTCTGACAGCTATTTCTTGTATCATTCTATCGGAATGTATCCCGCCAAGGCCCGCGATCTGGCAGCGGCGATGGCCGAGTTTGCCTTGGTCTGGGGCCACCCGGACGACAGCCAATGGGCCTATGCCTTGGGCACGCGGGCGAGGTTCATTGATCGGTGGCGCGCGATCCTGAATGCCCCGCCGCAATCGGTGACGACGTTTGAAAGCGTGACAGGGGCGTTTCACGCGCTGCTGGCATCGCTTCCCCCCGGTCATTTGCGCGGACGAAGCGTTCTGGTTGCGGCGGACTGCTTTCCGTCGAACCACTTTTTGCTGCAGGGGATAGGCGAGAAATACGGCTTTACCCTGAAAACCGTGCCGCTGCGCCAGGGGGCAGCGCATGTTGAAGATGAGGATTTTCTGGATCACTGGACGCCCGACGTGGGGCTGGCGCTGCTGACCTGGATCAGCTCGACTACATCGCACCGCATTGATCTGGCCCAGATGGTGGCGCATGGGCGGCGGATGGGCAGTTTGATCGGCGTTGACATCACCCAAGGGGCGGGCCTGATCCCGTTCGATGTGCTGGCCCCGGAAGTGGATTTTGCCATCTCGACCAGCCTGAAATGGATGTGTGGCACGCCGGGGGCGGGGGTTTTGTATCTGTCGCCCCGGGTGACCCCGCATTGCCACCCCGAATTGCGCGGCTGGTTCAGTCAGGACAATCCGTTCAACTGGGATATCACCAAATTCGCATGGGCCCCCGATATCCGCCGCTTTGACAATGGCACGCCGGGGGTGATGGCGGCGCTGGCCAGCCTGCCCGCACTGGACTGGCACGCGCAACAAGACCCGGTGGCGCTGTTGGCGCATAACCGCGCGTTGACGGCGCACCTGATCGAGGCGGCTGATGCGCTGGGGCTGGACATGGTCACGCCACGGGCCGAGGCGAAACGCGGTGGGTCGGTGATGCTGCGCCTGCCTGACACGGCACCTGCATCGGATGTGGTAGCCACCTTGCGCGGCATGGGGATTTATACCGACAGCCGCAGCCAGACGTTGCGCCTTTCGCCGGGGGTGATGACCAGCCTTGCGGGAACCGACCGGCTGATTGCAGCATTGGCAAAGGTTTTGAGGGCCTAGGCGAGGGTGGATAATCACCCCAACTTGCCCTATCTGAACGCTGTTCGGCAGACATACCGAAAGCGACAGGAGCCTGCATGACCACGCCTTTCCCCCCTCCCACGCCACAAGAGTTTCGCCACGCGATGCGCGCTGTTGTCGGCAATTGTTCGGTGATCACCACGGGTTTGGGCGATGCCGCAACCGGGTTGGTGGTGACATCGGCAATATCGTTATCAGCGGAACCGCCGCTGTTGTTGGCGTGCGTAAACCGATCATCGTCAAGCTGGCCCGTGTTGAAAGACACCGGCTATTTCGGCTGGTCATCGCTGGGGGCAGCACATCAGGCGGTGGCCGAACGGTTTTCGGGCGTGGGCGGCCTGCGCGGCCTGGCGCGCTTTGACGGGGCCGAATGGGAAACAGCCATCAGCGGCGCGCGGCTGTTGGCGGGCGCCCCCGTGGCGTTTGATTGCGCAGTGGAAGAGATGATCGACCGTGCCACCCATTCGATTTTGATTGGCCGGGTTCTGGCCATTCGCACGACAGCGCACGCAGGCGCGCTGGCCTATTGGAACGGTGGGTATCAGGGTTTAAGGTAAGCAAGAGGGGGTTTCACACCCCCAAGCCGCAATCGCCAAACGCGATTACGGCCCCCCGTGGGATATTTTTACCAATATGAAACGGAAATTTTAGCTAAGTCTTAGCAAGGTCAGGCAAAGCTGCGAATGGTTTCCAGCGCGCCGTCAAGGGCTTTTCCGCTCTCATCTTTCAGTGCCGCCTCGCGCAGCCGTGCAGCCCAATCGGCGGCATCTTCGCGGCCGGCCACCATGTCAATGCCCGCCAGCACCCGATCAAATTTCGACTGCCCGCGTGCATGGGTGTCGGAATAGCCTTTGATCAGGCGGCGGCATTTGATCACCTCGACAGCCAGATCATAGTTTTGCGCCAGATAACCCAGCGCGGTTTGCAGCCAATGCGTCAGATGTGCCACTTCCTGGGCGTGACGATAGGTGCCCAGACGGCGGCGTTTCAGACCGGCGACAATATACAGCATCAGATAGGCCAGCAGACCATCACTGCGAAAGCGCCGCCCCTTGTTGAACCACCGATCCAGCCGCGCCATCCACATAGGGCTGTCTGACACTGTGTGACCCAAGCTCGCGGGCAACAACCCTGCGATTTCTTCGGCGCGGGGATGCATGTATTCGGTGATCTGCAGCAGGTGGTCCGGCCCCGCGCCCATTTCACCCCGAATGCGGGCGTATCGGCTGGCACGGGTTTTCAGATCGGCGACGCGGATCACATCGTCGTAGGCCATCGCATTGGCTATGTATTTGGCGCAGGCGGTGGTCAGGGCAAAGGATTTGGCGGCGCTGTCTTTGGTCAGGATGGCGTCAAGCCGATCAAGATAGGCCACGCCATAAGCAATGTCTTGAAAATCCACCACTTTTTGCAGACCCAACCCTGCTATTTCGACCACAGGGGCAGGAAAGGCCTGCGCGCGCGCCACCAGTGCCGCCCAAGCATCGGTCAGTTTAAGCGGCCCCGATGGCGCAGATTGGGGTTTGGTGGTGACACCCACAGCTGGGGCAACGTCAGCCCCCACTGTATCAAACCCGGCAGCAAACGCGCGCAACGAGGCATCAATGCCTTTGCCACCGGTACGAATTGTCGCCTCAAACGCAGCGCGGTCAAAGGGCAGTGCGCCGGAGGCGGCCAGTGCCCCGAACAGGCTGGCGGAAATCACCGATCCCGCACCAACGGCCAACGCATCAAAATCGGCGTGGATCAGGCGGCGCGCGGCAATCTCGGCCCCCGCCAGCACCTCGGCCGAAGACGCTATGCCATCGCCGGGCACCATCTTTTCGCTGACCGCCAGCGCCCGGTGGGTCGAGGTGATCAGGGTGGTGCGATCGGGCGTGACAAAGCCACGGATGATGGCGCGGCCCGCCTCCATCATCTCAGCGGTGATCATGATGTCGACATCGCCCGCCGATGGCATCAGAGAAAACACCGGCATGCGCGCGGTCCCGCGGCACATCTCGACATAGTAAACCGTGGCCCCGGTGCGCTGTGCCACGCCTGCCACCGAAGTTGCCTGCACCGCATAGCCATTGGCGCGGCCCAGGGCCTCAATCCATCCGGTCAGCACCCCGCCGCCCTGCCCACCCACGGCCAACACGGCCAGTTTGATGATGCCGTCCAGCGCGGGGTCTTGTGGTTTCGCATCAAGGGCGGCGTGGATTGTCATGCCCCAAACTCCAGCCGTTTGGCGGCGCGGCAGACCTGCAGCCAGCCGATGATACGGGCACGAAGACCTGCGATGCGGCGTTCCATGGCACCCGGATTATGCACCACGTCAGCCTGATAAAAGCTGGGGCATAGCACGGCGGCATCGGCCACTTCGCCGCAATTGCCGCAGCCAACGCAGGAGTGATCGATATGGGCGATGGGATCATCGCGCAGCGGATCATCCAGCTTTTTCAAAGACAAAGACGGGCAACCCGAAAGACGAATGCAAGCGTGATCGCCGGTACAGATATCGTCATCAATGCCAAAGCGCGGCACTTCTACCCGGCGACCTTCCTTAATCGCCACCGCGCGCAACGGTTTCTCGCGGCGCTGTTTGTTCAGCATACATTCGGATGAGGCGATGATCACCTTTGGCCCCGGCGCATCCGTGGTCAGCGCCTCGCGCAGGGTGTCGCGCAGTTTGCCCACGTCATAGGTGCGATCGATCTGACGGATCCAGTTGACACCCACGCCCGCCATCGCCTTCGATATCGGATTGCCGGTGGATTTGGTGGAATTGTCCGCACGCGACGACATCACATCCTGGCCGCCGGTGGCTGCGGAATAGAAGTTATCCACCACCATCACCACGCCATCGGATTTGTTGAACACCATATTGGTCATCGAGGACGACAGGCCATTATGCCAGAACCCGCCGTCGCCGATGATTGCAATCGGGCGCTTTTCGCCGCCGCCATCGAAGGCACCATTGGCGGCTGGGCCAAGGCCGAACCCCATCGTGGCCCCGCCAATTTCGAACGGCGGCAGCGCGCCGAACAGATGGCAGCCAATATCGGCGGCAATCTGGTGTTTGCCCAATTCGGCCTCAACCAGTTTCATCGCGGCAAAGATCGGGCGTTCCGGGCAGCCGGTGCAAAACCCCGGTGGGCGGATCGGCACGGTTTTCGACAGGTCGGGAATAGCGGGGCGATCCACATTCGGCGCACGCACCACGGCGGGCAGCATATCGGGTGCGGCAGATTTCAGGAAGGCCGCGACCCCGTCCATCATCACCGATCCGGTATATTCGCCCGCAATCGGAAACGCGCCCTTGCCGTGCAGTTTGACCGATCCGCCCGCACGATACAGCATCGCCGCGAATTGTTCTTCAATGAACGCGGGCTGGCCTTCTTCAACCACAAGAACATCACTTTTATCCGCGACGAAATCCAGAAATTCGTCCGCAATCAACGGGTAGGTGACGTTCAGCACATAGATCGGCACCTGGGTTTCGCCGTAGATATCCGCCAGGCCCAACCGCTGCAGCGCACGGATCACCCCGTTATACATCCCCCCTTGGGTGACAATACCGATGCGGGCATCCGCTGGCCCGAAATGTTCGTTCAAGGCGTGATCCACGATGTATTTCTGCGCGGCAGGCCAGCGGTTTTTCACCTTATCCTGTTCATGCACATAAGACATCGGCGGCAGCACGACGCGGTTGAAATCTGATCGCGGGTTCGACAGCGCATCGCGCACTGACAGAGTTGGCCGCAGATTATCGCGGCACTCAAACGATCCCGTCACATGGCACGACCTGATCCGCATCATCAGCATCACGGGCGAATTGCTGGCCTCGGACAAGGCAAATCCATCGCCCACCGCTTTGACAATGCAGGGGAGATTCGGGCGCGGGTCCAGCATCCAGAACTGTGATTTCATCGCAAAGGCGTGGCTGCGTTCCTGCATGATGCTGGAACCCTCGCCGTAGTCCTCGCCCAAGATCACCAGCGCGCCCCCGGTGACCCCCGATGACGACAAATTAGCCAGCGCATCCGACGCCACATTCACCCCAACCGGCCCCTTGAACGTAACAGCACCCCGAATGGGGTAATGCACCGAGGCCGCCAGCATCGCCGCCGCTGCGGCCTCATTCGCGTTGGCCTCAAACCGCACGCCAAGTTCGCCCAGCAAATCCTGAGCGTCCGCCAGCACATCCATCAGATGCGAAATCGGCGCGCCTTGATAGCCGCCAACGTATCCCACGCCGTTTTCCAACAGCGCCTTGGTGATCGCCAGAATACCTTCGCCGGTAAAGGTTTGCCCCGCGCCCAGACGCAGGTCTTCGACTTCGGCTTTGAAACTTCGCTCTGCCATCTAAATCTCATGCTTTCTGATATTGGTCAGCATCTTTTGCAGGGTAGCAACAAAGGCGTCGCGGTCGGAGTCCGAGATACCGCGAAACATCCGGGCTTGGGCATCGGCCATATGCGGCCATAGGGATTCAAACGCCGCGCGCCCCGTGTCAGTGATAAACACCCGCACCGCGCGGCTGTCCGTCGCATCCGCTTCGCGGCGGATCAGGCCATCGCTGTTCAACTGATCCAAAGCGCGGCTTAGGGTGGATTGTTCGACCACCGTATAGACCGCCAATTCCCGGATCAACGGCCCGTCCACCACCGACAACACCGCCAGCGCCCGCATCTTTGGCGTGGTCAGGCCCTGATCCGCCATTTCTTCGCGCAACGACGCGTTATAGCGCCCCATGATCCTGTTCATCAGATAGGGCGCGAAATTGGACAGGCCAATTTCACCAAGCCGGGTTTTGGCGGCAGAATCCTTCATGCGCCCAGCCTTTTGGCAGCGTTAAAGCCCGATCCGCCACTCAGCCCCGGGCCCGGATGGGTTGACGCGCCAATATGGATCAGCCCGCGCACGGGGCCGGTGCCATTGGTTGAATGCGCAAAGGGTCGCCAGATGAAGAACTGATCAATCGAGCAGGCCCCGCCATAGGGATCGCCGCCCACCAGATTGATGTTCATCGCCGCCAGATCGCGCGGGGAATAAGCGCGGCGTTTCAGAATGATCTTATCGAAATCCTTGATATGGCGGGCAAGAATGGCTTCAATCCGGTCGGCAAACGCCTCGCGCAGCGTCTCATCCCACGCGTACCCCGCAATCACCCCGGCTGCATCACCCTTGATCTCGCGCGGGGCATCGGGGATTTGCAACCACAGCACGGCTTTGCCGGGCGGACAGCGTGTGGGGTCCAGCTTGTGCGGCTGGCCAACGCATATGGTCGGGGTGGCAGGCAGCATGCCGCGTTCGGCCTCATTGGCGGATTTCGATACGGAATCAATGCCATCGGCCAGATGGATCAGCGCCACATCATCCAGACCGGGGGTCAGCCATTCCGGCAGGGCATCCAGCGCATAATGCAGCTGGAAATTGCCGCGCCCGTGGCGGAATGTTTTCGCAGCAGCCTGATCTTGCGGCAGGTTCAGGTCCAACAATCGGCCATAAAGCTGATCCGGGGCCACCGATGCCAGCACCGACCGCGCAAGGATCTGCGCGCCACCCATCAGTTGCACGCCCGTCACGCGGCCCTCATGCACCAAAATCCGGTCCACATCCGCGCCAGTACGAACTTCGCCACCCTGCTCTTCAATCAACCCGCGAAACGCCGTCACCGCAGCCGCAGCCCCGCCTTTGATCACCGGCGCGCCGGCGGCCTCTAACGCAAAAGCCACCACTTTGCCCATCTGCGCCGAATAGGTGCTTTCCGGCGTTAACCCGCAGTGCAGCACCCATGGGGCCCATAACGCCTGCACCAAAGGCGAATGATACCCCTGCAACCAACCGCGCGCGGGGGCCAACGCACCGCCCATCCACGCGGCCAGACCCCGCAAGCCCCGCTTGCGAACTTGGCCAAACAGCAGCCTGGCCGTGGGCCAGGACCACAGGGCACCGCCCAAAAGGGCAAACAAAAACGGCGCGTCAGCTTCGATTGCGCCGACGTCCGCACCATGTCTTTGACCATCACCTGCCGACACAGCATCAAAGGCGGCAATATTTGCCGCGCGATTGGTGGTCAGAACCAAGGCACTGCCATCGGGTCGCAGCACCGCCGTTGGGTGCGCCGTGTGGCAATATTCCATGCCATGCCGCGCCAGATGCGGCCCTAACGCAGCCCCGGCAGGCGAAGTCATGAACAACACGAACGTCGCCGCCATCACATCATGAGAAAAGCCGGGATGCAGTTCAGCGGTGCGCAGGCAGCCACCCGCCTCGGACTCACGTTCCAGCAGCAGCACGCGGTCACCTTTCAGGCCCAGCATCGCGCCCGCGACAAGCGCGTTGATGCCGGACCCTATGATGATGTGATCAACGGCCATCTTAGCCGCGCGGCACCAAAGCCAGCGCACGAATGGGCGACCCGGTGCCGTTCTTTATCTTAAGCGGAGCCGCAATCAAAATCGCCCCTTTGGCGGGCAAGCGATCAAGATTGGCCAAGGATGCCAAGCCATAGCAATTGTTCTTATGCAACAGGTTATGCGCTGGAAACGGTGGCGTCATGCCCCCCGCCTGCCCCGCATCGGTGCCAATACACTGGCTGCCCCAGCCGACAATGCCCTTGGCCAAAAGGTAGGTGATCACTTCCGCCGTTGGCCCCGGGGTGTGCGGCCCGGTGGCATCGGCGTTCAGGAACAGATCGGCGTCATGGCTGCGCTTGTCCCAATCAGACCGCAAAACCACCCAGTCACCCGCATTGATCGGGCCATTCTTGGCCTCCCAGTCCTGCACGTGCTGGACGGTCAGCAGAAAATCCGGGTTTGCCGCACATTCGCGGGAACAGTCGATCACGTTGACCGGGGCGACAAGGCGCTGCACCGGCAACGTGTCGGTATAGCCGTCGGCATAATCCTTACCGGTGATCCAATGGTGCGGCGCATCAAAATGCGTGCCCGAATGTTCGCCCAGTTTCAGCCAGTTCCACGCCCAGAACGGACCATCGCTGTCATATTCGCTGATGCGGTGAATTTCGATTGCGGGGGTGTCTTTGGCGAAATCCGGCGGCAGTTTCAGCAAGGGCGTTTCCGGCCCCAGCACACCTGTGCAATCGACCACCTCGACCCCGCCCGACGCCAGCATTCCGGCAAGGTCTGAAAGAACCTGTGAAGACGTCATAACATTCTCCTATGTCCTGACGGGCAGCCCCGCCGCTCAAAGAATCACACTAGACAGAATTAGATGCGTTTGCAAATATCCTGAGGTCAACCGGGGATCGCGCATGCCGCAAGACTTTGACGCTGTGTTCATCGGGGCGGGCCATAATGCATTGGCCGCCGCCTTGCACATGGCTGTGCGTGGTTGGCGGGTGGGCGTGTTTGAACAGGCAGGCGTCGCAGGCGGGGCGGTGAAAACCGGCGAATATACCCTGCCCGGCTTTCGGCATGACTGGGGCGCGATGAACCTGTCGTTGTTTGCGGGATCGGCATTTTTTAAGGCGCATGGCGCAGAGTTGATCCGGCACGGGTTGGCGTTTGTGCCGGTATCGCAGCCCTTTGCCAGTGCTTTCCCCGATGGGCGCTGGTGCGGCGTATCGACCGATACCGCTGCAACCACAGCCAGCATTGCGACATTCAACGCGAAAGACGCCGAAACATGGGCGCAACTGACCAAGGAATTCCCCAACCTTGCCCCGCATTTGTTCGGCCTTTTGGGCAGTCGGATGAAAATGCGTGCGCATGCATATTTCGCGTTCAAAATACTTCGCGCCAAAGGGCTGGGCGGTACGGCTGACTTGGTGCGGTTCTTGCTGCAATCTCCCCGGCAATGGTTGACGCAGACGTTCTCGTCGCCACAGGTGCAGGCGATGCTGGGGGCGTGGGGGATGCATCTGGATTTTGCCCCCGATGTGGCGGGTGGGGCGCTGTTTCCCTATCTGGAAGGTATGGCCGGACAGGCCTTTGGCATGGTGTTGGGCAAGGGCGGTGCGGATACCGTGGTCACCTCGATGGTGGCCGCAATCCGGGCGCGCGGTGGCGTGGTCGAATGCAATGCCCCGGTGGCGCGGATCATCCATGATGGCGGCACCGCGCGCGGGATTGAACTGGCAGACGGCCGCAAGATTATGGCAGCGCGGGCAGTGATCGCGGGCGTGGCTCCTGCTGCCCTGCCCCAGCTGACCGGCGGCACCACGCCCGCTTTTGACAAGGCGATGACGGATTTCACCCATGCGCCCGGCACGATGATGATCCATCTGGCGCTGGACAGCCTGCCCGATTGGGCGGCAGGAGAGGATCTGAAATTCTTTGCCTATGTGCATCTTGCCCCCAGTCTTGACCAAATGGCGCGGACCTATGCCCAAGCCTTGGCGGGGCTGTTGCCGGATGAGCCGGTGTTGGTGATCGGCCAGCCCACAGCGATTGATCCGTCCCGCGCGCCGGATGGCAAGCATGTGCTGTGGGTGCAGGTGCGCATGGCCCCCGGCGTGATCAAGGGCGATGCGGCGGGCCAGATCGCGGCCAGGGAGTGGCGCGACGCCAGCGCCCCCTTTGCCGTCCGCGCCTTGGATATACTTGAGCGCTATGCGCCGGGCACGACGGCGAGGATCATTGCGCAGCACGTCGTCACGCCCGCCGATTTACAAGCCGATAACCCAAACCTTGTGGGCGGCGATCAGATTTGTGGCAGCCATCATCTGGCGCAGAACTTTCTGTTCCGACCCGCCCGTGGCCACGCGGACGGCTCTACCCCGATCAAGCAACTTTACCTGACCGGGGCCGCCGTCTGGCCCGGTGCGGGCACTGGGGCGGGGTCGGGCTTTCTTTTGGCACAACGTCTTGCCGGCACATAAACAACAACAGGGATAACGCCTATGTCGATGAACCGCCGTTCCATGCTGAAACTCTCCGCTGCGACCGCAGCCCTTGGGCTGACGGGCCTGCCTGCCCACGCGCAAGCAATAGATGAATTGATCATCGCCTATAACGTCAGCCTGCCGTCCTGGGATCCGACCGTTGGCCCTTCGGCGGTGAACCCGACGATTCAGGGCCTGTATCAATCGGTGTTTGACCAGTTCATTTTGCAGCAACCCGATCTGAAACCGGCGCCCGGCCTGATCACCGCATGGGGCTGGAATGACGACCGCACCAAAATCTCGCTGACCGTGCGCGAGGGCGTCACCTGGCACGATGGGTCACCCTTTACTGCCGAAGATGTGGCGTGGTCATTGACCCGGGCTGCGGATGAAAAGACTGGAAATCCGATTCAATTCATCTGGTCGACGCTGGCCAATATCAAAGCCGAGGGGAACATGGTCACCGCCGATGTCGCCCGGTTTGAGCCGACAATCTTTAAGTGGATGTATTTCCTGACCGGCTATGTGTTGCCAAAAGCCTATTACGAAAAGGTCGGTGCCGAAGGGTTTGAGGCCGCACCCATTGGCACCGGCCCCTATATGGTTGAAAAGTTTGAACGGGGCGCCTTTGTGCGCCTGAAGGCCAATGCGGCCTATTGGGGCGGCGCGCCCGCGTTTGAAACCGTCACCATCAAATTCGTCACCGACGCCGCCGCGCGCGTGGCCGAAGTGGAATCCGGCAATGCCCATGTCACGCTGGAGGTGCCCTATGAGGAATATGACCGCCTGAAAGCCACGCTATCGGGCACCGCAGCACCCATTTCGGATATCGGGATGATTTTCCTGAATGATATCGAAGTGATGACCGACCCGAACGTGCGGATGGCCGCCGCCCATGCAATTGATAAGAAAACCATCATTGATCGGCTGCTGTCGGGCTACGGCGTGCCGATTGATACGCTGGAAACCCCTGAATACGACGCTTATGACGCCTCTATCACCGTGGCCTATGATCCGGCCAAGGCCGTGGAATTGCTGGCGGCGTCAGGCTATTCGGTTGAAAAGCCTGTTAAATTCAAAATCCAGACCACCAAAGGCTTCAAGCCCAAGGATTATGAAATGATCCAGGCCATCGTCGGGCTATGGCGCAAGGTGGGGATCGAGGCCGAGATTGAGGTTTACGAAATCGCCAAGCATTACGAGCTGCGCGCGGCAGATCAACTGGCTCCGGCGGCGTTTTACAACTGGGGCAATTCGGTGGGTGATCCGACCACCTCGACCGGGTTTGCGATGTTCGGCCCCAGCCCGCATTCGGTGTGGGATGGCCAGGACCTGATCGACATGATCGGCCCGTTGTGGGGTGAGGCGGATGAAGCCAAGCGGATTGCAGGCTGGAAAGCGGTGGATAAATACGTCGCCGACAACGCGCTGGTGATCCCGCTGCTGCAGTATGTGCAGCCAATTCTGGCGGCCAAGGGGGTTGTGGTGGTGCCACATGCGTCGGGTGCGCTGTTGCCGCATCTGATGACGCGGGCCTGATTGGCAATGAACCACCGCTTACCTGCAACCAACGGGGGGACTTCGCGTCCCCCCCGACGGCAATCGCCAAGCGATTGCCGCCTTCCCCCCTGCGGGATATTTAGGCCAATATGAAAGCCAAAGAAGTCAGGTATCGACGACGAGCCGAGCCCCGCGCGACAGATAGCAATTCATGATGTTTTTCCGGTCAGTTCTGATCCGATTGGCAACCACGGCCATCACCCTGCTGGGTGTGGCGGTGATCGTGTTTTTCGTGATCCGCGTGGTGCCGGGAAATCCGATTGCGATGATGCTGCCGCCGGGGGCCACTGAGGCCGATGTGGCCCGGCTGACCGCGCTTTATGGGCTAGACAAATCTATTCCGCAGCAATTTCTGATCTGGGGCGCGGGTGTGCTGCAGGGCGATTTTGGCACCTCGATCACCGCGCGCCAACCCGTGTTGGATTTGGTCCTGGGCCGCTTGCCCGCGACGTTGGAATTGTCGGTGATGGCGTTGAGTATCGCGGTGGTCTTGGGGGGGGGCATGGCCCTGACCGGAACGCGGCTGCGGGGCACACGCGCCGAGGCGGCGATAGACATTACCAACGGCATGGCCCTGTCGATCCCGGATTTTCTGTGGGGATTGCTGCTGATGCTGGCGTTTGGCGTTTTGATCCCAGTCTTCCATATCTCTGGCCGGGTGTCACCATCATTGACCTTGCCGTTTACCAGCAATTTTTATCTGTTTGAGGCGGTGATCCGGCTGCGCTTTGATCTGGTGGCCGATCTGCTGGCGCATATGCTTTTGCCTGCGCTGGCCCTAGCCATCCCGTTGGCCGCGATCATCAGCCAGTTGCTGAAACAAAGCCTGAAGGAGACCATGCATCTGGATTATGTCACCCTTGCGCGCACCAAGGGTTATTCCGAAACCCATGTCATCTTGCACGAGGCTTTGCCCAACGCGATTTTGCCCACCCTGACGCTGGTGGGGGTGCAATTTACCTTTCTGATCGGGGGCACAGTGATCATCGAGCGGTTGTTTTCCTATGAAGGCCTTGGCAATATGGCAATTGATGCGGTGATCAACCGGGATTTGCCGCTGATCCAAGGCATCGTGATCTTGTTTGCGGTGATGTTTACCGCCGTAAATCTGTTGGTTGATCTGTCCTATGCTGCGCTGAACCCACGGCTGCGGCATGGGTGATGCCCGCAGCCTTGCCCGCCGCTCCGTGTCGATGCGGCTTGTTCTGCCCGCGATTTGGTTGGGGATGCTGGTCATGGCCTCGGTCTTCGCACCCTGGCTGGCCCCGCATGACCCTTTGGCGCAGGATTTGTTCCTGACGCGATTGCCGCCTTTCTGGGTTACCGGGGCGGAACCCGGCTATCTTTTGGGCACAGATTCTTTGGGCCGCGATATCACGTCGCGTATTGTCTTTGGCGCGCGCACGGCGCTGATTGTGGCCGTGATTGCGGGCAGCGTGACCTGCCTTATCGGTGCGGCTTTGGGCCTGATGGCGGGGTATCTGCGCGGTTGGGTTGATCTGGTGATCTCGCGGCTGATTGATATCTGGATGGCGTTTCCGCCGGTGTTGTTTGCGATCCTGCTGATCGCCGTGCTGGGGCCAAGCCTGACCTCGATCATCATCGCCATCGTGGTGATCGACTGGACCCGTTTTGCAAGGGTGATCCGGGCCGAGGCGATGACACAGGCCGCGATGGACTATCCGACATCGGCCATCGCTGTGGGGCGGGGCCGCGTCGGCATCATGCTGTTCGAAATTCTGCCCAACGTGCTGCCGACCATCGTGGTGCTGCTAAGTCTGGAAATGGGCATCGCCATCATCGTCGAGGCGATCTTATCCTTCGTCAACCTGTCGATTTCCACCGATGATCCAACCTGGGGCGGGATGATTTCCGAAGGCCGCACCAGCCTGCATCAGGCGTGGTGGGTGCTGGTGTTCCCGTTGATCACGTTGTTTCTGACCGTGCTCAGTTTCTCGCAATTGGGCGAAGGGTTGAAAGACCGCTTTGATCCGGTGCTGAGATGAGCTTTTTGTCGATCCGTCGCCTGAATGCCAATCTGTTGGGCAGCGATATCCGCATTTTGCGGGATGTGTCTCTGGAGGTGGATGCAGGTCACGTGCATGGGCTTGTGGGTGAAAGTGGCGCGGGCAAGTCGATGATTGGCAAGGCCATTCTGGGGATACTGCCGCGCGCGATTGCCATCACCTCGGGGCAGATTTTGCTGGATGGGGTCGATCTTTTGACCCTGCCCGCGCCTGCGCGCCGCAAACTGATCGGCGCGCGCTGTGCCTTGATCCCGCAAGACCCGCTGACCGCGCTGAACCCGCAGCGCCGTATTGGCCGCCAGATCAGCGACCGCCTGGTTGATATTCTGGGCTGGAGCAAACCCCGCGCGACAGACCGCGCCGCCCAGATGCTGGATGAGGTGCAGATCCCCGATGCGGTGCGGGTGTTGCGCAGCTATCCGCATGAATTGTCGGGGGGGATGCGCCAGCGCGTTCTGATCGCCTCGGCCTTTGCCGCCGAGCCAAAACTGATCGTGGCGGATGAGCCGACGACTGCATTGGACGTCACCGTGCAGCGCCAGATTTTGCGGCTGATCGCGGATATGCAGGCGCGCCACGGCACGGCGCTGTTGTTTGTGACGCATGATCTGGGCGTGGTGTCGAAGGTCTGCCAATCGCTTAGCGTTTTGTATGATGGCATGGTGGTGGAACATGCCGCGATGCGCGATTTCTTTGCAGCGCCCCGGCATCCCTATGCACGCGCGCTGCTGGCGGCGACGCCAAAATATACCGATCCGCATGGCAGCCTGACGCCGGTGCCCGACGATGTGATTGCTCAGGTGCGGGGCGAGGTTGCGCAGGCCGATAGGGCCGCTGCGATATGAGTGATCTTTACCGTATTGAAAACGTGTCGCTGTCGCTGCCCGATCTGACGCGCAAACCGCTGCTGGGGGCCGCGCCCCGGTTGGAAATTCTGAAAGGTATTAGTTTCACCATTCCCAAGGGGCAGGTCTTGGGCATTGTTGGCGGATCGGGCTCGGGCAAATCCACGCTCGGTCGGGCGATACTGCGGCTGGCGCAGCCCACTGGTGGGGCGATCTGGTTTGACGGCGTCGATATCACCCACCTTCCCGAAGCCCGGTTGCGCCCCTTGCGGCGCCGGTTTCAGATGATCTTTCAAGACCCGATGTCGTCGTTGAACCCGCGTCAGCGCATTGCGCAAATCATCAGTGGTCCGCTTGCGCTGCACCATGTCGCAGAGCCGCGCGCACGGATGCTGGAGGCGCTTGATCTGGTGGGCCTGCCGCGTGGATTTGCCAGCCGCTATCCGCATGAATTGTCTGGCGGGCAACGCCAGCGCATCGGCATTGCCCGCGCCATTGCGCTGCGGCCAGATTTTATCCTGGCGGACGAGATTGTATCTGGGTTGGACGTGTCCTCGCAGGCGCAGATTTTAAACCTGCTCGAAGGATTGGTGCGCGATCTGGGCCTGACATTGGCGTTTATCAGCCATGATCTTTCGGTGATCCGGCGTTTGTGCAGCCGCGTCCTGGTGATGGACAAGGGAGAGATTGTTGAAGCGGGGCAGACGGCGGATTTGTTCGCAAACCCGAAGGCTGCCTATACCCGCAGCTTGCTGGACGCGATTCCGCTGCCTGACCCGGATCAGATCTGGGGGTAATGCGCGCAGTTACAGCGGCGGCAGATCAATCACGCCTTTTTTCAGAATGAAACAGCCATAGGGCCCGGAATCCGAGGTGCGGATGATCGCAAAGGCCTGCTTGGCGGCGGCGTAAAAGGCAAAGCGTTCCAACGCCTGCGTTTCAACCGCGCGGCCTTCGGCATGATCAATCACCGCCTGCATCTTGCCAAAGATCGGCTTTTGCGCCAACGGATCACCCACCACTTGCATGCGGCTGACCGGGGCAGGCACAAATGTATCCAACGGCATCAGCGTCAGAATAGCCGCCACGGCCGTCGGAATATCACAGCCCGCCATATCAATCAGCCGCCCATAGCTGGTGTGGTCGGCAATCGACGCCGCCGGGTGGTTCACATCGCAAATCACCAGATCATCGCCATGCCCCATCAGCATCAGGACATGCACGATTTCCGCAGATAGCCGCTGATCAATGCCTTTAAGCATCTGGCACCGCAGGAAGGGCAAATCCGCCCATCGTCCCTAAATCGTTCACTTCACCGCCCCCGCCGCCATGCCCTTGATGATGTATTTCTCCAGCACAACGCCAATCACGATCAGCGGCAGAATGGCTGCAAACGACAGCGCCGCCATCGACCACCACGAAATGCCCTGACTGCCGGTCTGGCTGGCCACCATCACCGGCAAGGTGTTGGCATGGGTCGAGGTCAGCAGCGCGGCAAAGAAATATTCGTTCCACGTCAGCACCAAAGACAAAATGAATGCCGCCACCATTCCGGGCAGCGCAATCGGCAGAATGATCGTCAGAAACGCCCCCCAGATCGACAGACCATCGACCAAAGCCGCCTCTTCCAACTCGGTCGGGATAGAGCTGAACTGATCGCGCATGATCCAGATCACAATGGGCAGCACCGACAAGGTATACAGCAAAATCAAACCGATGCGTGTGTCCAGCAGCCCCAGTTCTTTATACAGCACCAGCATCGGCAGCGCCAAAACCACGGGCGGCAGAATAAGCTGCGACAGGAAGAAAAACGAAATATCGGCGTTGCGCATCCAGGCGAATTTATAGCTGAACCGACTTAGGCCATAGGCCGCCAATGACCCCATGATCACCGCCAAAAGGCTTGAGGCGACAGAGATGATCACCGAATTGGTAAAGCGTTTCAGAAATTCGGTGCGCACGGTGGAGTCGGTGCCGATGGTATCAGGCGACAGTCCGATGGATTTCCAGCCCAGCCATTTAGGGGTGAAATCCCACCACGGGATCATATTGCCCTTCATTACGTCGGGGGCCATTTTAAAACTGGTGGTGGCGGTCCAGTAAATCGGGAACAGACAGATGATCGCCCATAAGATCAGCAACAGATAAATTGCGGTGCGCCCCAAAACCCATTTGGCGCGAAAGCTGCGGTCAGATGCCGCGTCGTGGAAAATCTGGGTTGGGTTGGGGGCCATATCAGGTTCTCGGCTTGGCTAAACGGTCGGTGAACTTCATCAGCACGGTCATGAAAATCACAATCACCACCAGATAAAACATTGCCAACAAGGTGCCGTACCCCACGTTGGACCGATCCCGATATTCCCGGAAGATAAAGCTGGTCACCGTGTCAGTCGCCCCTC
>JAYUHO010000266.1:0-11089 GCA_043766915.1 Cypionkella sp.
GCTACGCCGCCCAGCTGGGTCTGGCTGGGCGAGGGCCGGATGAACGCCAAAGGGTCGCGCGACAGCCGTTCCATTCGTGTCTTGTCGCCCAGAATTGACCCGCCTGACCGTGCCGAGGATGGATCAACCGCCAGCACCGCCACCCGAAACCCTTCCGCCGTCAGCATCAGGCCAAAGCTTTCAATAAACGTCGATTTGCCAACGCCCGGCGTGCCCGACAGGCCGATGCGCAGGGCTTGGTGCCGGGTGCCAAGGGCCTGCAACAACGCCAGCGCCTGCACCCGGTGATCGGCGCGCGCGCTTTCTACCAGCGTGATCGCCCAGGCCAGCGCACGGCGATCTTGTGCCTGAATGGCAGTGGCTAGGCTGTCGATATCCATCTCGGCTCCTTTGCGCGCCAGTGTTGCCTTAAGGTTCACCGCAATGCCAGAGGTGGATTGTGGGCATCAAGGGCGGATGCCTCCGGCGGGGATATTTATGCCAGAATGAAAGGATAAGCGGTGTTCTGGCCAAAGCAGCGGAGATCGGCGATAACCGCTTGATGCACACAGATTTGCCCATCGACGATGCCCTGCCCGCCCTGCGGGCTGCGATTGCTGCGCGCGGGATGGCGGTGTTGCAGGCCCCGCCGGGGGCGGGCAAAACCACGCGGGTGCCGCTGGATTTACTGGCCGCAGGGTTGGTTGAGGGGCGCATCGTGATGCTGGAACCCCGCCGTCTGGCCGCGCGGGGGGCTGCCGAACGGATGGCCGAAACGCTGGGTGAGGCGGTGGGCCAAACCGTGGGCTACCGTATCCGGGGGGAGTCCAAAGTTTCGGCGGCGACGCGGATCGAAGTGGTAACCGAAGGCATTCTGACCCGGATGATCCAATCCGATCCGGGCCTGTCAGGCATCGGTGCTGTGATCTTTGACGAATTTCATGAACGCAGCCTGAACGCCGATCTGGGGTTGGCTTTGACGCTGGAAATTCGCGGCGCGTTGCGGGATGATCTGATTTTGGTGGTGATGTCGGCGACGCTGGATGCGGGGCCGGTGGCGGCATTGATGGGGGATGCGCCCATTGTCACCTCGGCGGGGCGCGCCTTTGGAGTGGAAACGCGGTGGCTGGCGCGCAGTATTGATGCGTCGATGCGCTATGAGGCGGCGGTGGCCGCGCAAATCGCGCAGGCGATTGAGGAGTGCCCGGACGGTGGTGTGTTGGCGTTTTTGCCCGGCGAAGGCGAGATACGCCGGGTTGAGGCGGCATTGGCAGGGCGGCTTCCGGGCGACTGCGTGATCCGGCCGCTGTTCGGGGCGATGGATTTTGCCGCCCAGCGCAGCGCCCTGGCCCCAGTGGTGGGCCGCAAGATCGTGCTGGCCACCTCGATCGCCGAAACCAGCCTGACCCTGCCAGATATTCGCGTGGTGGTCGATGGCGGCCGGGCGCGGCGGGCCCGGTTTGATCCCAATTCCGGCATGTCGCGGCTGGTGACTGAACGCGTCACCCGCGCCGAGGCCGAACAGCGCCGGGGCCGCGCGGGGCGGGTCGCGGAAGGGGTGTGTTACCGGATGTGGACGAAGGGAGAGGAAGGCGGGCTGGCCGCGTATCCTCCGGCTGAGATTGAAGTGGGCGATCTGACCGGGTTGGCGCTGGAGCTGGCATTGTGGGGCGGCGAGGGGGTGCCGTTTCTGACGGCGCCGAACGCAGGGTCGATGGCCGAAGCGCGGGCGTTGCTGACCGATCTGGGGGCTTTGGCGGGCGGGCGGATCACCGATCATGGCCGGGTTTTGGCAGCGCTGCCCCTGCACCCCCGGCTGGCGCATATGCTGGCGGTGGCGGGGCCAGCGGCGGCAGGCTTGGCGGCGATTTTGGGTGAACGCGATCCTGTACGCGGCGCACCGCCAGATCTTGCGCTGCGGATGGCCGCGCTTGCCGATCCCCGGCGGTTTGAATCTGATCATCCCTATACGGTGTCGCGCCCCGTGGTAGAGCGTATCCGTGAAGATCAGCGGCGGTTGACGCGGGCCTTGGGCGGGAAAGCCGTGCCCCCGCTGACCTTGGGACAGATGGCGGCGCTGGCCTATCCGGATCGGGTCGGGCTGCGGCGCAAGGGCGATGCGCCGCGGTGGGTGCTGTCGGGGGGCAAGGGGGCGGTGATGGCGGCGGGGCTGCCATTATCCGGCGCGCGGCTGATCGTGGCCACCGATCTGGACGGCAACGCGCGTGAAGCCGAAGTGCGCCAGGCGGTTTTGATCACCGAGGACGATCTGCGCGCGGTGCATGGGGCGGCAATTGTGTGGCGCGATGTCTGCGACTGGTCGCGCCGCGATGGCCGGGTTCTGGCGCGGCGGCAAGAATGTTTCGGGGCGCTGGTGCTGGAGGACCGGCCTTGGACTGATGCCCCACCGGACGCTGTGGCGCGGGCGGCTTTGGACGGTATTCGTCTGTTGGGTCTGCCGTTGAAACCGGGGGCACGGCGGTTGCGGGCGCAGATTGAACTGGCGCGCGGTGGGGGCGGCGATTGGCCCGATTGTTCGGATGCGGGGTTGTTGGAGGGTGCCTGCGATTGGCTGCTGCCGCATCTGGGGGGCGTGCGATCCGAAACCGATATCCGCGCGCTGGACCTGACCGAAGCGTTGCGCGGGCGGCTGAATTGGGAGCAGGCGGCGGCGTTGGACAGGCTGGTGCCTGCGCATTTTGAAACCCCCCTGGGCCGCCGGGTGCCGATTGAGTATGACGGCGAGGTGCCGGGCATCGAGGTGCGGCTGCAAGAGATGTTCGGCGTGACGGTGCATCCGGTGGTGGGGGCGGCACGGCTGCCTTTGCGGGTGGTTCTGACCTCGCCGGGGCAGAAAACCATTCAGGTGACGATGGACCTGCCGGGGTTCTGGAAGACATCCTATGCCGATGTGAGGAAGGATATGCGGGGGCAGTATCCACGGCACCCCTGGCCCGAGGATCCGACGGTTGCAGAGCCGACTTTGCGGGCGAAACCGCGGGGGACGTGAGGGGGGTATTTCAGCAGTTGGCGGGACGAGGTGAGATCAAATCGGTGCGCAATCTTCAGACCAAAGGCTGTGTCATAGAACGCCACGCTGCTTGCCTTGTCCAGCACGCGGATCATCGCGTGAATAGCTTTGGCCGTTGCGGCGTCTTGGGTTCAGACGACTGGGCAGGGCCATATCCGGCCCTGCCCATGATAGGTTGGCAACTCCGGCGTCAGACGGCGGCGCTGCTGCGGCCCTTTATTATCCCCGCGAACTTTTCCGATACGATCCCGAACAGGCCGCCGATCACAAGCGACAGGCTGACGCAGATCAGCGGGTTCGCCAGATTGATTTCGGTCGGTGACGCGCCCGACAACAGCCCATATCCGGCGGTTGAGGCATAGCCGTAAACCGTGGCGGGGATCACCGAAAACGCCTCAATCTTCGCGCCAAGCACCAGGATGGCGGCCGTAACGCCGACGACGATAGAAGGCCACAAAACGCCCGGCAGGCCCGGATTGACCTGCGTGATCACCAGCAGGGCGACAAACGCACACACAACGCCCCACAGGTTAGCGGCGACCGATTTGGTCAGCCCGGCGCTGCCGCCGCCACAGTGATAGAAACTGGCCCAGCCAATAAAGCCGATCCAGATTTGCAACGTGCCGATTGTCAAAAACAAATAGGTCGCAACAGCCCCAAGCAGGCCGATTGAGATCGCCAAAGCGGTAATGATATCCATGTCCGTTCCTTCCCTCGCCAATGTCTGGCTGTTATCGTTCCCTTTGCCCGGGTGTGTTTAAACTGCCCGGGGTCGTCGTAGTGGCTTGAATACAAACATCTATGATCCACGCCCATAGCCGCGCGTCATATCGCGCAGCCGGGTCAGGATTGCCTCTTGTTCCAGCGTAACGGGCCACGGCGCGCCTTGCGCCAACCCGCCCGACGTGGCCACCAGTGGCATATCGGGCTGATGGTGTTCGGCAACCACGGCCATCGCCCATTTGCCGAACAATCGCTTTGGCGCAGGTCCGGCCTCGCTGAGGCGGATCGCATCGTGGCGGCTGTCTTGTCTGATCTTGGCATAAAGCGTCTCAACGCTGGCTTGCGGTCCCTCAAGCACCTGCGCGAACCAATCATCATAAAGCATCAGCGCCCCGGTCACGCCCAAGGCGGCGTTATGTGACCGGGCCACTTTCAGGATATCAGCCAAGCCTGCCTCGTCCTTTGCTGCCAGTTTGCTGTGGCTGCGATAGATCAGGCGGTAACAGGGGCCGATGGCCGCGCTTCCCTCTTTCACATTCGCCTCAGTTCCCATGTTGCCCTCCTGTTGCGCCAGTTACGGCACGATGACGCCGCGCCCGGCAAAACGACGGTTTTTGAAATCGTCCAAAGCGACGTTGATGTTGTCCAGACTGTATTGCGTGTAATGCATCTTCACCTTGCCATCGGCGTTCAGCTCCATCAGTTCGACCAGCTCGGTGTAATTGCCGACGAGGCTGCCGCCGATGTTGATCTCGTTGATCACCAGATGCGCCGTCGGCACTTCGATCTTGCCGCCGTAACCGATCATGATCAGCTCTCCGCCCGGGCGGACCATTTTCCAGCACAGGTTCTCGACGCCCAACTCGCCGACGAAATCCATCACCACCTGTGCGCCTCCGCCGGTGATTTGCTTGATTTCTTCGACAACGTTCGGGCCGCCATCCAGCACGAAATCTGCGCCAAGGTCTTTGCACAGCTGGCGCGCGGCGGCTTCACGATCAACCGCGATGATCCTGCAGCCCGAGATTTCGTGCAGGCATTGCAGGGCGATATGGCCAAGGCCGCCGACGCCGACGATCACGCAATAGGCACCGGGGCGCAGCGACTTGGCTGCCTTTTTCGCCGCGCGGTAAGCGGTGATCCCGGCATCGGCCATTGGGGCGACGTCCAGCGGGGTGATATTGGGGTTCAGTTTGATCAGGCTGCGTTCCGAGGTCAGGAAATATTCGGCAAATCCGCCATCCAGACCAAGCCCGGGAAACAGGCTGTGTTCGCAATGCATATCATCGCCATAGCGGCACGACAGGCAGATGCCACAGGTGCGGTGCGGGTGGCAGATCACGGTATCGCCGTGTTTCACCGAGGTGACGTTCGATCCGACATCTTCGACCCAGCCCGCGTTTTCATGGCCCATGATATAGGGCAGCAGGTTGCCGCCCGTATCCATGATGTCTTTCCACACGCCTTCGATGATGTGCAGATCGGTGCGGCACAGGCCCGCCGCACCTACTTTGACGATCACGTCATTCGGCCCCATGATGGTGGGGGATTTGACGGTTTCGATCTTAAGCTGCACGTTCATCGCGGGGTCGTATTCATACAGTCTGGCGGCTTTCATAGTCCGGCCCTTTCTAAAGTCAGTTGTTCTGCTATTTCCGCCCCAGATTTTCCGCGCCGCCACCCAGCGCGCGGGCCGCAGTGGGGTCTTCGTCTTCAGCCAGATCGGCGATCAGGGTTTCGGTGGTCAGGATCAATGTGGCGACCGATCCTGCATTCATCAGCGCCGAACAGGTCACGCGCACCGGATCAATCACGCCCGCGCGCATCAGATCTTCGTAAACCCCTGTGGCGGCGTTATAGCCCTGATCGCCGGACAGCGCGCAGACCTTACCCACAACATCATTGGGTTCGGCCCCTGCGTTGAACGCGATGCGCGCCAAGGGCACGGTCAGCACCGATTGCACCAGTTCAACGCCGCGGCGAACATCGCCCTGCATCGTTTTGGCCAGCACACCAAGCGACGGGGCCACACGGGCCAGTGCCACGCCGCCGCCGACAAGAACGCCCTCTTCTGCAGCCGCACGCACCGCATTCAGGCTGTCTTCGATCAACTGAATGGTGCGTTTCTGTTCCACCGGGGTGACACCACCGGCAAGGATGGTCGCGGTGCCGCCGCACAGCTTGGCCAGCCGTTCCTGCAGCTTGTCTTTGTCGATATTTGGCGGGGCCAGTTCGTAAAGCCGCTGCACTTGGGCGCGCCGTGCGGTAATGGCCTGCACGTCGCCATGTCCGCGCACGATGATGGTGTCTGTATGCGTCGCCTCAATGCGGTCGGCGCTGCCCATTTCCAGCCGGGTGATGTTTTCGAGACTGTCGCCCAGATCGCGGGCCAGCACTTTGCCGCCGGTGATAATGGCCAGATCTTCCATCATGTTGCGGCGCCAATGGCCAAACTCCGGCGGGTGCACCACCAGGAATTTGCCGGGACCATCTTTGCCCAGCAGGGTGATCAGCACTTCGGGCGAGGTTTCTTCGGAAATGATCACCAAGGGGCGGTTGTCTTCAGCAGCAATGGCCTTGGCGGCATCCAGCTGGCTGGCGGTTTTCATCTTGATGTCGGTCAGCACGATATAGGGCTTGATCACCACCGCCCGCATCGCATCCAGATCGGTGACCATGTGATGCGAGATATAGCCGCGGTCAAACGACATGCCATCAACCACATCCAGCGTCGATGTATTGCCAACCCCGTAATCGGTCGAGATCACCCCCTGCGCGCCGACACGGCGGAAGGCCTCGGCCACCAATGCGCCCAACTCGACGTTGGAGGCAGAGATTTTCGCCACAGCAGACAGAACCGCGTGATCCTTGACGGGTTTGGCCGCCTGACGCAGCGCGGCCAGCGTTGCCTCGACCGCCAGCGAAATACCCCGGCACAGTTCCACCGGCTTGGCACCCTTTTCAATCAGCGCCACACCCGATTTGATGATGCCATTGGCCAGCACGATAGAGGTGGTGGTGCCATCGCCCGCCACGTCATTGGTCTGCATCGACACTTCGCGCACCACCTGCGCGCCCATGTTTTCGAACCGGTCAAACAGCGCTATTTCCGATGCAATCGACACGCCATCGCGGCTGATCAACGGCGTGCCTATGGGCCGGTCGATCATCGCGTTCATGCCCATCGGGCCAAGGGTTGATTCAATCGCGGCCGCTAGTTTTTGCACACCGATTGCCAGCGCGCGGCGGGCTTCATTTCCGTGGATCATGATTTTCGGCATAGCTTCCTCCTGCGGCCAAAGCCGGTTTTGTGTTTTTGTCGATCACCTGTCAGCGGCAGGCGTGGATAGGCAGGTCTGGTGGGGTAAGATCCACCAGAATAGGCACGTCACCCGATAGATCAGCCTCTTGGTAGCGGCTGCGTTTCAAGCCCCGGCACAGCGAGCCGGAGAATTCCATATTGATGCGAACAGAGCGCAACAGGCCCATGTAGGTTTGGAAATCGTCAATCGGCTGGCCCTGATAGGTTGGAAAGGCCGGATCGCCAGGCCGCTGCGCCAGGGTCTTGGACCGCAGCAGCGCCACGTATCGTCCGCATTGCCGCGTCACTTCGGGGTCATCGAACGGGATCAACGACAGGTCCGCAAGTGTAAGACCCACGATCAAATCTGCAACAAAACCCTTCGCAATCAGCGCCTTGATCACCACTTCCTGCCGGCGCTGAAACGCCTTCTGGTCAAATTTTTCGCGCAAGGCGTCCAGATTTTCACCGGGCATCAGCGTGGCGAAAACATCGGAAAATGCGCCCCCCGTGTTGATGACCGCGTTCATTTCTTCGGCTGCCATATGGTCTTGCAAGTTGACAATCGCCTGACCAACCCAAGGCAGGGTTTCCACCTCGCGCTTGATCCCTTCGGCCATCAGAAAGGCAAAGTTGGGCGAGCACCAATAGGTGGGCAGGCGGAACACAATCTCGACCGTGCTGATGTTGTGGCCCGTGGTGGGGCCCGCGATGGACACCGCCTCAATAAACCCCATGTCGGTCACGGGTTCATCAAGTTCGGGGTCCATCACCAGATCAAGGCGCGCCCACACGTCTGCCAATTGTTGTGAAAGCGCGCCCTCCATCTTATTCAGCCGCGATCTGCATCGGGTGCTTGGCAAACTCTGCTTTGCGCTCCGCGATGTCGATGTTGTAAAGCCGTGCTGCGTTGAGGCCCAGGATTTTCTCCTTGATCTCATCGGTCAGTTGCACGCCGCGTTCTTTGGCGATGTCTTCGGGGATTTGGTAGGCCCAAAGTTTCTCGACCAGCCATTTTGGCGTCCAGATCGCATAGTCTGACCCGAACAAGATCTTTTCCGGCCCGATCCAGAACAGCAGTTCGGCAATGATTTCACCGAAATAGCGCGGGCGGGAATGGATAAACGGCAAGGCCACGGCAAGACCGGCAAACACGTTGGTTTCCTGCGTCGCGATCCAGCAAAAATCATCCAGACGCGGCAGACCGCAATGTTCGACGATCCAGTTCAGATTCTGGAAATCGGTCGCGGCGTAATCCACATCATGCACATCGAACGCATCCTTGTTCAGCGGGATGATGGTCGGGCCTTTGTGGACATGGACGTTCTTGATGCCCAGCTTGTCGCACAGCTCAAAGCATTTGTAGGCTGCAGGATCGTTCAGACGCCAGCCTTTGGATTCGCCGTTCCATTCGGCGGTGTACATCTTTACACCCTTGATATCGTACGTTTCCTTCATGAAATGGATGTATTCCAGCGCCTTGTTGCCATCGCGCGGGTCAAACGCGCCATTGACGATGAAGCGGTTCGGATACTTCTTGGCGACCGTGTGGTTGCGCTCGATCGAATTGAAGCCGGTCTTGTAGAATTCTTTCAGGTAGGTCGAATTCAGGATCGCAATGTCATCCGGCCCGTCAATGAACAGGTCATTGTAAAGATCGGCCTCGGTGTATTTCTCGAACTTCGACTTTTCCCAGAGTTGCTCTTTCGGCGACAGGCCGGAGTGATAGGCGTAAAAACAGTCGATGAACTGCTTGCCATGGATATTTGCCTGGTTTTCCGGGCTCGCGTCCCAGAAGTGGGTGTGGCCATCGACCACGAAAATCTCTTTGCCTTCAGGTGTCACAAACATCGTGGTTGCCTTTCGTCTCGTTGCGCCTGTGCGCAGGGGAATGGGGTGGCGCGGGGATTGCCCCCGCGCCAAGTCTTCAGATGAATTCCAGCATCTCGTTCATGTCGCCGAACAGAACGACGGTGTTGTCGTCTGTGCGCACCATGCGGCCGTAATGGGTGGAAGAGTTCACTTCGAACAATTCCGCCGTCATCTCACGGCCCAGATATTCGCTGATCTCATCCATCTTGAAGATCAGCTTGCCGTTGCCATCAATGCGGATCAGCGCGGGGTTATACGTCACCGTCACCCCCGGTTTTTGATCCATAAATTCGGCAATGGCGCGGGCCTCGACGCTGTCACTCATCGTGACACCGCATTGATGAGACACGGTTTTTTCAAAGGTGATGTCTTTCATCGCCTTGAAGATGTTGTCGTGGGAATTGTCGCGTGCAACGTTTGACATGATGTTTCCTTTCAGCGGGACAGGTTGAGTTCGCCGAGGATCTTGGCGAAGCGTTCTTCGGAAACTGCCCGCGCCTCCTCGAAACTCACCGGTTTGGAATGGGCCATGCTCCAGATGGGCTGCAGCTGCTTGGCGGCTTTGTCGGCCAGCGTTGCGTGCTTCATCACCCAGGATTGGAACAGGGTGCGGTTTGCGGCACCGTGCACCTCGTCATTGGCCAAGAGGTAGATCAGGTCGATCGTGTTGGCCAAATTACGCTCGTAATCGCCCTCTGCCGCAGCAATCACCGAAGGCGTCATAAAGTCGTGGTTTGGTGCCGCGGCCTGCATGAGGAAGCCAGAGCGGAACAACTCGCCCACCAGTGGTTCGAACACCAGATTGGTGGCGAAATACTGTTCCAGATAGTCGGTGGCGCCCATGATGGTTTCGATGGCTTCGCGGGTGCCTTGCCAGATCGGGTCTTCCAGCCAGGCCACTTTGCCAGCCTCGTCGTCCCAACCTTTGATATCCATGCCGATTTCGGCCAGATACAAGGTGATGTCCTGCGATAGACGCAGTTTGTACGACGAGTTGGTCAACGTCGCGTTGTTGATCATTTGCGTATAGCCATAGCGCTGTGCCTGCATCAGCGCCACGCCAAGACCAAATTCAGCGTGTTTCCATGCGCCCAGCTGTTTTTGCAGAACTTTGCCCCACGTGGCGTCAAAAGCCTGCGTTGCCCCGGATTTGCGGCCATTGTTGATGACCGACTGCACCATCACCTCGATACGGGACTGGCGTTGGTAATGCGTGCGCTCCCATTCCTGATCGGGTGCGCGGAAGGCATGCCAGTTGCTGCTTTTGGCCTGCGTGCTGTCTTTTTCATAGGCACCCTTGCCGTTCGGAAACGCGATGATCCAGTTCTGGATCAGATAGCGTTCGGGATCGGGCTGCACGTCAACCGTGACATCCTCGTAATGGGTGGCGCGCTTGGCGCGGGGTTCAAAATAGCGGTATTTCCGGCTTTCGCTATCGGCAAAAATCGCGGCCCCTGCGGCACCGGAGCCGACTGAACTAGATGTGGCAACCATGTTTCTCTCCCTTGTGGTTTGGGGCGAACCCCTTGGTATCAATGCGCTTTCACGGGCGCGGGTGCGGTAGATGGTGTGAACTTGTCAAAGAACGTGCGGTCCGGATCGAAATCCTGCATGAACAGAACAGGCTGCAGCGCGTCGATCATCGGGGGCGGGCCGCAGGCATAGGCATCGGCGTCGCCTTCGATCCCCAGCCGTTTCAGTTCGGCCTGCACAACCTGATGCACAAACCCGGTGGCGCCGTGCCAATCGGCATCTGTGTCGGCATGCGACAGCACGGGAATGAAGTTAATGTCTGGATGCGCCGCAGTGATTTCGGCGATCTGATCCAGGTAGAACAGGTCAGCCCGGGTGCGCGCGCCGTAAAAGAAATAGACGCGGCGGTCTTCACCGCTGGTAATATGGTCGTGCAGGATTGACCAGATCGGCGACATGCCCGACCCTGCGGCGACCAGCACTACCGGTCCGGTTCGTCCTTCGCGCCGGAAGCACGACCCGAAGGGGCCGCGGACGCTGACGGCGGCCCCGACTTCAATTCCGCCGGCGTCAAGTTCGTTGCTGAACCGTCCGTCTGGGTATTTCTTGATAATGAATTTGAGCTTTTGGGTTTGGTCCGGCGTATTTGCCATGGAGAACGAGCGCGTAATCTCCTCCCCATTTTTGGTCCTGACGGTGATGTCGACATA
>JAYUHO010000267.1:0-4186 GCA_043766915.1 Cypionkella sp.
TTGACCCCCAGATGCGGTCTAGGGGTGGCGTTTTGGCAACAAGCGCGCAAATCGCCGAAAGCCGGTATTTCCGGGCTTCATCTGTCGCATGAAAAGCGACGAAAAACTGTTGTGGTCGGCGGGCTTGGGATGGTTCGCTGAAGTGTGATGGAAACAGCCATACCCGCGTATTGCGGGTGAAGGGGGAACGCCTACACCCGTCGGTTGATCAAGATGATTCCCAATGCCACCAATACGGCGGCGCCAATCAACCCAACGGCCAACGACTCACCCAAGATAAAATGGCCCAAAGTGATGGCAAAGATCGGGGTCAGGAACGAAAAACTGGCCACAGTCGACGTTGGATAGACCGACAACAACCAAAGCCAGCTGATAAAGCCGCCCGCAACCACAACCGACGCCTGCAATACCAACCACACCCAGTGCATCGGCTCCACATCGCGGATCAGCGGGCCAAACAGGGGCGACGCCAGTAACAGCACAGGGCCCGACACCAAAACCATCCAAAACAGTTGCACCTCGGGGCCCGCATGCCGCATCCGGGTGGCGCGGGCGATAAACGCCGTGCCCGCCCACCCCAACGCCCCGCCAAGCGCGCACAGATCGCCCACGATGCTGGCCTGCCCGCCGGGACTGCGCGACAGGATTGCCCAAGCGGTGCCCGCAAAGGCCAGCGCCAGACCAACGCCGCGAATGGGGGTCAGCCGTTCATTCGGCAACCCGAAATGTGCCAAAATCGCCATCCAGACCGGCATCGAATAAAAGATGACCGAAGCACGCCCAACGGCGGTCAGATCCAGCGCCAGGAACAAAAACAGAAATTCAGCGGCAAAGACCAATCCCATCGCCACACCGGGCACCACATCGGCCAGACGAAACTTGTCCCAAAGCCCGCGATAGGTCAGCCATCCCCCAACAAACAGGATCGCCAATGCTGACCGCGCCCCCGCAAAAAATACCGGCTGCAGGCCACGGTTCACGTCTTTGACAATAATCTGATTGACCGCCAGCAATAACGTAACGCCGATCAGGACGGCCAAGCCCACGCGGTCCAAACTGTCTTTCCGCATGGTTGTCCCCGCCGATTTCCCTGGCACCATTCGCACAGCTTTGGCAAGTGTCAAGCAGGTGAAATTGCTGGCAGGCCGCCCGCAGTTGTCGTAAGCAGACGGCGCGGCACGGCAAGCGGCGGAGCGTACCAATGTCTACCATCATCACGCGGGGTGCTGCCAAAGGTCTGCGCATGACGGATCAGCGCCGCGTTGTGGCCCGCGTGATTGGCGATGCCGATGATCATCCCGATGTTGAAGAGCTATACGCCCGCGCCGCGCGGATTGATCCGAAAATCTCGCTGGCCACGGTCTATCGCACCGTCAAGCTGTTTGAAGAGGCGGGGCTGCTGGACAAGCTGGAATTCGGCGACGGCCGCGCGCGCTATGAAGATGCCGAACGCGATCACCACGATCATCTGATTGATGTGAACACCGGCCAGGTGATTGAATTTGTTGATCCCGAAATTGAAGAATTGCAAGAACGCATTGCGGCACGTCTGGGCTATCGGTTGATTGGGCATCGGTTGGAGTTGCTGGGTGTTCCGACCCGCAAAGACCCGCAAGCGACATGACCGCAGCCGATAACCTGCGCGGCATTGGCCTGATGGCAGGGTCAATGGCGCTGTTCGCGTTTGAGGATATGTTCCTCAAATTCTCTACCCAAGGGCTGCCGACGGGCCAGATTTTGCTGATCACCTGTCTGTTTGCCTGGGTGTTTTTCAGCACGCTCGCCCGCAGCGAAGGCCGCCGCACCCTGACCGCCGCCGCGTTGCACCCATGGGTTCTTGCGCGCAACGCGGGTGAGATGGTGGGAACATATGCCTATATCACCGCACTTGCCGCCGTTCCCTTGGCCACGGTTTCCGCTGTTTTGCAGGCGATGCCGCTGGCCGTGACGATGGGGGCGGCGCTGTTCATGGGCGAAAAGGTCGGGTGGCGGCGGTGGACTGCGATTGCTGTCGGCTTTGCAGGCGTGCTGCTGGTGATCCGGCCCGGTCTGGACGGCTTTCATCCGGCGGCGATGTGGGTTCTGGTGACGGTGGCGGGGCTGGGCCTGCGTGACCTTGCCTCGCGCGCCATCCCGCCCGGTATCTCTACCGCGCAGGTGTCGGCCTGGGGTGTCGCTTCGGTCGCGGTGCTGGGGGCCGGGATGATGCCGTTTCAGACTGCCGTTTTGCCTGACCTGTGGCAATCGGCCATGCTGCTGGGCGCGATCATTTTCGGGACGGCGGGGTATTGGGCGATAACGGCGGCAACCCGCACCGGCGAGGTGTCGGTGGTTTCGCCGTTTCGCTATTCCCGCCTGATCTTTGCCATTACGATTGGCTGGCTGGTGTTTGCAGAGCCGTCTGACGCGGTCACCCTGTCGGGGGCTGCGCTGATCATCGGGTCCGGCCTTTATTCCTTTGCCCGAGAACGCGCCCGCAAGCGTGCCCTTTCCTTGGCCCACACCGCAGGGTAAACAAGCCTGAATTCGTTAGCGCAATCTGGAGGCCAATCCCATGAGCACGATCATCGACATTCACGCCCGCGAAATCCTCGACAGCCGGGGCAACCCTACCGTCGAAGTCGACGTTATTCTGGAAAGCGGGGCGATGGGCCGGGCTGCCGTGCCGTCGGGCGCATCAACCGGCGCACATGAAGCCGTGGAACGCCGCGACGGCGACAAGAAACGCTATATGGGCAAGGGCGTTTTGGAAGCCGTGGCTGCAGTGAATGGCGAGATTGCCGCCGAAATCACCGGCTTTGACGCCACCGAACAGGTCGGCATCGACCGCACGATGATTGAATTGGACGGCACCCATAACAAGGGCCGCTTGGGCGCGAACGCCATTCTGGGCGTGTCGTTGGCGGTGGCCAAGGCCGCGGCGGAATTCACCGGCCAACCGCTTTATCGCTATATCGGTGGCACCTCTGCCCGCGTGCTGCCGGTTCCGATGATGAACATCATCAATGGCGGCGAACATGCGGATAACCCGATTGATATTCAGGAATTCATGATCATGCCGGTGGCTGCGGAAAACATCCGTGAAGCCGTGCGCATGGGGTCCGAAGTGTTTCACACCCTGAAGAAAGAACTGTCGGCGGCGGGTCTGAATACCGGGATCGGCGATGAGGGCGGCTTTGCCCCCAACATCAGCACCGCGCGTAATGCGCTTGATTTCATTTTGAAATCCATCGAAAAGGCAGGCTACCGCCCCGGTGAGGATATTTATCTGGCGATGGATTGTGCGGCCACCGAATATTTCAAAGACGGCAAATATGTGATGAAGGGCGAAGGCAAGACGTTCAGCGTTGAGGAAAACGTCGACTATCTGGTGGGCCTTGCCAAGGACTATCCGATCATCTCGATTGAGGACGGGTGTTCCGAAGATGACTGGGCGGGGTGGAAGCTGTTGACAGATCGGTTGGGCCACAAAATCCAACTGGTGGGCGATGATCTGTTCGTCACCAACCCCGCCCGTCTGGCCGAAGGCATCGCCAAGGGCTGCGCCAATTCCATGCTGGTCAAGGTCAATCAGATCGGCACTTTGACCGAAACTTTGGCGGCGGTCGATATGGCGCACCGGGCGCGCTATACCAATGTGATAAGCCACCGGTCGGGCGAAACCGAAGACTACACCATCGCCGATCTGTCCGTGGCCACCAATTGCGGGCAGATCAAGACCGGATCGCTGTCGCGGTCGGATCGGTTGGCCAAATATAACCAGTTGATCCGGATTGAAGAAATGCTGGGCGAGACAGCGGAATATGCGGGCCGGTCGGTTATTCGCGGCTGACTTTAGTGCAAAGGCTTGACGGGGCAGGTTCATCCCTGCCCTGTTTCTACATCAACCGCGACGGCCTGAAATCGGCCAGCAGCGGGGCGTCGCCCTGCCCCAGTATCTCATCCGCCAGCAGCCTGCCCACCAAGGGCGCAAGCGTGACGCCCGAATGCATCACCGCCAGATGCGCGCCAGCATATCCCGGCACTGGCCCGATCAGTGGCATGCCATCGGTGGGCAAGGGTCTGCGCCCCAGCATAATGGTTTCCAGCCTTAGTGTCTGATCCGAAACTAGTTGAGTGAATTCAGTCCTTTGTGATTCTGTTCGGTTGTGACACTGAACGGAGATCACAATGGCTTGGACCGAAC
>JAYUHO010000268.1:0-4181 GCA_043766915.1 Cypionkella sp.
CCAAAGACAGATCAAACCGCCCGTCTTTGTCGCGCACCACCACCAGTTTGGCCCCGATCAACCGCAGGTCACGAACCCGCAATTCGCCGCCCATCAAGGCAGAGGCATCCAGCGTCAGGCGCATTTCGGGCAGCGACAGCAGCGCCTCGCCGCCTTGCTTCAGCAGCCGGACATCTTCTATGCGCAGGCGCGGCAGCCAATCGGTATCCATGGTGATCTCAACCGCCCCGATCGCCAAAGCGCTGCCGGGGGCGGTTTGCGACATCCCGCGGTTCAGCCGATCCTCAATCTCTACCACGGCCCACAGCGGCAGGGAAATTGGCTTGCCGGACAAGGCCAGCGCGCCAAAAAACAGCGCGAACACCAGCAGCAGCAAAAACAACCGCCCCGCCAACCCAGAGCCGTGTCGACGAAGTTTGCGCCGTTTGGCAACCGGGCGTTTTGCGGCAGGAATTGGCTGATCATGGGTCAGGATCAGAACCGCACCGGTTTGGAGGGGTTTGGCCGGGGCGGCATCAGGATCATTGGCGGCGGCTATATCATCACCTTTGCTCGCATCAGGCCGCAGATCACCATCCTCTGACACAGGATCAGCAATTGGCAGGGCCTTGCCAGTGTCGATATCCGCCTGCCCCGTCATGTCTATTGCAAACCCTTCCGTTGCCGCGCCTCGACTACATTGCGGGCTTGCCTTTATCTTTGCCCAAAGGCAACTAGATCGCAAAGGGTTGATCACCCCAAAGCAAGGAGCCGCCCATGATTGCCGCCGGAACCCCAGCCCCCGATTTCACCCTGCCCCGCGATGGTGGGGCAAATCTGACCCTGTCGGCGCTGCGCCCCGGCAAAGTGGTGCTGTATTTCTATCCCAAAGATGACACGCCCGGCTGCACAATAGAGGCGCAGGATTTCACTGCACGTTTGGCCGATTTCACCGCAGCAGGCTGCACCGTGATTGGCGTGTCCAAAGACAGCGTCAAGGCGCATGACAAGTTTTGCAAGAAGTACGACCTGAACATCGTTCTGGTATCAGACGAGGCCGGGCATACATCCGAAGACTACGGCGTGTGGCTGGAAAAAAGCATGTATGGCAAAACCTATCTGGGCATCGAACGCACCACTGTGCTGATCGATGGCAGAGGCATGGTGGCGCGGGTTTGGAACAAAGTGGCCGTCAAAGGCCATGCGGATGAGGTGTTGGCCGCCGTGCGCGCCCTGTGACGCTGACACTGGCGCAGATGGCGGTGCAGGTGCTGACCACCGCAGACGGGCGCGCCAAAACTGCGTTGGCGCATCACCATGCCGCTGCGTGGCGGGCCTCGCGTGCGGCGGGGGTGCCGTTGGCACTTGGACATGCAACGCCGCCAGACCAACCTGCACGCCCCGCCAAGCCTGATCTGTTGAACCCGCGCGACGTGCCGCGCCGCCGCCCCGGATCGCCCACCGGGCGCATCGCCTTGCTGCACGCCATCGGTCATATTGAACTAAACGCGGTCGATCTGCATTGGGATCTGATTGCACGGTTCACCGACTGTCCCATGCCGTTGGGGTTCTATGACGATTGGGTGCAGGCGGCAGATGACGAGGCCAAGCATTTCAACCTGATCTGCGATTGTCTTGAAGCGTTGGGCAGCTTTTACGGTGCCCTTCCCGCCCATGCGGGCCTGTGGCGCGCCGCCGAAGATACGGCGCATGATTTCAAAGGCCGCCTTGCTGTCGTGCCGATGGTGCTGGAGGCGCGGGGGCTGGATGTCAGCCCGGCCATGATTGAATTATTCACCAAAGCGGGCGAGGCGCAGGCTTTGGCCGCGTTGCAAACCATCTATGCCGAAGAAGTGGCCCATGTCGCCTACGGCTCGAAGTGGTTCAACTGGCTGTGTGGGCGCGATGGGACCGATCCCAAAGACGTGTTCCACTTTTTGGTGCGAAAATACTTTCATGGCAGCCTGAAACCGCCCTTCAACGAAGAAAAACGCGCCGAGGCAGGTATCCCGCCCGATTTCTATTGGCCCCTTGTAGATCGTTCCGAGTTGGACGCCTGACCAACAGCGCATCGGCGGGTTTTTGCCTATGGTGGCGACATTCCGCCCCGTGCAAATGTGTCGGTGGTCAAATTTCTTGCCCAAAGCCGTTGCGCTGGCTAATCAGAGTTAGCTTTGCAATCGCATCGCCGATCAATTTTCCCTGCAGCTTGTAGAAGCGGAACAGTCCAACGTGCTCACGCGCCTTGCCTATCGGATCAATACCACGCTTGAGCGGTATTTCCCTGAACAGCGGCTGTTCCTGAAATCGGACACCGAAACCCGGTTTATCCGGCTGCGTCCGGTTACCCAAGCCGTGGCCGTCAGCGTGTGCGGCCTGCTGCTGGGATGGACGATCCTCGCGACCGCGATTTTGCTGATGGATTCGATTTCCGCAGGCACATCGCGCGAACAGGTGCAGCGCCAACAGGCGTTGTATGAAGAACGGCTGAATGCGTTGTCAGCTGACCGCGACCTGCGCGCCGATGAAGCTGCCCGTGCGCAAGACCGGTTTACATTGGCGTTGACGCAAGTGTCGACCATGCAGTCGCGCCTGCTGGCCTCGGAAGACCGCCGCCGCGAATTGGAAACCGGGATCGATGTGATCCAGAACACTTTGCGCCGTACCATCAAAGAACGCGAAACCGCGCGGGACGAAGTTTTGGCGTTGTCATTGGCCCCCGGTAAAGGCCGCACCGATGCGGGCCGGATGCGGGATGCGGAATCAACACTGGAATACATGACCGCCGCCTTGGGCGATACCGCAACCGAACGCGATGCAATGGCGGGGGCCGTGAAAAAGGCCACCGACCGTACCGCCGCCGTGATGCAAGAGAAATCCGATCTTGAGGCCCGCAACGAGCAGATTTTCAGCAAACTGGAAGAGGCGCTGACCGTATCAGTGGAACCCTTGGAAAAGATGTTCCGCGCTGCGGGTCTGTCGCCGGACGACATGCTGAACGCGGTGCGCAAAGGGTATGGCGGCCAAGGCGGCCCCCTGACACCGATCAGCCTGTCCACCCGTGGCGGAACGGGTCCCTCGGCAGAAGAATTGCGCGCCAATGCAATCCTGAAGGGGCTGGACGAGATGAACCTCTACCGTCTGGCAGCCTTCAAAGCACCGTTCGGGATGCCGTTGAAAACCCCCTACCGGATGACCTCTGCCGGCGGGTATCGCCAAGACCCCAATGGCGGCGGCGTGCGCATGCATGAAGGTATGGATATGGCGGGGGATTATGGCTCTCCGGTATATGCCACTGCGGATGGCGTGGTCGAAACGGCGGGCTGGTCAAGCGGCTATGGCAGATTGATTAAAATCAAACATTCCTTCGGGCTTGAGACCCGTTACGCCCATCTTGCGCAGCTTCGCGTCGAGCCCGGACAAAAGGTATCGCGCGGCGATTGGATCGGTGATATGGGAAATTCTGGCCGATCGACTGGCACGCATCTTCACTATGAGGTCCGTCTTAACGGGGCCTACATCAATCCGATGACCTTCATAAAGGCAGCGACCCATGTTTTCTAAAAGCCGCATCAACGAACCCGGATCGAAACCCGGCGACGCCGACAAACCCAAAGCCCCGGAGGCCCCAGTGTCTAAGCCCTCGATGGATTTCACCCCGTCCGCCCCCAAGGGCAAATCTGCCGCTTCCATCCTGTCGGCTGACCTGACGGTTGTCGGCAACCTGCGCACCACTGGCGATATTCAGGTCGAAGGCACGGTCGAAGGCGATATTCGTGCGCATCTGCTGACGGTGGGCGAAACCGCCACCATCCGGGGTGAGATTGTGGCCGATGATATCGTGGTCAATGGCCGGGTGATCGGTCGGGTGCGCGGCTTGAAAGTGCGGCTGACCTCTACCGCCAAGGTGGAAGGCGACATCATTCACAAGACCATCGCCATCGAATCGGGTGCGCATTTCGAAGGGTCTGTGCAGCGCCAGGAAGACCCACTGTCGACGGGCCGCGCAGCAGTGCCGCAGTCGCGCATTGCCGCCCCTGCCGCCACCAGCGAAGAATCCTGATCGGGCTTACCCGGCTATCACTGAGATTTTGCGGGCACGTCAGCAGGGCTGAGGTGCCCGTTTTCATGCCGGACCCCCAGTTAATCTGGCTGCCACAACACCGCCGGATGTTGCTTGCATCCAGCATGGGGTTTATCGA
>JAYUHO010000269.1:0-4150 GCA_043766915.1 Cypionkella sp.
GGTTTGGCGCGCAGGTGCTGCACTATCTGGCCAATTCGGGCGGGCTTGACCATGGTGTGCGGCTGCGGACGATGACATTGCCGGATCGGTTCATCGAACAAGCTGCCCCGGCAGAAATGTACGCCGACGCCCAACTGACCGCCGCCGACATCACCCGCACGGTGCAAGCGGTGTTAGGACTGGAACAGAAAACCTTGCAGGCCTGACCGGGCCGGTATCGCCTATTTTATTTTTGACGACGCTTTCATGAATTAGCAGGGCCAGCATGACACCTGAAACCCTAGGACAGGCCATATCCACACGCCGCAAACTGACGGGGCTGACCCAGTCTGATCTGGCGGCGATTCTCGGTGTTACCCGGCAGTTGATCGGCGAGTTGGAACGCGGCAAGCCCGGCATTCGGCTGCAAGTGGCCTTGCAGGCCTGCATCACTCTGGGCCTGCATCTGCGGATAGACACGGGTGTGATGCCCGGCGCGGTGTAAACAAAAAAGCCCCCGCAGAACGAGGGCCTTTTGCAACAAAATATGGTTCAGTTTAGTTTGCAGCAGGCGCGGCCGGGGCCAGTGACACCAGATAGGCATATACATCTGCCGCCATTTCAGCGTTCTTTACTTTAAACGCCATTTTGCCTTTGGCGGATTTGTCCGCAAGCTGCGTCTTTAGGAACGCCTGTGGATCCTGCACGTATTCAATGAACTTGGCTTCGTCCCAGACCAGTCCGGCCGCTCCGGCGGCCAACATTGACTCTCCGTATTTGAACTCTGGATAAGATCCTGCGGCGCGACCAATAACCCCGTAAAGGTTGGGCCCGGTCTTTGAGGCTTTGCCAGCCAGAACTTTACCGTCCGGATCAGCCACTACGTGGCAGGCCTGACATTGTTTGAAAACGGCTTCCCCTTTGACAGCGTCACCGCCGGCAAAGGCCGGGGCTGTGGCGGTCGCCAGAACGGCCAGTAGTGCAAGTTTCAGTTTCATCGGGATCTCCCTGTTTCGCCCTGATGTTGATATCTTTGCAGTTAAGGTGGAGCGTTTTTTGCCGCGGTCAAGCCACCGCATGTGCCAAAGCGCATCGTTGCCACAACGCTGCAAGAGCGGCGACAAGATGATCAATGTCGGTGTCAGTATGGAACGGTGAAGGCGTGATCCGCAGCCGCTCGGTGCCTTTGGCCACGGTCGGATAATTGATCGGTTGCACATAGATGCCCCAGTCGCGCATCAGTATATCGCTGATCTGGCGGCACTTCACCGGATCGCCGATCATCACAGGGATGATGTGGCTGTCATTGGCCATATGCGGGATGCCCAAGCGATCCAGCTTTGCACGCAGTTTGGCCACTTGCTGTTGCTGAAGTTTGCGTTCGACATCGGACGTTTTCAGATGCTGAATAGACGCCGTTGCCGCCGCCGCAATTGCCGGGGGCAGGGCAGTGGTAAAGATGAAGCCCGACGCAAAGCTGCGGATGAAATCACACAGCGGCGCCGATCCGGTGATGTATCCACCGACCACGCCATACGCTTTGCCCAGCGTACCCTCGATCAGATCAATCTGGTCGGCCAACCCCTCGCGTTCTGAAACGCCGCCGCCACGCGGGCCATACATGCCCACCGCATGCACCTCGTCGATATAGGTCATCGCACCATGGGCTTTGGCGACCCGCACGATTTCCTTAATGGGCGCGATATCGCCGTCCATCGAATACACCGATTCGAACGCCACAATCTTGGGCCGGTCGCCGACAGCCGCCAGCTTGCGATCCAGATCGCGCCAGTCATTATGCTTCCAGATCACCTTGTCAGCACGCGAATGCCGCACGCCTTCAATCATTGACGCATGGTTACCGGCGTCCGAAAGGATCACCACATTGGGAATGCGCGAACCCAGCGTGGAAAGCGCGGCCCAGTTGGAAACATAGCCCGAGGTGAACAGCAGCGCGGCGTCTTTGCCGTGAAGATCGGCCAGTTCTGCCTCTAGCAGCAAATGGTTGTGGTTGGTGCCCGAGATATTGCGCGTGCCCCCGGCCCCCGTGCCGCAGGCCTGCACACAATCAATCATCGCCTGCACCACAGCCGGATGCTGACCCATGCCAAGATAATCGTTGGAACACCAAACGGTGATGTCCTTCACCTCGCCGTCTTTGTGATTGGCGGCGCGGGGAAATTCGCCACGCTTACGCTCCAGCTCGGCGAAGGTGCGGTAATTGCCTTCGGCCTTCAGCGTGTCGATCTGGGCGCGGAAAATGCTGTCAAAGTCCATTGGCGTCCTCATGCAGGCGGTCTTTAGAGTGCGATTTGCGGGCTGGCATCATCCAGCGCCATAGTTTTTCATCGGGCAAAGGTAGCACCATGAACCAATGTTCAAGCAGCGCCAACAAGCAAAGGCTGGTCAGCAGGGCATACCCAATCGTCATGCCCGGTGCATTAACATTGATTGCGCGTTCAAGTAACAGTGCAGAAGCAACTGTCAGCAGAGAAACCGAAATCGGAAACATAGCTGTGATCCTGCCATAACGGAAATGACTGGGCAGATGCGACAGGGTTTTGGGCAGAAACTGCGTGTTGATCCGCGGCACGCCGAAGAACAGATTCAGCTTGGCCGAAATCCGCGCAACAAACAGCAGAGCAAAGGTGGCAAAGGCAAAAGGGTTGTCAGACTGGATTGACGCCGTGCCCAACAGCAGCAGCGCCAGGATCAAGGCAGTTTCATGCCAGGCCACCGTGCCCACCGCCCGCCAGAACCGATCGGTTTTCGCCGCAAACGGCGGACAGGCTTCCCGGTTTGGCCCGGTGATGACGCCCGACAAAAACGCCAGTTCGATCCAACCCCAGATCGCCAACGCGGCAAAGAACGCCATGTAAATGCCGGATGGGGACAGATCGGACAATGACGCCCGCGCAGCCAGAAGGCCAACCACCAACAAGGGCAGTCCGATGATCACTGAATTGATATGATCCTGCGCTGTGCCATTATCCGCAACGCGCACCCGCCACAGAATGATACCGGTGGAAAACCACCACAAAAACAGCGCCGCCAAAGCAGCGATCCACGGGCTATCACTCATGTCCGCCTGCCTTGCCAAACTGGCGGGGTATGGACCGCATTACCGTCAATAAACCGGCTCCATCCGCACATTCTTTGGCGGCTCACTTTTGATCATCGGAATTGTGTAAATTGCCACGAACGCATAAAGCGCGGTGGCACCCCCCACCATTTTACCAAACCAACCGGCGATGCCGCCCTTCCGCTTTGCCGCGTCCATTGCGCCAAAAGCATCGCGCATCCGCCGCAGATTGGGCAGCCAGCGCGGGTGATCAATATCAACTTCGACAGGAAACACCTGCCGGGCAATCGCGCTGGTCTTGCGGAACACCTCTTGGTCATACCATTCGATATCGACGCCAAGGGCCTTGTGAAACTCGGGCCGGGCATGATCGCGCACGAACATGGTGGAATAAACCGCGTTCAAAAAGAACCGGATCCACAGTTTATTGGCAAAACTGGTGGTCAGTTTCGGATCGGTGCGCATCAGCAAGGCAAACGCCTCACCATGGCTGAACTCATCATTGCACCATTCCTTGAACCATTTGAAAATCGGATGAAACCGCTTGTCTGGGTTCGCTTCCAAGTGCCGATAGATGGTGATGTAACGCGCATAGCCAATCTTTTCAGACAGATACGTTGCGTAATAGATAAACTTTGGCCGGAAATAGGTGTATTTCTTGGCTTTGGTCAAAAAGCCCAAGTTTACCGCAACGCCTGCCTCACGCAGGGCATCATTAATGAATCCGGCATGCCGCGCCTCGTCCCGGGCCATATAGTTGAACAGCTCACATATATCGGGGTTGGTGCCGCGGCGTTTCATTTCTTTATACAGCACGCAGCCCGAGAATTCGGCAGTGCAGGACGATACCAGAAAGTCGATAAACTCGCGCCGCAGCTTGGGCTCCATCCCGTCCCAATTGGCATCCCATTCCGTCCATTCGACAGTTTTCTTGAAATGGCCCTTGTTCGGATCAGATTTCATCTGCGCAATCAGTGCATCCCATTCGCGGCGCACCGGGGTGACATCGACTTTGTCCATTTCATCAAAATCGGTGGTATAAAAACGCGGGTTCAGCAGCGTGGTTTCCGTGGCCATCGCAGTGGTATC